>JAFMJW010000091.1 GCA_017853315.1 Alphaproteobacteria bacterium
GCGAACAGGATCGTGCGAGCGGTCTTCACGGTCACCTCCATTCTTCGCCGGGGCGGAGCGGCCCGAGACGTGACCGGACTCCTACCACGGACGACCTCGTCGCCGCACTCACTCCGACGGCGGGTACTTCTGCAGCTTGCGCTGCAGCGACCGTCGGTGCAGGCCGAGCCTGCGCGCGGCCTCGGAGACGTTGCCGCCGCAGTCGGCGAGCACCCGGTTGATGTGCTCCCACTCCGCGCGGGCGAGCGAGGGGGTCGTGAGGTCGGTGCGCGCGGCTTCGTCCCCGGCCTGCGAGTCCCGGTCGAAGGCCGCCAGCACCTCGTCGGCGTCGGCCGGCTTGTGGAGGTAGTAGGTGGCGCCCATCCGGATCGCCTCGATCGCGGTCGCGATGCTGCCGTAGCCGGTCAGCACGACGATCCGGATCGAGGGGTCGAGTGCGAGCAGGTCGCGCACCAGGTCGAGACCCGATCGCCCGGGCATCCGCAGGTCGACGACGGCGCGCTCCGGCGGAGACCGGCGCGCGACCTCCGCGGCGGAGTCGGCGTCCTCGGCGACCTCGACCTCGTGCCCCCGGTCGCGGAACGCGCGCGCGAGCCTCTCGCGCAGCAGCCGGTCGTCGTCGACGACGAGGATGTGGCTCACGGGTGGGCCCCGGTGGAGCCGCCCGCGAGCGGCAGGCGGATCGTCGCGACCGTGCCCGCACCTTCGCGCGAGCGCAGCTCGAGGTCGCCCCCGACGCGGACGAGCACGTCGCGGGCGAGGAACAGGCCGAGCCCCATGCCCTGGCCGGTCGCCTTCGTGGTGAAGAACGGGTCGAAGGCGCGAGCGAGCACGTCGGGCGCCATGCCGGTGCCGGCGTCGCGCACCTCGAGCTCCCAGCGCCCGCCCGCCGGCCGCGCGCGCAACTCGACCGGGGTCGCGGCGGGCGAGGCCTGGAGCGCGTTCTTCACCACCGCGCGCAACGCCTGCGCCACCGCCCGGACCGGGACGACCACGGTCGCCGCCGGGCCCTCCTCGACGTCGAGCCTCGCGCCGTCGGGCTCGGGAATGCCGCGCAGCGAGGCCCTAACGAGGTCGGCGGTGGACACGGAGGCGAAGTCCTCGCCGGTGCTCTCGCCGGCCTCGGCGGCCATCTGCACGAGGATGTCACGGCAGCGCTCGACCTGCCCGCGAATGAGCGCGACGTCCCCCACGGCCGACTCGCTCGCCTGGCCCCGGTCGAGCTCGCGCTCGAGCTCCTTTGCCGCGATCGCGATGGTCGCGAGCGGGGTCGAGAGCTCGTGGGCGGCCCCGGCCGCGAGCGTCGCGAGCGAGGCGAGCCGTTCGCTGCGCGCGACCGCGGTGCGCGCCCGGTCGAGCTCCTGCTCGCGCGCGGAGAGGGCCCGGGCGACGCGCTGCACGAACCACACGATGAAGCCTGCGGCGACGGCGAAGGCGACCCACATGCCACGCAGGTGGAGCTGGAGGCGGCCCGCGTCGTCGGACCCGCCGCCGTGCATCGCGTGCATCGCGTGCGGGTCGAGGAAGAGACCCGAGAAGCACGCGATCGCGAGCCCGACCAGCGCCCAGGTCCACGCCGTCGGCAGCACGACGGCCGCGAGCGCGATGTTCACCAGGTAGAGCGAGGTGAAGGGGTTCGACGCGCCGCCGCTCCAGTGGAAGAGGCCGGTCAGCAGGAGCACGTCGAACGCCATCAGCAGCGCGATCGCGGCCGGGCCGACCCGGGGGGCGCGCGCGGCCCACGCGGCACAGGCGAGGTTGCTCGCTGCGCCGAGCGCGACCAGGGCGAGCAGCGTCGCGACGGGGAGATCGACTCCCGGCAGGCGCGACGCGACCAGGATCACGGCGAGCTGCCCGAGCGCCGCGCCCCAGCGCAGGCGCAGCAGCCAGGAGAGATTGATCCGGGCCGCCGCGTCGCGGTCGGCGGCGGCCGGGTCGAGGGCGGCTCCTGCCATCGCGGGCTCCCCGCTCGCCCCGCCGCTCAGAATCGCCAGACCAGGGCTGCGCGCAGCCGGAAGTCGGGCACGATCTGGTAGCCCGTGTTGTTCAGCACCACCGGGAGGACCGCGGCGACTTCCGCGTTGACGGAGGTCCCCCAGGTGAAGGCGAAGGCCGGTCCGCAGAAGAGGGAAGTCATGCCGGTGTCGTCGTAACTCACGCCGTTCTGCACGTCCTGCCCCTTGGTCTCCCCCGACACGATCGCCTGCGCGGAGAAGGTGTACTTCGGATCGAGCGCGAGCCAGGCGCCGGGGCCGCCCCACCAGACGAGGTCGTTCGCGTAGCGGTAGCCGTAGGAGCCGGTCCGGGTGATCTTGTACTGGGCGACGGCCGAGCCGAAGAGGCGGTGCCAGCTGCCGAAGACCTGGAGCCCGATCAACCCGTCCACCGAGCCGGTGCCGAAGGCGAGGTCGTGCCCGTGCACGCCGCTCGGGACCGCGTCTCCGTGCGCGGGCCGGGCGAGACCGTGGCCGTCGGCCACCGCGTCCTCCTCCATCTCCTCGGCGAGGAACCCCGCGTCGCCGGTCGGAAGCTTGAGCCCGCCGATGGCATCGAACCGGATGAGCCCGTCGTCGCCGGACTTGTCCCAGGCGAGGAAGTTCCCGAGCAGGACCAGGTCGCCGATGCCGCCCCGCGTGCTGGTCTGGATCTCCCCGGCCCCGAGCACGCGTCGCCAGCTCCGGACGATCACGGGAAGGTTCGCCTGCACGCCGAAGCGTCGCGTGAACTGCCAGCCGACCAGCACCTGCGAGATCGAGCTGTAGAGGTGTTCGCCGTAGGGGTTCGGCTGTTCCTTCCCGTTCAGCTGCTCGGTGCGGAACTGCGTGTACTGCTCGAAGAAGCCGAGGCGCAGGCCGAGCCGGGAGCGCGTCTCGTCGATGGCGCGGTGCACGTCGCACTCGTCGCACGGCGTGTAGGCGACGCAGACGTCGCAGGCCCGGGCGGGCGCCCCGGCGAGCGAGACGAGGAGCAGCAGCAGGAGGGTCGCGGCGCTCCGGGGGCGGCCGCGCATGCCGCGGCGAGACGGGACGAACGAATTCATGGAGCCGACTGTCGGAGTACTGGAGGCCCCCGGGGCTTCAAGGGGGCGAATTGTCGCACCTCGGCGATCCCGTTCGGCGCCGGCGCGCGCCCGGCTTGCCTTGGCCGCGTGGGCCGGGCCATAGGGTCGCGAGAGCCCGCTGCGGGCGGTCGCGCGGCGTCGGTGCCCGTCCGGCGAAGCCCGACCGCAGCGGCAGGGGCGCGGAGGACCCGATCGTGAGACCACCCGTCATCTCGGCCGACTCGCACGTGACCGAGCCGCCCCACGCCTGGGACGACGTCGAGCCGGCCTTCCGCGACCGCGTACCGCGGGTCCACCACGTCGAGAGCGCGGGCGACGTCTACGTGATCGACGGGATGAAGACGCCCGTCCCGCTCGGGATCGTCGCCGCCGCCGGCAAGCCGCCCGAGCAGATCCGCATGATGGGCACGCGCTTCGAGGAGCTGCATCGCGGCGGGTGGGATCCCGCCGCCCGGCTCCTCGACCAGGACCGCGACGGGGTCGCGGCCGAGGTGATCTACCCGACCGTCGGCATGGTGCTCTGCAACCACCCCGACCCCGACTACAAGAAGGCCTGCTTCGACGCGTACAACCGCTGGATCGCCGCCTACTGCGCGCACGCGCCCGCGCGCCTGCTCGGCGTCGGCCAGACCGCGATGCGCACGCCCGAAGAGGGAATTCGCGACCTGGAGGCGATGGCGGCGCTCGGGCTCCGCGGCGTCATGATGCCCGCGAACCCGGTCGTCGCGGACTACGACGCGCCCGAGTACGACGAGTTCTGGGAGGCCGCGATCGAGATCGGCCTGCCGCTCGCCTTCCACATCCTGACCGGCCGCGACTTCGTCACGGCGACCCGACGCGGACCGAAGATGAACGGCTTCCTCGGGGTCATCCGCGGCTGCCAGGACATCATGGGCATGCTGGTGCTGGGCGGCGTGTTCGAGCGCCACCCGCGGCTGCGCGTCGTCTGCGTCGAGGCCGACGCGGGCTGGGTGCCGCACTTCATGTACCGGATGGACCACGCCTGGAAGCGCCACCGCAACTGGCTTCCGGCGGGGCAGGAACTCACGCGCCTGCCGTCGGAGTGGTTCGCCTCCGGCATCTACACGACCTTCCAGGACGACTGGGTCGCGTTCCGCAGCGTCGACATGCTCGACTGGCACCGGTTGCTGTGGGCGAACGACTTCCCGCACAGCGACTCGACCTGGCCGTGGTCGCAGCAGATGCTGGCGGAGCACGGCGCGGCCCTCACCTCCGAGCAGCGCGAGGCGATCCTGTCGCGCAACGCGGCCGAGCTCTACCGCATCGACCTCGACGCGTTGGCCCGTCTTGCGCCGGGCGCGGCCGGCGCCGCGGCGACGGGACACGGCGCATGAACCTGCTCGCGGGAGGCGCGAGTGCCGGGGCGAGCAGGCCGGCGCGCCCTCGCTCCCGGCGGGAGGCCTCGCCGTGGAGTTGAACCCGTTCTCGCACGAGTTCCACGAGGATCCGTACCCCGTCTATCGCCACCTGCGCGACCACGCGCCGCTCTACCGCAACGACGCCCTCGACTTCTGGGCGCTCTCGCGTTTCCGCGACGTCCTCGACGCCTCGCTCGACTGGCAGACCTACAGCTCGGCCGAGGGCACGACGCTCGAGCGCATGGACCCGCGGATGTTCGAGATCACGCCCATGATGATCTTCCTCGATCCGCCGCGGCACGACCGGCTGCGCCGGCTGGTGAGCCGGGTGTTCACCCCGCGCAGGGTCGCCGCCCTCGAGCCCTTCGTCCGCGACACCGTCCGCTCCCTGCTCGAGCCGCTGCACGCGGCGGGCGGCGGCGACTTCGTGCGCGAGTTCTCGGCTCCGCTGCCGATGGAGGTCATCTTCACGATGCTCGGCGTGCCGTCGGCCGACCGCCGCCGGCTGCGCGCCTGGATGGACCGGGCGCTCGAGCGCGACCGCGACACGCCCGTCCTGCCGGCCCGCGCGATCGAGGCCTCGATCGAACTCCATCGCTACTGGTTCGAACTCGTCGCGGCACTCCGGAAGGCGCCGAACGACGGCCTCGTCTCGGCCCTGCTCGAGGTCGAGGTGGAGGCCGACGAAGGCGGCTCGACCCGGCTCTCCGACGGCGAGATCGTCGGCTTCTGCGCGCTGCTCGGCGCGGCCGGCAACGAGACCGTGACGAAGCTGCTCGCGAACGCCGCCGTCCTCTTCTCCCGCCACCCCGACCAGTGGGCGAAGCTGCGCGCGGACGAGGCGGCGATTCCCGGCGCCGTCGAGGAGGTGCTCCGCTACACCTCGCCGTCGCAGTACCAGGGGCGCACCTTGACGCGCGACGTCGAGTGGCACGGAAAGACGGTCCCGGCGGGCTCCCGCATCCTGCTGCTCACCGGATCGGCCAACCGCGACGAGCGCGAGTTCCCCGAGGCCGACCGCTTCGACGTGGAGCGCCGCATCCCGACCGCGCTCGGCTTCGGCCACGGCATCCACTTCTGCCTCGGGGCCTCGCTCGCGCGGCTCGAGAGCCGGGTCGCGCTCGAGGAGATCGCCCGCGCGTTTCCCGCCTTCCGCGTCGACGAGTCGCGCTGCGTTCGCGTGCACATGAGCAACGTGCACGGCTTCGAGAGCGTTCCCTTCGAGGCCGCCTGACCTCCGCGCCGCGGAGCCGTGCCGGGGCCGGTGGGCTCTTCAGGCGGCTTCGACCGGCGGGGAATCGACCGGGCCGGCGGCCTGCGCCGGGTCCGTCGCCCGCGCGGTCGCGAGGTGCCGCTGCACCCGCAGGAACGCCGCGCCGAGCACGACCGCCGCGAGCACGTTGCCGGCCGCGATCGTCGCGAACACCGAGCGCTCCCCGAGCCCGAGCCACCGCGTGCAGGCGATCGCGGTCGCGAGCACGAGCGGCACGCGGGTCGCCATGACGGCGAGCGGGGCGGTCGCGCGGCCGAGCCCCTGGAACGCGAAGGCCAGCACCATCGACACGCCCACGAAGGGGTAGGACGGACCGACCAGCGAGAAGTAGTCGTCCCCGACCGCGAGGATCCCCGGGTCGGAGGTGAAGAGCGAGGTCCAGAGCGAGGGGCGCCACCAGAGCAGCGCCGCCGGCACGGCGAGGAGGGCCGCGATGAGCGCGGTCGCGGTGCGCACGTACTCGACGGCCCGATCGGGGCGGCCCGCTCCGGTCGCGAGCCCGACCAGCGTGAGCACGGCCGACGCGACGCCGAAGACGACCGACAGGAGCAGGAAGTCGAGCCTCGTGCCGAGCCCGTAGGCGGCGAGGTCGGAGGTGCCCAGGCGCGCGACGACGCCGGTCAGGACCATGATCCCGACGTAGTTGATCGTCGTGGAGAGGGAAGCCGGGATGCCGACGCGCAGGATCTCGCGCAGCGTGTCGCGCGAGGGGTGCCGCGGCCAGGGGCGGGGATGGACGATCCCGCGCCCGCCCAGCACGTGCATCGCCCGCGGCACCGTGGCGAGTCCCTGGCTCGCGATCGTCGCGATCGCGGCGCCGGGGAGCCCGAGCCCCGCGCCGAACACGAGCAGCGGCGTGACCGCCATCTGCAGGACGAGCGACGCGGTCGACCAGATCGCCGGCACGCGCACGTTGCCCTCGCCGCGCAGGATCGAGTCGAGCATCCCCGAGAGGAAGGTGACGGTCGCACCGCCGAAGACGATGCGCGCGAACGGCACGGCGCGGTCGAGCACGACGCCGTCGCCACCCATCCAGCCGAACACCGTGCGCGCCGCCGCGAGCATGAGTCCCGCGAACGCGAGCCCGACGACGAACGAGAGCGCGAGGCCGTGCTCGGCGGCGGAGTCGGCGGCGGCCTCGTCGCCCGCCCCGAGCGCGCGCGAGATCGCCGAGGCGGACCCGCCGCCGATCCCGCTGTTCATCGCGGTGATCGCGACCAGCGAGAGCGGGAAGACGAGCGACACGGCCGCGATCGCGTCGGGCCCGAGCCGGCTCACGTACCACGTGTAGAGCACGTTCGAGAGCGCCGCGACGAGCATGACGAGCGTGGTCGGCGCGGCGAGACGCGCCACCGCCTGCAAGGGCGGAAGCGCGAGCAGCCTCCCCTGCGTCGCCGGCGTGCTCGACGCTCCGCGTCTCGCGGCTCCGGCGCCCGTGGCTTCCACGCCCGGAGAGTGGCCCGCTGCGGACGGGGCCGCAAGGGCGATCTCGCGGGGACTCGGGTCTGCGAGCGGTGGTATCGGCACACGGACTGCTCTATGGTCGGGGATCGGCGGATGCGGGTACCTGCTGACGCGCACGACCGCCTCGGAGGACCATCGACCATGATCAGGAAATTGCTGTTCGGGCTCCTCGCCCTCGCGGCCGTCGTCGCCGCGCTCTTCGTCGCGATCTTCCGCGGCGGGAAGGGCGAAACGGCGGGCAACGCGACTGCGGTCCGGGTTCCGGCCGAGGTGCTGTCCGCTCGATCGGGCGCCGACAAGGCGACCGCGTCGAAGTTGGCTTCCTCGGGCGCCGGTGCGACGGCGGCCCCGGAGGCGGCACCGTCGAAGCAGATCCTGTTCGGCGACCTGCACGTGCACACGACGTTCTCGGCCGACGCCTTCCAGCGCAGCCTGCCGCTTCTGCAGGGCGAGGGCGCGCACCCGCCGGCCGACGCCTGCGACTTCGCCCGCTTCTGCTCGGGGCTCGACTTCTGGAGCATCACCGACCACGCCGAAGGTCTCTCGCCGCGGCTCTGGAAGGAGACCAAGGACTCGATCCGGCAGTGCAACGCGCTCGCGGGGGACCCGAAGAATCCCGACGCGGTCGCCTTCCTCGGCTGGGAGTGGACGCAGGTCGGGACGACGCCCGACAACCACTACGGCCACAAGAACGTGATCTTCCGCGACGTCGAGGAAGGCAAGGTCCCGGCCCGACCGATCTCCGCCACGGGGACCGCGCTCACCGTGCTGAAGAACGAGACGCCGCTCTGGCAGCGTCTCAAGTTCGTCCTCGCCGACATGCCGAACCGCCAGCGCTACCTCGATTTCGGCGAGTTCCAGCGCGAGGTCCGCGAGACCGACCTGTGCCCGGCCGGCGTGGACGTGCGCAAGCTGCCGGTCGAGTGCCAGGAGAGCGCGGCGACGCCGCAGGAGCTCTTCGAGAAGCTCTCGCAGTGGGGCTTCGAGACGCTCGTCATCCCGCACGGGACGACCTGGGGTTTCTACACGCCGGCCGGCGTCACGCTCGACAAGCAACTCGCCGCCGCACAGGACGACCCCGAGAAGCAGCGACTGATCGAGGTCTACTCCGGACACGGCAACTCCGAGGAGTTCCGTCCCTTCAAGGAGATCGCGTTCGACGAGAAGGGCGCGGCGGTCTGCCCCGCGCCGACGCGCGACTACCTGCCGTGCTGCTGGCAGGCGGGAGAGCTCGTGCGCGAGCGCTGCGGCGACATCCCGAGAGAGGAGTGCGAGCGGCGCGTCGAGGCCGCGCGTCGCAATCACCTCGCAGCCGGTCCGGCCGGCTACATCACGGTGCCCGGCGCACGCCCCGAGGAGTGGAAGGACTGCGGTCAGTGCAAGGACTGCTTCCTGCCGACCTTCCAGCTGCGTCCGGGCGACTCGGTGCAGTATGGCCTCGCGATCGGCAACTTCGACCAGCCGGGTCCGCCCAGGCGCTTCCGCTGGGGCATGATCGGGTCCAGCGACAACCACTCCGCGCGCCCCGGGACCGGCTACAAGGAATACGATCGCCACCAGATGACGGAGGTGACCGGCGCCCCGACCCAGGCCGCGCACGAACGCCTCGCGGGCAAGGACCCGCCGCGGACGCCCGAGTCGGTGCCCTTCGACCCGACCCGGCGCGACCTCCAGTTCTTCCAGCTCGTCGACTTCGAGCGCCAGGCGTCGTTCTTCCTGACGGGCGGTCTCGTCGCGGTGCACTCGGAAGGACGCGACCGCGACTCGATCTGGAACTCGCTCGAGCGTCGCGAGGTCTACGCGACGAGCGGCGACCGCATCCTGCTCTGGTTCGACCTGCTGAACGGTCCCGACGGCCGGGCGCCGATGGGCTCGGAGGCGAAGGTCGGCGAGACGCCGCGCTTCCGCGTGCGCGCCGCGGGCTCCTTCGAGCAGAAGCCGGGCTGCCCGGACTTCACCCGGCAGTCGCTGCCGGCCGATCGCCTCGAGTACCTCTGTCGCGGCGAGTGCTACAACCCGAGCGACCTGCGTCGCAGGATCAGCCGCATCGAGGTCGTGCGCATCCGCCCGCAGGTGAAGAAGGGCGAGCCGGTCGCCCCGCTCATCCAGGACCCCTGGAAGAAGATCGACTGCCCGGACGACCCGTCCGGCTGCGTGGTCGAGTTCGAGGATCCGGACTTCGTGCCGGGATCGCGCGAGGTGACCTACTACGTGCGCGCGATCCAGGAGCCGACGCCGGCCGTGAACGGCAAGGCGCTCCGCTGCGACTACGACGAGAACGGCAACTGCGTGAAGGCGCGTCCGTGCTTCGGCGACTACCGCACGGCCTGGGACGACGACTGCCTGTCGCCGGTCGAGGAGCGCGCGTGGTCGTCGCCGATCTTCCTCGTGCCGGGATCGGCCCCGGCCGCCCCTTCCGCGCCGACCGCCCCGTCGCAGCCGTCGTCGCCGCCCTCGGGCGGAGGCGACCCGGGGCTGGCCCCGGCCGCGGCACCCGCAGGTGCGACCCCGCCCGGTCCCTCGGAGGCACGCGCCTCGGCGACGGTCGGGTCGGCGGGCTGAGGCCGGCGGCCCGGGACGAGGAAACGGCAGGGAGGATCCCCGCGCGGGTCGCGCGACGCTCCGTCGCGCGACTCGCCCCGCGTCAGGACCTCGCGTCGACGAACACCGGCGAGGTCCAGGCGCGCTCCTGCTGCGTGCGCTTCACCGAGGGATCGTTGCACGCCGCCGGTCGCTCGGCGGCCGGCAGCCGGTTGCAGGTCCACGCGCTCCAGCGGCAGGTCGGATTCTCCAGCACGCGCGCGTAGTAGAAGGCGCGCTCGCGCGGATCCCAGTCGGGGTCCGTCCAGACGGCGCAGAGCGAGTCGGCGCCGGGGCCGCTCGTCTCGCAGGTCGCCTCGTCGACGCTCGCACCGTTGCCGGCGTCGCCCGCGACGTCGAACACCCGTTCGTGCGGGAGCCCGTCCTCGCGGTCGATCCAGCCCTTCACGACCTGGATGCGCTGGAGCGGCGTGCCGGGGCGATCCGGCGTGCCGGCGTCGCGAAGCGCGCTCACGAGGATGCGCGGTGGCGCGTCGGTCGCCGGGACCGCGCCGCCCATCGGCGTGCCGCGCTCGTAGGCGTGGCGCACCATCTCGGGGTCCGAGCACAGTTCGGGTGAGAGGTCCGCGCCTGCGAACAGTCGCACCGCGATCCGCGGACCGCTCGTGCCGAAGGTCTCGCGACGTCGGAGCGCGTCGAAGATCGCGTCGCGGGAGTTCTCCTCGGCCCAGACGCCCGCGAGCCCGCCGGGGTCGTAGGCGATGCCGCCCGCGGTGATGACGCCGGTGCCGAGCTGCTTCTCCGGGCCGTCGTCGTCGGTGCCGCGGTGGCCGCCGAACTCGTCCTCGGCGACGTGCCCGGGCGTGCCGTTGTGGGTGTCGGTGCTCGCGATCACGCCGAGGCGGTAGGGATTCTCGCCGATCCGCGCCTCTTCCTTCAGACCCTCGAGCAGGATGCCGCGCAGGAAGTCGCGGCGGGAGTAGCAGCCGTAGTTCGCCGAGCCGAGCGTGCCCGTGCCGTCGCCGCAGTCCTGGGGCCCGGGACGCGTCCATTTCTCGAACTCGCACTGTTCGTCGGCGCCGCCGACGATGCCCGAGAGGCCGTTGCGGCACTCCGAGTCGCCCTTGTGCTGGAAGATCTCGAGCAGCGGCTCCATGCGGGCGCGGAACGCGGCCTGCTCGCGCTCCGCCTGCGGCCCGGTCGCTCCCGGGTACTCGACGCGGAACATGTTGCCGTTGCTCTCGTTGGGATTGTGCGGGATGGCGAGTACGTCGCAGCCCGTCCCGGCGTCGAGGCAGGTCGATTCGAGCTCGGCCCAGAGACCCTGGGGCGTCGGCTGCTCGAAGTAGGTCGTGGGGAAGGGCACCCGCGCGTTGCGGAAGATCACGTTGCGGTGGTTCGTGCTGGCGCCGGTCGCGGCCGTGTACTCGTAGGCGACGAAGCTCGTGAACTCGCAGCGCGAGCTGCGGTCGTAGGCCGCCTCCGCGGCCTCCTGCACGCGCTGCCAGACGGCGGACGCGGCGTCCGAGCAGCCGAGCCCGTCCTCGCCGCAGACGTCCGGGTAGCGCCGCGGGTTCTCGGAGGCGACCTGGATGCCGAAGAGGCCGGTGCCGGTCACGTCGGGTGCCTCGCGGTAGGTGCGACAGGTCTCGGAGTCGTACGCGGCGGAACCGGGCGTGGTGCAGGTCTCGACTTCGCCCAGGAACTCCGAGTGGTCGGTGAGCGCCGCGAAATCGAGCGGCCGGTCGATCCGTACGTTGCGGGTGAGGCGCCCCTCGGCGTCGAGGGGCGGAAGCATCACGCCGTCGCCGCGCGCGAAGCGCCAGGCCTCGTCGGGAGTCACGCGGACCTCGAAGGCGTGCGCGTCGAAGGAGAGCGTCGTGTGCACGTGGAGGTCGCCGAAGAGCGGCCTGCGGAGCTCGTCCCGCGCGGCGCAGGGCTCGCGTCGATCCTCGGCGTGCCCGACCGGCGCGCTGCTCTCGTTGGCGCAGCCCCCGGCGAGCGCGGCGAGAGCAAGGAGGACGACGGAGCGTCGCCCGCGGGCGAGGGGCGGGATCACGCCTCCGCTCTAGTCGCTGGGCGCGGGGGCGGGCAAGCAGGTTCCTTCGCGGCCCCCCCCGGCGCGTCGGCGGGAGGCGTCCGTTCGTCGGCGGGGACCCGGGTCCGTGGTCGGGCGTCTTCGCCGACCTCACCCCGACCCCGGATCGAGGCGCGCCCCGGTCGTCGAGTCCCCTCTCCGGAGCGCCGGCGACGGGAGGTCGTGGTTTCCCGCCCCTCCTCTTCATGCAAGAATCCGCGGCGGGACCGGTTCGGCCCGCGGGAGGAGAGATCGGCATGGTCACGCGACTCGTGTTCGCGGCCCTCGTGGCCGTCGTCACTCCCGCCTCGGCGCTCGCGGCCTCGTCGGCGAGCCTCTGCGAGTCCGCGAAGCTCAAGGCGGCCACCTCGTACTACCAGTGCCGCGGCAAGGCCGATTCGGCCTACGCGAAGTCCGCACGCACGCCGTCGGACCTGCAGAAGCGCAGCGGGGCCGTCGCCAAGTGCGACGACGCGCTCTCGAAGTCCTACGCGTTCGCCGAGGCGCGTTTCGGTGCCGACTGCCCGACGTCCGGAGACGTCGACTCGGTCCGCGGTCATCTCGCCCAGTGCGCGGACGACGTCGTCGCGTCGGTGCAGGCCGGGCCGACTCCGACCCCAGGGGCGACGCCGTGTCCCGTGGCGACGGCCACGCCGCCCTCGGGCTGCACGTCGGATGCACAGTGCGGGCCGGGCTTCGGGTGCCAGGCCGGGCTCTGCAAGCTGGTCGACGGGCAGTCGTGCGTGGTCGGCGGGCAGTGCCTGTCCGCAGCTTGCTGCGCAGGGAAGTGTCGCGACCTGGTGACGGACCTCTCGAACTGCGGGGCGTGCGGGGCCACCTGCGAGCCCGCGAATGCGGTCGGGGCCTGCGCGGCCGGCGACTGCACCATCGCCAGCTGCGCTGCGGGCGCGTCGAACTGCGACGACTCGGATGCGAGCGGCTGCGAGGTGAAGCACGACGCCGCCGCGAACGCCTGCGCGACCGCGCTCGACCTCGGCTCGGCCTGCGCCGACGAGCAGTACGGGTGCGGCTACCTTTCGCTCAGTTGCTGCAGCGGCGTCTTCACCGCCTTCGCATCCCAGTCGGGGCGGACCTCGAAATGGTTCCGCGCCGGGGCGCAGGACTGCTCGAGTTCCCAGTGCGGCAGCACCCTGAAGCACCGGGTCAGCCTCCAGTCACCCCCGGGAGTCGACTACGACCTGTACGTGTACTCCGACTGCTCGACCCTCCTCGGTTCGTCGACCATGGGCACGGGCGCGCTCGACCAGGTCGTCGTGAGTCGAGCGGACCAGGGCGGGACGTCCGAGTCGTTCACCTACCTGGTCGAAGTCCGGCACGTCGCCGGCGC
>JAFMJW010000360.1 GCA_017853315.1 Alphaproteobacteria bacterium
GCGGGCGATGGAGACGGACCGTCGGCGGGAGCCCGGCGACGGCGGCGGGCTCGACGAGGCCGATGACGAGCAGGTCGATCCTCTCGGAGCGCCCGATCCGGTGCAGCCGTACCGCCAGCGACGAGGCGGCATTCCCCTCGGCCAGTTCGCTCGCGACCAACAGAACGGCGCGGTCCATGCGATCCCCGGGTCTTTCCATAGCACCCGACCGGGCCGACGCGGTGCGGGGACGGCCTCGTGCGGGCGTCGTGTCCGGCTCGGCTCGGCGCGATCGAGGGGGGCCTCAGATCACGAGCTGGAACCGCGCCTGCAGGATCCCGAGACGTCCGGCCCGTGGGCCGTCCCAGGTGCGTGCCGACTGTCCGTCGAAGAGGATGCGGATCCACCGGTTCCAGGTCCAGTTCACGCCGGCGCTCCAGACGACCATGCGGCCGCCGCGGACGGGTCCGTCGCTCAGGTCGACCCAGGAGAAGCGCCCCGCGACCTCCCATGCGCCCCACCCGCCCTCGAACGGCCGGAAGTCGCGTCGCGGCAAGGGCGCCGAGAAGCGTCCGGCGTGGCGGTCGTAGGGCCGCCTCTCGCCGGTCAGGCTCCAGCCGACGTAGCCGTAGACGCCGCCGAAGCCGAGCGCGCCGACGTCGGTCGCATCGACCCAGGCGCCGAGCCACTCGGACTGGGCGGTGAACGGTCCGCGGGTGACGGCGAGTTCCGCGCCCACGGGGTAGGCGGTCCGAGTGTCGATGTCGCCGGTGTCGACGAGGTAGCCGACGAGGAAGCTCTCGGGGCGGGAGCGGTAGCGCACCCGGTCGCCGGTCGAGAGCACGAAGCTCGCACTGCCTCCGGCGTGGACGAGCCATCCGTCGCCCTCGCCGGGATCGACGACGAGGCCGGTGGCACGGCCGACCATGCGCAGCGGGCTGTCGGTGTCGTCGCCGACGTCGGCCCGCTGGCCGTCGCGGAACACGCCGAGCGTCCAGGTCGCTCGACCGTCGCGCCGGTGGCGGTGCGACTCGATCCCCACCTTCAGAGACGCGGCGAACGCCTGCACCGGCGCCCCGTATTCCATGAACCGGGAGTTCGAGCTTCCCGAGAGCAGCTCGAGCGACATCGGCGCGTCGAACTGGCCGACGCGCACGGTGCCGAGCCACGGGACGTCGCGCAGGCCGACGTAGAGATCGTCCCAATAGGGACGGTCGCCGATGCCGCCGGCGGAGAGCCTGTAGAAGACCGGCCGCAGGAGGCGGAACTCCCCGGTCGCGTAGAGGAAGGCGCGCCGCACCTCGAAGCGCGTGCCCGGGTCGGGCACGTCGCCCCGGGGGAAGAAGCCCCCGACGTCCGTGGAGAGTCGAAGCCCGAAGCGCCCGGCGAGTTCGACCGAGTCGACCGGGAGCCCGAAGCGGCCGGGGGCGACGGGGGTGCGGCGGAGCTCGTAGTTCAGCCCGTCCTCGAGCCACCAGCGCATGCCGAGGCGCCGGACGGCGACCGAGAGCCCCTCGCCGAGCGCGATCGAGACGCGGCGCCGGCCGGCGCCCCGGGTGGAGTCGCCCCGTGGCGGAGGCTCCGCCTCGAGCGGACCGGCGGAGGATGCGTCGGGCGACGAGCCGCCCAGCGCGGCCTCCGTCGAGGTCGCAGCCGCGGGCGGTTCCGCGCGCGCGCCGGGCGCGGTGATCGCGGGCGCGACCGACGCGAGCAGCACCGCGGCGAGCGCCGCCGCGCGCGCGCCGAGAGGGCGGTCGACCCCGACGCGCGAGACCGGCGACGGGTCGCGAACCTCCGGCACGGGCGGTGCCTCCTGCCGTGCCTCCCACCCCGAGGAGGTGACGGGCGGCCGCGGCCTCTCCACGCGAGCAGGACTCACGGGCGCACGGTCGGGAGCGGGGCGACCGTCGCGCGGCCGATCAGCCCGTCCATCGAGTCGAGATTCGCCCCGGGATCGACCGGGATCTCCTCGACCAGCGCCCAGCTCGGGAAGGCGTGCCGGAAGAGTCGCTTCCAGCCCCTCTTCACCCGGATGCACTCCGCTTCCTCGTCCCGCCGGATCACCTCGTAGAGCGCGAACGCGAGCCAGCCCCAGGAGAGCCCCGCCCAGGGAACGAGCCGACGCTCGTGCTCCCAGAACTCGGGGGGGTGCACCGTGAACTTCCCGTCGACTTTCCGCGGTGCCACGAGCAGGTGGATCAACTCGTGGCGCAGGACGTGCTCGATCACCTGTTTCGGCGTGTCGGGGCGGTTCAGCATCGAGTGGACGTGGATGTCGCCGCCGCGGAGCCCCTCCCGCGTCCGGATGAAGGCTAGCGTGTTCTCCGGTCGCATCGTCAGGGTGACGGGGCCGACGTCCGCGACGCCCATCTCGACCCGGAGCCGCTCCAGCATCTCGACGACGTCGAACGAGAAGAGCGGGAGCTCGGGGGGGCCGGTCGGCTCCCGCCCGAGGCCCTTCACGACGCGGCCCCCGCCCCGGACCCGACCGTCCGGGCGATCCACTTCGCCGCGAACGGCAGCGCCCCGAGCAGGGCGAACGCGAGCACCGTCCCCGGCGAGAGGATGCCGTCGATCGACCGCACGTCCGCGAGCCGGGTCCCCGCGTTCACGTAGACGACGGTCGCGGGCAGCATGCCGAGCTGGCTCACCCAGGCGAACGTCCGCGCCGGCAGCGCGGTGAGCCCGACCAGGGGATTCACGAGGAAGTAGGGGAACACCGGGACGAGCCGGAGCCCGAACAGGTAGGCCGCGCCGTCGCGCGCGATGCCCTCGTCGACCGCGCGCAGGCGGTCGCCGAACCGGGCGGCCACCGCGTCGCGAAACAGGTAGCGCGAGGCGAGGAACGACAGCAGCGCTCCGGCGGTCGCCGCGAAGGAGACGAGCACCGTGCCTCGCACGAGCCCGAAGATCGCACCTGCCGCGATCGTCAGCACCGCGGCGCCCGGAATCGCGAGCAGGGCGAC
>JAFMJW010000361.1 GCA_017853315.1 Alphaproteobacteria bacterium
CGACGAGCGCGTAGCTCGTGCCGGTCGCGAGCTCGCCCGCGACGATCCGCCCCAGCGCGAGGCGCCCCACGTACTCGTCGTAGTCGAGGTTGTTCGCCTGGAACTGGGTCGGAGCCCCGGACTCGACGAGCGGCCCCGGCAGCTGCCCCACGACCAGGTCGAACAGCGGCCGCAGGTCCTCGCCGGGCTTCGCGAGATCGCGCGTCGCCGTGCCGGCCCGCGCGTTGGTGTAGACGACCGGGAAGTCGAGCTGCTCCTCGGTCGCGTCGAGGTCGATGAACAGCCCGTAGACCTCGTCGAGCACCTCGGCGATGCGCGCGTCGGCGCGGTCGATCTTGTTGATGCAGACGATCGGGTGGAGCCCGCGCTCGAGCGCCTTGCGCAGCACGAAGCGCGTCTGCGGCAGCGGTCCCTCGGAAGAGTCGACGAGCAGCAGCACGCCGTCGACCATGGCGAGAGTGCGCTCGACCTCGCCGCCGAAGTCGGCGTGGCCCGGTGTGTCCATGATGTTGATGCCCACGTCGCCCCAGCGGATCGCGGTGTTCTTCGCGAGGATCGTGAGGCCCCGCTCGCGTTCGATGGCATTCGAGTCCATGACGCGGTCGGCCACGTTCTCGTTCGCGCGGAAGACGCCGCTCTGGCGGAGCAGCGCGTCGACCAGCGTCGTCTTGCCGTGGTCGACGTGGGCGATGATGGCGATGTTGCGGACGTCCGCCCGGCGGGCGGCCTTCGACTCGGTTCCTGTTGCTTCAGCCTGCACCCGCTTCGGCTACCAGAGCCCCCCCGGACCTGCCATGTCGGGGAATCGTGCGCGGGGGCTGCGCGAGCGCGGGCTCTGGCGAAATCCTCCCGCGCGTCCTAGGAGGGAGCCGGCAATCATCCCGGGGAGGGGCGGTCGATGAGCGGCGAGCCAGGCAAGGCGGATCTCAGGGCGGAGGCGGAGCACCGCTACCTGTCCTACGCGCTGTCGGTCATCACCTCGCGCGCGCTGCCCGACGTCCGCGACGGGCTGAAGCCCGTGCAGCGGCGCATCCTCTACGCGATGTTCCAGAACCTGCGCCTCGTCGCGGGGGCCAAGCCGCGCAAGAGCGCGCAGATCGTCGGCGAGGTGATCGGCAAGTACCACCCGCACGGCGATACGGCGGCCTACGACGCGATGGTCCGCATGGCCCAGGACTTCTCGCTGCGCTACCCGCTGGTCCACGGCGAGGGCAACTTCGGCTCCCTCGACGGCGACGAGGCGGCCGCCTACCGCTACACCGAGGCCAAGCTCACGGCGATCGCCGAGGAGATGCTCTCGGACCTCGGGTCGGACACCGTCGACTGGCGCCCGAACTACGACGCGACGCTCGAAGAGCCGGTGGTCCTGCCGAGCCGGCTGCCCCAACTCCTGATGAACGGGTCGACCGGCATCGCGGTCGGCATGGCGACGAACATCCCGCCGCACAACCTGGGCGAGGTGATCGACGCGCTGGTCGCGATGGTCGACGAACCCGACATCGACGTGAAGGGCCTGTTGAAGCACGTGAAGGGCCCCGACTTCCCGACCGGCGGCGAGCTGCTGTCGACCCGGGCCGAGGTCCGCACGGTCTACGAGACCGGCCAGGGCCCGCTCAAGGTGCGCGGCACCTACCGCGTCGAGGATCTCCCGCGCGGCCGCCGGCAGGTCGTCGTCACCTCGATTCCCTACACCGCGAACAAGGCGTCGATCGTCGAGCAGGTCGCCCAGCAGATCATCGAGCGGAAGCTGCCGCAGGTGGTCGACGTGCGCGACGAGTCGACCACCGACGTCCGCATCGTCCTCGAGCTGAAGGCCGACGCCGAGCCCGAGGTCGCGATGGCCTACCTCTTCAAGCACACCGACCTGCAGATCTCGTTCAACGTGAACCTGACCTGCCTCGTGCCGTCGGACGTGAGCCCGCTGGGGCAGCCCGCGCGCGTGTCGCTGCGGGAGCTCTGTCGCCACTTCCTCGACTTCCGCATGACCGTGGTGACCCGGCGGCTCGAGCACGAGAAGCGCAAGCTCCTCGAGCGCCTCCACGTCCTCGACGGCTTCGTGCTGGTCTACGACGACCTCGACCAGGCGATCCGCATCATCCGGCGCTCCGAGAACAAGGCCGACGCGGCGGCGAAACTCATCGCGGCCTTCGGGCTCGACGAGATCCAGGCCGACGCGATCCTCGAGCTGCGTCTCTACCACCTCGCCCGCCTCGAGATCGGGCGCATCCGGGCCGAGCGCGACGAGAAGAAGAAGCGCCTGGCCGAGGTCGAGAAGCTCCTGCGCAAGGAGTCCGAGCGCTGGAAGCTGATCCGCGCCGAGCTGCTGGAGGTCCGCAAGACCTACGGCGACAAGCGGCGCACGAAGGTCCACGCGGGAGGAGTCGAGGAGCTCGCCTACGACCCCGAGGCCTACGTCGTCCACGAGGAGGCGACGGTGCTGCTGTCGCGCGACGGCTGGATCCGGCGCGTGCGCGAGCTGAAGGATCCGTCGACCGCGCGCCTGCGCGAGGGAGACGCGCTCGCCTCGGTGCTCGCCGGGTCGACCCGCGACCGCGTCGCGCTGTTCTCGACCCGGGGCGTCGTCTACGTCGTGCCGGTCGCCGACGTGCCCGCGACGACCGGGTACGGCGAGCCGGTCCAGTCGATGTTCCGCTTCGCCGACGGCGAGCGCGTCGTCACGAGCGCGCTGGTCGCCGGGCGCGGCACGGAGGCGGAGCCCGAGGCCCCGGCCGAGAGCGGTCGGAAGGCCAGGTCCCGTGGACAGCAGGACCTCTTCGGCGGCAAGGAGGTCGTCGAACTCGTCGACGAGACGCGGGTGATCCTGGTCGCCTCGCGCCAGGGGTATGGCTTCCGGGCCGCCCCCGACCTCTCGGTGACGACCCGGGCCGGTCGACGGTTCGCCCGCGTCGCCGACGGCGACGAGATCGTGTCGATCGGCG
>JAFMJW010000362.1 GCA_017853315.1 Alphaproteobacteria bacterium
CAGCACGTTGCCGATCGCGTAGAGCGGGTCGCGCGCGGCGAGTTCGGGGCTTCGCATCCAGTCGATCGCGTTCGCGTGCAGGAGGTCGGAGTTCGCCTCGCCCTTCTTCGGGCGCTGCTGGACGACGAAGCCGGGCGCGGCGCGCAGCATGTCGTAGAGCTGCGCCTCCTCGACGACCTCGCCCGCGGGAGAGAGGATCGCGAGCACGTCGGTCACCACGTCGTCGGTCGGGTCGACCTCCGGGATTCGTCGGTCCTCGCCCAACAGCACCGAGACGCGCCCGTCGGGCGTGGGCTCGGCGTCGTGGTGCGCATGGAGGCGCTTCTCCCAGCGCACGGTCCCGTCCCAGGCGAGCCGCGCGAGGTGCTGGCCCTGCTCCCAGCGCGTGGCGCGCCCTCCCCGGCGCTTCTCGTCGGGCCGGTCGCGCCCGACCACGAGCAGGTCGCCGTCGGGCAGCAGCGTCGTGTTGTCCCAGCGGAAGCACGGCTGCCGCGACCACTCGTGGACGACCCGGCCGTCGACGTCGACGATCTGCGCCGAGCAGGTGAAGGCGTTGGTGAACAGCGAGTAGCCGTCCTGCATCTTCGCGCGGTCGATGCGGACGACGCCCGAGCCGCCGGCCGCGTCCTCGGCGACGTCGACGTAGCCGAGCGCCTTCAGCCGGGCGACCTCGTCGGGCGGCAGCACCGCCGCGGCGGGACTCGCCGCCGGCACGACGGGCGCGAGCGACGCGGACGGTGCGACGGCCGGGGACGCGGCGGAAGCGAGGCCGGGCGACGGGCCACCCGGGGCGTGCGCCGCGTCGCCGGCGGGGCCTGCGTCGCAGCCGCCCGAGAACGCGACGAGCAGCCCGAGCGAAGCGACCGCGATCGCCTGCACCGAACGGGGGCGTCGTACGGCGCGTCGGCCGGGACGCGCGGCTCCCGCGGGAGCGGGGCTCGCCGCCCCCGACGGCATCGTCCCGGCGAGGGACCTCCCGGCGTTCGCCGCCACGGTTGCGCATACCAGCGGCCGCGATCGATCGACAACCCCGCCTCCCCGGTGGCACGCCCGACGTCGATCGGATAGGCCGGCCGGGTGGGCGACGCGCTTGCGCGGGCGACGGATCGCGGCCGGCCCCCGGGCGCGTCGTGGGCCCGGTCGAGAGGGGTCGTGGCCGTGATCGCGACGGGACTCGTCGCGGCCCACGTTTCGAGCTTCGGACTCGGGCGGGCGATCTCGACCGACGTACGCGTCTCCGCCTATTTCTCCGCGCTCGCCGCCGCGGGCGACGTTCCCCACCGCGACTTCTTCGACAACCGGACACCGCTGTCGACGATGCTCGGCGCGGCCTTCATCCGGACGGGCGCGCCGATCGGCGCCGACCCGCTGTCCTCGATGCGGACGGGCAGCCTCGCGATCGCGGCCGCGACCGGGCTGCTGCTCTTCGCCGTCCACCGCCGCCTCCGGCTCGGGGACGGCGCGGCCGGGCTCGCGGGACTGCTCGCCTACCTCGGCTTCCCGCTGCTCGGCGTGCTCCCCTCGATCGGGCCGTTCCCGAAGATCTCGATGAACCTCTTCGCGCTCGCGGCCGCGCTGCTCGCCGACGCCGAGTGCTGGGCGCTCGCAGGGGCGGCCGGGGCGCTCGCCGCGCTCGACTGGCAGATCGCCGGGCTCGCCGCGATCGGCGTCCTGCTCGCCTCGATCACCGCCCGCCACCGCGTCGCGCGGGCGCCGCTGCGCGTGATCGCCGGAGGCTTTGCCGTCGCCGCGGTGACGGCGACCTGGCTCGGGGCGGCCGGCGCCCTCCCGGCGGCGCTCCGACAGCTCGTCGGCTCGGCCTTCGCCCGCGGGGCCGCGGCCTTCGAAGGCGAAGGGGGCGGCGGGAGCGCGTTCTCGCGACTCGTGCAGGTGCTCGCGATGGGCTGCAAGGGCCACTTGTGGCTCGTCGCCGCGGGCGTCGTCGGGCTCGTCGTCTTCGCGGCGTCGGCGGCGCGGCTCCGACGCGACGATCTCGGCCGGCTGGCGATCCCGCTCGCCGTTCACGAGTACGGGATGGTGGCCTTCTCCCTGGTGGACTTCCAGCGCTTCGGCGACCTCTTCGCGCTCGTGCAGAGCCTCGCCTTCTTCGCCGGGGTGACGCTCTCGACCGCGACCGTCGCCGTGCGGGTCGCCGCCGAGCGAGGCCGGCCCGTCGGCTCGGTCGAGGCGCGGCGCCGGGGCGGGCTCGCGGTCGCGGCGGCCCTGGTCGCGCTCGCCGTCGCGGTGCGACCTGCCTGGCTGCACGGCGAGATCGACCTGCGCACGCGCGGGACGCCGGTCGAGGCGACGCTCGCGGGACAGCGCGACGTCGCGGCGCAGGTGGCCGCGCGGTTCGCCGGCAAGCGGCTCGCCGTGTTCGGGCCCACGGAGATGCTGATGCTGTCCGGGCGCGCGAGCGCCCTCCCGATCGTCTTCTGGAACGCGGCGCCCTGGTCGTACTACCGCCTCTCCCCCGACGAGCCGGAGCGCGAGACGCTGCGGCGGCTCCTGCTCGAAGCGAACCTCGACGGCATCGTCTACCCGGAGCAGCGTTACGGGCGCGACGAAGTACTCGCCCGCGACTACGAGCGCGTCGAACTGGTCTCGGCCGACGGCAGCTACAGGCTGCCGCTGCTCGTGCGGAAGGGCTCGTGAAGACGGCCGCCGAGGAGCACCGGGGGGGCGCGCGCGGAGCGCGTCGCTCGACCGCGACGTCGCCGCTCCTCGCCCTGCTCCTGCTCGCGGCCTCGGCGGCGCTCGGCGGGTGCTCCCGCGCGGCGCCGACCGACGACCGTCCCAACGTCCTGCTCGTCACGGTCGACACGCTGCGGGCCGATCGACTCGGCTGCTACGGCGGCCGGATCGCGACGCCCAACGTCGACCGGATCGCGCGCGAGGGCGCACTCTTCGCGTCGGCCGCGTGCCCCATGCCGATGAC
>JAFMJW010000092.1 GCA_017853315.1 Alphaproteobacteria bacterium
GCCGCCCCGCCGCCGCCCCGCGCGCGGCGACCGCGGGAGATCGCGCGGGCCCGGCGGCCCGGCCGCGCACGGACCCCCGCGAGCTGCTGCGCCGTCCGCTCGCGGACCTGTCGCCCGACGAGCACGAGGCGGCGCGAGACCTCGCGCGCGAGATCGGCCGCCGCTTCGCCGCGCGCGAGTCGCGGCGCACGCGCCGCATGCGACGCGGGCGCATCGACGTGCGCCGGACGATCCGCGCGTCGATCGGGCGCGGAGGCGCGATGGTCCGGCTCGAGCGCCGGGGGCGCCGCCCCGGCCGGCCCGCGCTCGTCGTGCTGTGCGACGTCTCCGGCTCGGTCTCCCGCGCGACCGAGGTGCTGCTCGCGATCGTGGGCGCGGCCGAGGCGACCTTCCGGCGCGTCTCGCGCTTCGTCTTCGTCGACCACGCCGTGCCGGCGGGCTTCGAGGGCGGGCACGTGACGCCCGAGGGCGAGATCGACCTGTGGGCGCGGTCGGACCTCGGGCGCGTGCTCTGCGAACTCGAGAGCCGACACGCGGCGCTCTTCGACCGTTCCACGGTGCTGCTCGTGCTGGGCGACGCGCGCAACAACCGGCTCGCGCACCGCGCGGACGCACTCGCCCGCCTGCGACGGGCGTGTCGCGGCGTCGTCTTCGCGGTCGCCGAGCCGCGCGGACGCTGGAACACCGGCGACAGTGCGCTCGCGGCCTACGCGCCGCACTGCGACCTCGTGCTGGAGACGACGTCGCTCGGCGCGATCGCGCGTGCGTTGCGCGCGGCGGCGGGCCGGTGAGAGCCGGCGCGGCCGGCACCCCGGGCCCGGCCGTGGCGAGGTGCCGCGACCTCGGCTACCGTCGAGATCCGTGTCTTCCGGTACGAGAGATCCCGAATCGGACGGCGGCCTGCGCGTCCTCGCCGCGGGAGATCTCGCCGACGGCACGTCGGCGAAGTTCCTGCTCCCCTGCGGCGGCCGGCAGCTCGAGTGCTTCGTCGTGCGTCACGAGGGCCGGCTGCACGCCTTCGTGAACGAGTGCCGCCACGTCCCGATGACGATGGACTGGGTCGAGAACCAGTTCTTCACCGAGGACGGCGCCTACCTGCTCTGCCCGACCCACGGCGCCCTGTACGTGCCGGACACGGGCGAGTGCGTGGCGGGGCCGGCTTGCGGGAAGTCGCTCTTCCGGGTTCCGCTCGTCGAGCGCGACGGAGAAGTCTTCGCGCTCTGCCCCGATCCGCTGCCCTGACCGGGCGCCGGATCCCCGGGCGAGGCCGCGGGACGGCAGCGGCCCGCTCGCGGCGGGACCGGCCGGCGCCCCGGAGCGCGCCGGCTCGACGAGCCCTAGTCCTGCTCGTCGCCGAAGTGTGCCCGGATGATGCGCTGCTTCAGGTAGTCGAGCGTGCCGAGGTCCTCGACGATGTCTCCGCCGGTGTCGTAGAAGAAGATCTCGCCGTTCTTGTTGCGGCCGACCGCGACCAGCCACTCGAGGTCGTCGCGGTCCTCCAGCAGGTAGTTGATGGTCTGCGAGACCCCGCGGCCGGGGATGATCGTGATCTTCGGCTTCGCCGGGGATTTTTCCTGCTTCGCCATGATGTCGAGGTTCCTGCCGGGCCCGGGCGCGGCCCCTGATCGAACGGTCCAAGGCGCCCTGCGGACACCCACAGGTCGGCTACGATACGGACAGGGTCTCCGACAAGTCAACCGGGTTTACGGCGCGCTGCGCGCCGCTTCCGGCCGTGCTAACCGGGCCGGGATGCCTCGCGAGCGCGCCGGGACCGAGCAGCGGCGAAGGCTGCGTCGCGCGAACCGCGACGACGTCGGTCTCCTCGCGGGGATCGTCGGCGGCCCCGAGCCCGGGCGGGTCCGGGCCACGCGACGGATCCTCGGCAGCCTGGCCGCCGACGTCTACCTCTCGATCGAGGGAGACGGCTCGACGTCGGGCGTCTTCATGGTCGCCTACCGCCGGAGCCTCCTCGCAGGCGGCCTCGTGGCGGAGATCGACCTCCTGCGGTGCCTCGCCCCGATCCCCTCGCCCGCTCGCGAGGAGGTCCTGCGGCTCCTGCTCGAGGGCGCCCTCCTGCGGGCGCGACGCCGGGGCTGCGTCGCCGTCTCGGCCGGGGTGGACGACGAGAGCCGGGGGGCCCTGCTCGAACGGGCCGGATTCGAAGCGTTTGCAGGCCGCGTCCTCCTCCCGCTACTCAAGCAAGACCCGTGATCGGCCGGCGCACGCGACCGGCCTCGACCAGGAGACACGCGAGATGCGCTTCCTCATCGGCCTTCTTCTCGGGATCATCCTCGGCATCGGTGCCGCGGCCTTCTTCCTGACCACCGGCAAGGGCGGCGACTACCTGATCGGGACGAGCCCCCGCGTGGTCGCGATGGAGGAGCGCCTGAAGGGCTTCGAGGCCGACCGCGACTCCTTCCGCAAGCGGCTCGCCGAGGCCGACGCGGCGCTCGCCCGCGTCGAGGCGAGGATCGGAACGCTCGGAGCACGCGGGGCGACGCCAGGCACGACGGGCGCGTCGGCTCCCGCCGAGGGCGCCGCCGACGTCCGCGGCGGCGTGAAGGCCGAACCGGAGAACGGAGCGGGCCCGGGATCCCCGGCGAAGGCTCCCGAGCCCGCCGAGGTCCACTGAGCGTGCACGGAGCGCGGAACGCGGGCGGCCCGGGGCGCGCTTCGGCGGGGGAGTCCGGACGGCAGGCATGACCGGGTCGGGCGGCATGACCCTCACCTGCCTCGGCACGAGCGACGCGTTCGGAGTCGGCGGGAGACACTGCGCGGGATACCTGCTCGAGACGGAACACGGCCGCGCGCTGCTCGACGCGGGGCCGAGCATCCTCGCTTCCCTCGAGCGCAACGGGCGATCGGCGGCGGAGATCGACGTCGTGGCGGTGAGCCATCTCCACGGCGACCACTTCGCGGGCATCCCGTTCCTGCTGCTCAAGTTCACCTACGAGGAGCGCCGCTCGCGACCACTCGTGATCGTCGGCCCGCCGGAGATCGAGAGCCGAACGCGGGAGCTCTACCGTGCGCTCTACCGGGAGGCCTCGAGCGCGCCGCTCGCCTTCGACCTGCGCTTCGTCGAGGCGCTCCCGGGCGAGCCGGTCGAGGTCGCCGACCTCCGCCTCGAAGCCTTCGACGTCCCCCACGTGAGCCAGGGACGATCGTTCGGATTCCGCGCCACGTCGGGCGGCAAGAGCCTCGTCTACTCGGGCGACACCGAGTGGACGGACGACCTCTTGCGGAGGTCGAGCGGAGCCGACCTCTTCCTCTGCGAGTGCACGTCCTTCGAGGGCGAGGTGCCCGGCCACGTCCGCTGGCGCGACGTCGACCTTCGTCGCTCGCGCCTCGAGTGCCGCCAGCTCCTGCTGACCCATCTCGGCCGCGAGATGCGCGGGAAGGCGGGCCTGCCCGACCGCCTCGCCGACGACGGTCTCGCCGTCGTCGTCGGGTCGAACCGCGCCGACTGAGCCGCGCACCGGCGGTCGGGCGCGCGCGGCGCGCGGGGCCCGCCGTTCGCTTGCGCCGGACGGACCGCGGTCGTAGGTCTGCGGCTCCAACCCCAGGAGAACCGAACCGATGGCAGGGATCATCTCGTACGGCGCCTACGTGCCCTACCTGCGCCTGCCGCTCGCGGCGATCGCGGGCGGCAAGCGGACCGAGGGCGGGCCGGAGAAGTCGGTCGCGAACTACGACGAGGACGCGCTCACGATGGCGGTCGCGGCGGCGGTGGACTGTCTCCGCGGGCACGACCGCTCGTCCGTCGACGGCGTGATCTTCGCGTCGACGTCCTTCGCGTTCAAGGAGAAGCAGGGCGCGACGATCGTCGCGAAGGCCCTCGACCTGCGGCGCGACGTACTGACCTCCGACGTCGGGGACTCGCTGCGCGCCGGCACCGGTGCGCTGCGCGCAGCCCTCGACGCGGTGCGCGCCGGGTCCGCCCGCCGCGTGCTCGTGGTCGTCGGCGACGTCCGCATGGCGTCCCCGCGCTCCGGTCTCGAGGCGAACCTCGGCGACGCGGCGGCGGCCTTCCTGGTCGGCGCGGAGGACGCCGCGGCGACGGTCGAGGCCTTCCACGGCGTCTCCGACGAGATGATCGACGTCTGGCGCACCGAGGGGGATCCCTTCGTGCACGCGTGGGAAGACCGCTTCGTGGTCGACCACGGCTACCGCACGAACGTGCGCGAGGCGGTGCGCGGGCTGCTCGCGAAGCTCGACCGCAAGCCCGCCGACTTCACCCGCCTGGTCCTCTACGGCCCCGACGCGCGCAGCCACGCGGCGCTCGCGAAGGAACTCGGATTCGATGCGGCGAAGCAGCTGCAGGACGCGCTCTTCGGCCGGGTGGGCAACGCCGGCGCGGCGTCGGTGCCGCTCCAGCTCGCGGCCGCCCTCGAGATGGCGAAGGCGGGCGACAAGATCCTCGTCGCCGCCTACGGCGACGGTGCCGACGCGCTCGCGCTGCGGGTCGAGGCGCCGATCTCGGGCCTCGGCGACCGCCGCGGCGTGCGCTGGCACCTCGAGCGGCGCGGCGAGATGCCGAACTACGACATGTTCATCCGCTTCCGCCAGCTGCTCTCGACCGAGAACGACCGTCGCGCCGGGGCCGGCATCTCCGCGACCAAGCACTTCCGCGATCGCGACTACGAGATCAGCCTGCACGCCCAGAAGTGCCGGAAGTGCGGGCAGGTGCAGTACCCGCACCAGCGCGTCTGCTTCAAGTGCTTCGCGCGCGACGAGTTCGACCACGTCCGTCTCTCGGACCGGGTCGGCACGCTCAAGTCGTTCACCTTCGACAACTTCGCAGGCAGCCCGAACCCGCCGCTGGTCGCGACCGTGACCGACGTCGACGGGGCGCGGCTCTACCTGCAGATGACCGACGCGAACCCGAAGGAGGTCCGCCTCGACCTCCCGGTCGAGCTGGTCTTCCGCAAGATCCACGACGCGGGCGGGACGCCCAACTACTTCTGGAAGTGCACGCCCGTGCGGGACGCGCAGGGAGAGCGGACGCGATGAACAAGGACGCCATCCGGGACAAGGTCGCCGTCGTCGGCATGGGCTGCTGCAAGTTCGGCGAGAACTGGGACAAGGACCCCCAGGACATGATCGTCGAGGCCGCCTACGAGGCCTACGCCGACGCCGGGCTCGAGGACCCGCACCGCCAGATCGAGGCGGTGTTCTGCGGCGCGCAATATCCGTCCAAGGGCACCGCCGAGGTCGCCGACGCGCTCAAGATGTACGACCGGCCCGTCAGCATGGTCGTGAACTACTGCGCGACCGGCACCGACGCCTTCCGCTACGGCGTGTTCGCGGTCGCGAGCGGGATGTACGACACGGTGCTCGTCGTCGGCTTCGACAAGCCGAAGGACCGCGGCGTGTCGGGCCCGAGCGTCGCCGTGACGGGCGTGCGCGGCCTGCCGGCGACCCCGGCGGGCTGGTTCTCCCACTGCGCGGCGCGCTACTTCGACACCTACGGCGCCGGCCGCGAGGACCTCGCCCGCATCGCCGTGAAGAACCACCACAACGGCACGCTCGCGCCGAAGTCGATGCTCAAGCGCGAGATCACGGTCGAGGACGCGCTGAAGGCGCGGCTCATCTCCTGGCCCTTCGGGCTCTACGACTGCGCCGCGCAGTCCGACGGCGCCGCCGCCGCGATCCTCACCCGGCGCGACCTCGCCAAGGGCTTCCGCGACGACTTCGTGCTGGTCCGCGCGATCGGCATCGCGCTCGCGCCCGACCCCAAGGAGGACCCGGACTTCGACTTCCTGCGCTGGAAGCCGACCGAGATGGCGGCTCGCCAGGTGTACGAGCAGGCCGGGATCACGAACCCGCGCAAGGAGATCCACGTCGCGCAGGTCCACGACTGCTTCACGCTCACCGAGCTGCTCGCCTACGAGGACCTGGGCTTCTGCGAGAAGGGCTCGGCGAAGGAGCACATCGCGTCGGGCACCTTCGAACTCGGCGGCGAGCTTCCGGTGAACACCGACGGCGGGCTCAAGACCTTCGGCCACCCGACCGGCGCGACCGGCGTGCGGATGATCTACGAGAACTACAAGCAGCTGCAGGGCAAGGCCGAGAAGCGCCAGGTGAAGGGCCCGACCGTCGCGCTCTCGCACAACATCGGCGGCGCCCCGCAGGCCTGCGGCGTGTGCATCGTCGCGCTGCCGTGACGCCCGCCGCCAGGCGCTCGCGCCGCGCTCCGGGCGGCGTTCCGCGCCGCGCACCCGGCGCGCGTGCCGCGGCGGTCGCGATCCTCGTCGCGGCGACGATGCTCGGCGCCTGCGCCTCGACGACGTTCCGATCGACCTGGGTCGCACCGGGCCAGGCACCGGTCTCGCTCGAGGGCAAGCGCATCGCCGCCGTGTTCGCGTCGGAGCAGGAGTCGACGCGCCGGGTCGCGGAAGACGCGCTCGCGCGCGACCTGACCGAGCGCGGTGCGATCGGGATTCCCGGCTACACGATCCTCGACGCGCAGGAGGCCCGCGACGACGGCGTCGCCCGCGCGAAACTCGGCGCGGCCGGCATCGACGGTTTCGTGCTCATGCGGATCGTCGGCCAGCAGCAGCAGGCGACCTACGTGCCCGGCACCTGGAGCCCGTCCCCCTGGGGCACGTGGCGGGCGGCCTACTCGCCCGGCTACCTGCGCACGGACACGCTGGTCGCGGTCGAGACGCTCGCCTACTCGCTGCGACGCGACGGCGTCCTCTGGGGAGGGCTCAGCGACACGATCAACCCGAACCGCATCGACTCGTTCGTGACCGAGGTCGCCGACGCCGCGGCGCGAGACATGGCGCGGAGGGGCCTGCTCGCGAACTGAGGCCGTCGCCGGTCCCGCGGCGAGCGGGAGGCGCCGTTCGGAACCGGCCGGTCCTCAATCGGCCGACCGGCAGGCCGAGGGCCAGCCCTCCTCGTCCCAGTCGAGGCGGCGCACGTTCAGGACGGGCTCGTAGTTCGCCCGCGCGTCGTAGGCATGGTGGACGAGGTAGTCGTATCCGCCGTCGTGGAACACGTCCGCGTGGCCGGTGCCGATCAGGCTGCCCTCCCGCTCGATGAGCACGGTTCCTCCCCCGTCGAGCAACGCCCGGCCCTCGCGGTCGAGGTAGGGGCCCGCGAGGCTCCGCGATCGGCCGACGAGGATCCTGTACGTCGTGTTCGCGCCCTGGCAGCAGCGGTCGTGCGACAGGAAGAGGTAGTACCAGCCGTCGCGGCGGACGAGGTAGGGCGCTTCGATGATGGGATCCGGCAGCCCGAGATCCCGCGCGGCGAGCAGGACGAAGTCGCGCGGGTGCTGCGTCGGCACGAACGTGCGCGGATCGATCTCGACCAGGTAGATGCCGCCCAGGGTGGAGCCGAAGGCGAGCCATGGCCGGCCGTCGGCCGGGTCGACGAACAGCGTCGGGTCGATCGCGTCGAACCAGGTGCCTTCCGCGCCGCAGAGGAACGGGAAGTTCGCGTACTCCGGGGTCGACCGGAGCACGAGGCCGTGATCCTGCCACTCGTAGTCGGGCGAGAGCGGATCGAGCGTCCGGTTGGTCGCCACGCCCATCGCCGCGTTGCAGGTCCCGGACACGTGGCTCTGGTAGTAGAGGACCCACTTTCCGTCGTACCACTCGACGTCGGGCGACCCGATGTGATTGGCCTCGGGAATCAGGTCGAGGATCCACCCGGGAATCGAGTCGAAGACCGCCCCCCTCCTGGTCCACCTTCGTAGATCGGGGGAGGTGTAGAACGTGCCGGTCGGGCTCGAGGAGAAGACGTAGTAGGTGTCCTTCTCGCGCGCGATCGCCGGGTCGTGGATCGGGCTCGCGTCGCTCGAGCGATCGACGAGGTTGCCGGTGCAGGGCGGCGGCGCGACGCGCGGGGGCGAAGCGGAGTCGCCGCAGGCCGCGACAGCGGCCGCCAGGGACGCGGCTGCGAGGATCCTCCTCGTCACGACGGCGTGCCTATCCGCTGGTCCACCCCGTGCGCAAGCCCGTCTTCGGAGCCCGCCCCGCAACGGGTCCGGCGGGAGCGCGCTCAGGACGGGCGCGGGGCCGGGGCGCCGGCGTGGCCCGCGATCGCCGCGGCGAGGATGTCCGAGAGCTGCGCCGCCTGTCGCTCGCGGTCGAAGGTCGCGATGACCTCCTCGTTCGGGTGCGCGCGCAGCGTGCCGGCGCGGAAGTCCGCGAGGTAGCGCCGCAGCACGGACTCCATCGCGTCCACGTCGGTCGGGTCCACCGTCGTGCCGACCCCCGCGCGCTCGAGGATGCGGCTCGTCACGCCGGGGATCGTGAGCGCGAGCACCGGCTTGCGGGTGTAGAGGTACTCGCACATCTTGCCGAGGATCTTGACGGCCCCGTACTCCTTCACGGGCGTCATGCAGAGCATCAGGACCTGGCTGTCGGCGAGGTACTGCACGCTGTCGGCGTGCGGCACGTAGGCGTGGAAGCGGATCACGTCGCCCAGGCCACGCTCGGCGATCCAGGCGTCGTAGCGCGGCTGGCGCTTCGTGCCGACGAAGTCGATCCGCAGGAGCGCGCGGTCGCCGGCGTCGGACTCGACGACCCGGCGGACCGCCTCGAAGAACGGCAGGAGGTCGAACATCGTCTCGACGTGGCCGGTCACGGTCACGTGGAGGCGTCCGCCCTCGAGGAAGCGCGGCTCGGCGGTGACGTGGGCGAAGTCGGCCGGGTCGAAGCCGTTCGTGACGACCGAGATGCGCCCGGGCGGGCAGAAGGGGTACTTCGCGAGGAACTCCTCGCGGGCCGCCTCGTTCACCACGATCACGTGGTCCGCCTCCTCGAAGATCGACCTCTCCCAGCGCTCCTCGCGCGCGCGGCGCGAGGGGTTGCCCTCGTACCACTGGTTGCGGTGCAGCCCCGCCGTCCACGGGTCGCGCAGGTCGGCGACCCACGGGAGTCCGGTGCGGCGGCGCAGCGCGAGCGCGAGCACGTTCAGCGACTGCGGCGGCGCGGTCGAGTAGATCGCGGCCACGCGGTGGCGACGCGCGATCGACAGGCTTCGCAGGAAGGCTCCGGGCAGCCAGACGACCTGCGGGTCGGGCACGAGCAGGCGCCCCCAGGCGAGGTCCTGCAGGCGCGCGAGCCGCCCACCGCGCGCGAGCCGGGCCTCGCGCTCGCCGACGACCGCGCCGGCCGCGGGCGCCGTGGTCGTCGGCGTCCGGGCGGGCTTCGCGTCCTCGCGGCGCCTCTCCGCGGCGCCGCCTCGCCCGCGCGCACCGCGCAGAAGTCCGCGCACGCGACCGCCGAGGCGCGAGAGCCCGGTCTCGATCGCCTCGACCTCGACCGTCGGCGTCCGGTAGACGGCGACGCCGGGCGGGACCTCGTCGCCGAGGCCCGGATCCCACAGGTCGGTGAACGGGTTGGAGACCGTGTGGACGACGGGGTCCCAGCCCAGGCGCGAGAGATACTTGACGAACTTGAGCGTGCGCTGGACCCCGCCGCCCCCCTGCGGGGGCCAGCGGAACGTCAGCACGAGGATCGATCGTCCCGCCGGCCCCGCCGGCGGCGCACTCACGCGGCGCGGCCCGGGGAGGCCACCGCGCCGGTCTTCGGGTTCTGGGCCTCGTAGGCGCCGATGTCGCACGCAGGCTTCGAGTCGCCGTCGAAGGCCTGCGGGCGCTTCACACCGCGCTGGTCGGCCGGCGCGCAGGCGCCGTCCTTGCCGTCGGCCGCCTTCGGGCTGCCGCCGCCGATCGCGGGGCTGCCCGCGAGCAGCGCGCGCGTGCGGGTGGGGCCGTCGTTCGGGGACAGCGGGCCGAGCTTCGGATCCTTGCCGACCAGGTCGCCCTGTCCGCCGAAGTCGCACGACCCGGGCTTGCCGACCAGGTTGTGACCGCGCGAGGTGACCTCGCCCTTGCAGTCCGCCGCGCCGCCGGGACCCGCCGTGTTGGTCGCGACGATCGTGTTGGAGAGCACCACGCCCGCGGCCTTGTCCGACGCGATCCCGCCGCCGTCGGCCGAGGCGTTCTGGGACAGCGTGACGTTGTTCAGGTCCACGGTCGCGGGCGAGGCGTTCGCGATGCCGCCGCCCCGCTTCTGGCCGAGATTGCTGTTGAAGGTCGAGTTGACGACGGTGATCGCCGCGTCCTTGCCCGCGTTCCGGATGCCGCCGCCGACCCCGTCGGACGCCTTGTTCCCCGAGAAGGTGCTGTCGAGGATCTTCACCTTGCCGCCGACGTTGTCGAGGCCGCCCGCGTCGATCGCCGTGTTCGCCGAGATCTGGCTGATCGCGATCGTGAGCTCGCCGTCGTTGTAGATCCCGCCGCCCGCATCGGTGCGCGAGGCGTTGTCGACGACCTGCGAGTTCGCGAGCGTCATCATGCCGCTGTTGCTGACGCCGCCGCCGCGGCCGTCCGAGATGCAGGCCCCGACGATCAGGTTCATCGCGTCGAGGTGGCCGCGGTTGCGGATCCCGCCCCCGGAGCCGTTCGTGTTCAGCGGGTCGACCTTGGCGCGACCGTGGTCGATCGTCACGTTCTCGATCTTCGCCCGGCCGTCGACGAGGATGGACCCGCCGTCGTCGCCGAGCGACATGCCGCCGCGGACGAGCAGGTCGGCGATCCTCGCGGTGCCCTTGGGCGTCACCTCGAAGATGCGGTTCTTCGCGTGCTGCTCGATGATCGTGATGCCGACGCCGCGGCCGACGATCTCGACGTCGGTGTTCAGGTCGAGGTCCCCCGTCGCCGCGAGCGACTCGTCGGGGCCGTCGATGGAGAGCTTGTAGGTGCCCTGGGCCAGCTCGATGCGGTTCGCGTGCGTCGAGGCGTTGGCCTCCTGGACGGCCGCGCGCAGCGAGCAGGTCCCCTGGCCGGAGCCGCAACTCCCGTCCCCGGGCTTGGGGTCGACCATGTCGTCGAAGGTGTCGACCGTGAACGTGTCGGCCAGCGCCGGGGCGGCGCCGAGCGTCCAGAGGCCGAGCGAGAGCCCGAGAAGGGAAGCGATCCTGCGGTTCATGAGTCCTCCGTGGAAGAGCGGCGCGGCAGGCCGCGCGGGACCGTCGGCGGACGCGACCCGCGCGGCCGGTCGTAACCCAGCACCCGGTCGGCGTCCAGCCGGGAACCCGCCTCGGGAGGCGTCGCGCGGTCAGGGCCGGCGCGGGCGACGAGCGGGCGACGAGCGCGAACCCGATCCCTTCGCCGCGGCCTGCGACGCGGTCGCGGCCCGTTCGGTGGACGCGGCGTCGCGCCCGCCCCAGCGCCAGCCGCTCACGCCGATGCCCTTCTTCGGGTTCCAGCCGGTCGACACGCTCGCGACCTTGCCGGCGCCGTCGACGAGCACGAACGTCGGCGTGCCGCTCACGCCGTAGGCGCGATGCGTGCGACGCTTCGGATCGCGCAGGACCGTCGCGGGGAACTCGGGCACCACGCCGGGGGCGAGGAACGCCTCCACGGTCGCGGGCTCCTCGTCGGTGATCGCGAGCACCTCGACCCCCCGCTCGCGCGCGAACGCCGTCACCTCCGGCAGCGACTTCTTGCAGGGCAGGCACCAGGTGGCCCAGAAGAACAGCAGCCGCGTGCGTCCGTCGGCCAGCGAGACGGGCACCTCCCCGCGCAGCGGCGCGAGATCGACCTTCGGCGCGACCGTGCCGGGCTCGGGCGGACCCGGCATCTCGGGGAACTTCCCCGGGTGCGGACCCGGGACGATCGTGCGCTGCACGACCGCCCCGTCGTGCACGACGTCGAGCACCGCGGGCTCGCGCACGGGGCGCAGCATCGTCCACTCGCGCACCTGGCTCGGCTCACGGAAATGCGCCCCCGGAGGCCCGAGGATCACGTCCCCGGCTTCGAGGCCGGCCTGCTGGGCGGGCGAGTCGGGATAGACGTCGTGCACCGCGGTCGCCCCCGGCGCGTCCCCGGGCACGGCCGCCCGCTGCTCGTCGGTCGGCGGCCGGAACGAGATCCCGATCCACGCGGGCGCGACGCGGGTCGCGACCGCGAGGTCGTCGGCGAAGGGGGGCAGGTCGGGCTCGGGTGCCGGCGCGGGCTCGGCGACCGGCGCGCCCGCGAGCGGGAGCGCGAAGTCCTCGCAGGCGAAGAGTCGCGCAAACGCCGCCCGCGACGCCGGCCCCGCGTGCCGGGCGAGGTGCACGCGTCCCGCGATCGAGAGCAGGCCGGCGCGCATCCGGAGCAGCGCCGCCTCGCGGACGTCCATGCGGTAGGCGGCGTCGCGGGCGACCTTCGAGCGCTCGTGCAGCGAGGCGAGGCGGCGGTCGCTCTCCGCGTCCGCGCGGGTGAAGGGAACGAGCGCGTCGAGCAGGGCGCGACCCTCGCGCTCGCGGTCGCGGACGTCGCCCCGGTTCTCCGGGTCGTCCGGGGCCGCGTCGACGTCCGGCGCCGGCGCAGCCGCCGGCGAAGCGTCCGTCGCGGGCGACGACGCGGGAGGCGGCGCCGGCGTCGGGGTGCCCGCCGACGGATCATCCGGCCCGGCCGTCGCCCCCGGCGCCGGAGACGTCGAGGGAGACGGCGTCGCATCGGCCGGGGCGCTCCGCCTCGCCGCAGCAGCCGTGCGCGTCGGCGCTCCGGTCGCAGCGCTCGTCGGCGACCCCGGCGACGCGGCGGGCGTCGGCTCCGGAGGAGCGACCCGCGACGCCCACTGCGGGTTCGCCACGAGGAAGCGGTCGAGGTTCGCCTCCGCGAGCTCGTCGCGCGACTGGGTCCACGCGCGCGACCAGGTCCGCAGCGGACCCGCCACCCCGGGAAGCTCCTCCAGCCGCTCGTCCACCTCCGCGACCGACCGCGGCGACGCGATCCCGAAGGTGCGGCCGATCCGGTCGATCGAACGGATCTCCGGCTCCCAGGCCGCCCGGTCGCGCCACGCCTCGTCGAGCATCCGGTCCGCGTACTCGCGCAGGGTCCGGCCGTGCGCGCGCGCCGCCTGCTCGAGCAGGATCTCGAGTTGCACGTCCGAGGAGCGCAGCGGCACGTCGGGGGTGCGGTCGCGCTGGAGCACGATCTCCTGGCTCGCCGGGAAGTCGCCGGTCCGCTCGAGGGCTTCCAGGAAGCGCACCGAGTGACCGACGTTCTCCTTGCCCCGGTTCTCCGGGTAGCAGCCCCA
>JAFMJW010000363.1 GCA_017853315.1 Alphaproteobacteria bacterium
CGGCCGATCCCCGTCCGACCCATCCCGAGCAGACGCGCGCTGTCGTCCCAGAGGGCGCGGCAGGCCTCGTCGTCGCGGGCCAGCACGGAGGGATCCAGCCTCTTCAACTCGGTGCCGCGCACCGAGAAGTATTCCCCGCGACAGCCCGCGTAGCGGTCGTCGCAGGCGAGCGCGGCCAGGAAGGCCCCGGAGCGCGGGATCGTGCTGCTGCGGTCCTTCTTGATGAGCAGCGGGACCACCATGCTCGCCAGCGCCGACAGCACGCGCCCGTTGGCGCGGCCCAGCCCCGTCCATGGGACGTAGCCGGGGTCGTAGCTCATCACCGACAGGTGCGGGTAGCGCCGGGCGGCTTCGCGGGCCGTCATGATGTTCGCCAGTTTCGACGACGAGTACGCGCGGAACGCGGCCTTGCGCACCGATCGCTCGGCCGTGGGATCGCGGTCGGGAAACGCCAGCCACTCGGCGTTCGCATGGACGGGCGGCGTCACCGGCGTTCCTTCCTCCGGGTCGTGGGTGCCGCTGCCCGTCAGCACGACGCGACCGGACGGCGCGAGCAGCGGCTGCACGAGGTCCAGCAGCAGGAAGTGCGCGAGGTGATTGACCGCGAACGTGCGCTCGAAGCTCTCGGCTCCCGTCTCCGGCCTCGACAGCTGGAGCCCGGCGTTGAGGACCAGCGCGTCGATCGGCCCCCTCCCTTCGAGGCTCGCGGCGAACTCGCGCACCGACGCGAAACGATCGAGGTCGAGTGCCCGCGCATCCACGCGACCGGCCAGGGAAGCAGGAAGCCCGCGCGGATTCCGCGCGCCCACCACGAGTGCGTGCCCCGCCTCCACGAGCCTCTCGGCCGCGTCCAGCCCGAACCCGGCCGTCGCGCCGGTCATCACGATCCGCATGGCGTCGTCCTCCTCGCGGCCTCGGTTCCAAATCCCCCGGCCGACGCTCATCGAGCGCGCCAGCGCTCGCGCCACATCTCGAAGACGAGGATCGTCCAGACCGTGTCGGCCCGCTGGCCGTCCGCCATGAGTTGGCGGACGGCTTCGGCGACCGCCTCGGGCCGGAAGATCCCGCCCTCTCGCATCCGCTGCGGCGTCAGGTACTCGCGCACGAACGGCTGGAGTGCACCGCGGAGCCAGGTCGCGAAGGGCGGGATGAACTGCAGCTTCGGATGGTCCATGATCTCGTCGGGGATGCGCCCGCGCATGAGGCGGCGTAGCAGGTACTTGCCGGTGCCGCGGTGCAGCTTCATCGAGGCCGGCACCGTTTCGAGAAGATCGACGAGGTCCGGGTCGAGGAAGGGGGAGCGCACCTCGATCGAGTTCGCCATGCTGGCGCGGTCGAGGCGGAGCAGCATGTTCTCGGGCAGGAAGGCGCCGACGTAGGCCGCGATCGCCAGGTCTTGCGGCCCGACCGAGCCGTCGTGGAGACCGGGGAGGGCATCCTCGGCACCGGCGAAGACCGAGCTCGCCAGTTGCGCACGCACCTCCGGCGTGAACATCGAGCGCTCGCCCATCGAGTTTCCCATGGCGGCGAGAAGTCGATGGCTGGCGGACATCGGCAGGCACTCGAGGATCCGCTTGGACCGTCGGAACCGTGCCCGGTCGGGCAGGCTGCGGCCGAGGGCCGCCAGGGCGACGCGCAGGGAGAGCGGCAGGCGTTGGGAGGCGAGGTAGAACTCCTCGGCGCGGAACTGGCGGTATCCCATCATCAACTCGTCGCTGCCCTCGCCGCAGAGCGCGACCTTCACCTTTCCGAAGGCCAGGGCGCTGACGAGATGGATCGGCAGGCCGGCGGCCATGCCGACGTGGTCGTCGAGAACGTCGGCATAGCGCGTGAACGCATCGAGGACGGCCTCGTCGGAGATCGTCGCCGTGTGCAGGCGGAGCCCGAGGCGGTCTGCCGAAACCTGCGCGAGCGGCCGCTCGTCGGCGGCAGCTCCCGCGAATGCGATCGTGAAGGCGTCGACTTCGTCGCGGTGTCGCTTCATGTAATGGGCGACGGTATTCGAATCGAGGCCGCTGCTGAGGAAGAGCCCGACGGGCACGTCGGCGACGAGGCGGCTCTGCACGGCCCGGCTGAGCGCTGCGTCGAGCGCTTCGAGCAACTCGGGCCACTCCCACGCTTGCGGCCGCGAGCGATAGCGCCAGTACGACCGAACCTCGATCCCCTCGGCGTCGATGAACGCGTGGCTCCCACGCGGCAACTTCTGGACGTCGCGCAGGATCGTGCGCGGCGGCAGGCTGAAGCGGAAGCTCAGGTGCTGGTCGAGCGCCGCGAGATCGACCGCTCGATCCAGCCCGGGATGGGTGAGGAGCGCCCTGGGTTCGGAGGCCACGGCGAAGCCGCGCGACAGGCGACAGAAATAGAGGGGCTTCTCGCCGATGCGGTCGCGCGCCACGAACAATCGCCGCAGTCGCCGGTCCCAGACGGCGAAGGCGAACATGCCGTTCAGCTTCGGCACGACCGCCTCGCCCCACTGCTCGAAACCGTGAACGATCGCCTCGGTGTCGCTATGGTCGCTGGTGAAGCGGTGGCCGAGATCCTCGAGCTCCCGCCGCAGCGCCGCGGCGTTGTAGATCTCCCCGTTGAAGACGGCGACGAAGCGTCGAGCCTCGTCCCACATCGGTTGGTGCCCTCGGGCGAGGTCGACGATGCTCAGGCGGCGGACGCCGAGCGCGGCCCCGTCCTCGGGCAGGACCGCGATGCCCTCGTCGTCCGGGCCGCGATGGACCATGGTGCGGACCATGGCGCCGATCCGCTCGGCCAGATTCTCCTCGGCGCCGGAGACGATCGCCGCGATGCCGCACATGTCGGCGAATGAATGCCCGGGTCGGCGGCGCCCGGCAAGGGGTCCGCCCACGCGATGCCGGATGGCGCAGTTCCCGGGCGCGCGTCGATGGCGAAAGCCGGTCTTGACCGACGGCCCGTCCGT
>JAFMJW010000364.1 GCA_017853315.1 Alphaproteobacteria bacterium
GCTCAGCGCGCGTAGAGCGCCGCCGCCTCGCGCACGTTGCGGCGGACGTAGTCGCGCAGGTCGGCCGGCTCGAGCACCTCGACGTCGCCGCCCCACGACAGGATCCACCACGCGAGCTCCTGCCAGCCGCGCACGGTGAAGCGCATCAGGATCGCGCCGCCGCGGAGTTCGGTGAAGCTCTGCGTCGGGTGGATCGTGCGCTCGGGAATCTGCTCGGCCGCCCGCCCCCGCAGCCGCAGGACCACCTCGGTCGGGGAGCCCGACCAGATGCCGAAGGTCTCCTCGGTGTGCCGCGCGGGATCGAAGTCGGATGGGAGGGAGAAGCGCTCGCCGGCCCGCTCGACCGACTCGATCCGGTCGATCGCGAGCCAGATGAGCCTCTTCGGGTGCCGGCTCGACTTGCCCAGCAGGTAGAGCCCGTCGCGGTAGAGCACGAAGGTCCACGGCTCGAAGACGTGGGGATGGACCTTCTTCTCGGCGTTCCGGTAGCGCAGTCGCAGCACCTCCTGGCGCAGGACCGCCCGCATGAGGGTGCCGAGGCTCTCGTCGAGGCGCTCGTAGTTCTTCGCGGCGAACGGGACGTAGAAGAACTTGCGCTCGATCGACTGCAGGGCCTCGCGCGTCTTCCTCGGCAGCTGCCGCTTGACGCGGTCCCAGACGTCGTCGGCGCCGTCGCCGACCACGGTGCCGCGCAGCGAGCGGAGCGCCGTCGACGCGAAGAAGATCGACGCGGCCTGGAACTCGGTCGAGTCGAGCCCCGCCTCCTCCGCGCGCAGGCGGATCGTCGTGCGGCCGCCGGACTTGACGACCTCGACGAGCGGCAGGCCGTCCTGCCCGTGGACCGACTTCACGAGCACGTCCGCGTAGCGCTTCGCCGTCTTCGGCGAAACGCTCATCTCCTCGGCGATCGCCCCGAGCTCGCGTCCGCGCGGCGTCTGCACGAGGATGCTGAAGAGGCGGACCATGCGACTCGCGGCGCCGTAGGTCGGCTGGCGCGACTTCGTCCGTGCGGTGCGGGCCATCGCGCCGTCTTGCACGGGGAGCGAGCCGCGGCAAGGGCGATCCCCACGCGAACAGATTCTGCGCCTTGCGGCCGGCACGGCGCTCCTCGACTCGCGGCCCGGGCGACCGAGGCCCGGCGACCCGCTTGCCGCGCGGCGCACCCTCCCGCTACGGTCCCCGACGTCTCGGCCGGGCGGTTCCGCCCCGGCCGCCGGGGAGGAACCGATGGGAATCGCCTACGTCATCGACGCCGTGCGCACGCCGCGCGGCAAGGGCAAGAAGGACGGCGCGCTCGCGCAGACGCACCCGCAGGAGCTGCTCGCGACCGCGCTGAACGGGCTGCGGCGCTCGGGCGCGAACCTCGAGGACGTCGAGGACGTGGTCGCCGGCGTGGTCCAGCAGACCGGCGAGCAGGGCGCGTGCATCGGGCGCATGGCGACGCTCGCGGCCGGCTGGCCGAACGTCGTGAGCGGCGTGTCGCTGAACCGCTTCTGCGGCTCGGGACTCCAGGCGGTGAACTTCGCCGCGATGGGTGTCGCGAGCGGCATGCAGGACCTGGTCGTCGGCGGCGGCGTCGAGTCGATGTCGCGCATCCCGATGGGCTCGGACAAGGGCGGCATCGACGGCAACAACCCGCACCTGATCGAGCTCCACCCGATCGTCCCGCAGGGCATCTCGGCCGACCTGATCGCGACGCTCGAGGGCATCAGCCGCGAGGAGTGCGACCGCTTCGCCTGGGAGAGCCAGCAGAAGTGCCAGCGCGCGGTCGCCGAGGGACGGTTCGGAAAGAGCATCGTCCCGGTGAAGGACTTCGACGGCCGGGTGCTGCTCGAGAAGGACGAGTACCCGCGCCCGGAGACGACGCTCGAGGGCCTGGGCCAGCTGAAGCCTTCGTTCCTCGCGGCGGCGGGCTTCGTGCCCGAGGGCGGCGACGGACTCTCGCTCGACCAGCGCGCGAAGAAGCGGTACCCGCAGGTCGCGCAGCTGAACCACGTCCACACCGCCGGCAATTCGTCGGGCATCGTGGACGGGGCGTCCGCGGTGCTGCTCGCCTCCGAGCGCTACGTGAAGGCCCACGGGCTCAAGCCGCGCGCGAAGATCGTCGCCACCGCGACGATCGGCGCCGAGCCCGTCATCATGCTGACGGCGCCCGGCCCCGCGACCGAGCGCGCGCTCGGCAAGGCCGGCATGAAGATCGGCGACATCGACCTCTTCGAGATCAACGAGGCGTTCGCGGTCGTCCCGCTGAAGACGATGCGCGATCTCGGGATCCCCGAGGACAAGGTGAACGTGAACGGCGGCGCGATCGCGCTCGGCCACCCGCTCGGCGCGACCGGCGGCATGCTGCTCGGCACGATCCTCGACGAGCTCGAGCGGCGCGACAAGACGACCGGCCTCGTCACGCTGTGCATCGGCGGCGGGATGGGGATCGCGACGATCGTCGAGAGGGTCTGACGGAGCGGCGCGGGTCCGGCCCCCGGGCCGGACCCGCGCGCGTCGGCTCAGGTGCGGACCACCTGCTCGAGCAGGTCGATGCGCGGCCGGTCGTCCCCGCCTCGGGGGTGGACCGGAAGCGCTCCCAGCCCGGGCACGGCGGCGACGATCTCGTCCCGCCGTTCCCGGCTCGCGCAGACCACGAGGTCGAGCGACGCGGCCGCGCGGTGAACCGCCTCGATGCGCCCGGCGTCGAGCGGGACGTCGCCGAGCAGCAGCACGACCCGTGCCCCGGACGCTCGCGGCTCCCGGATCGAGTCCGGGAGCCGCACGTCGCAGGCCGAGGGGCCGACGAGCACGAGCAGCGTCGTGCGACGACCGTCGCGCCGATGCCCGCCGATCTCCTGCACGGAGCGCAGGACGCCGCTCTCCAGAACGGGGCTGCCGGCGATCCCCTCGAACAGGCGGGTCGCGAGCGTCGTGTCGGCAC
>JAFMJW010000093.1 GCA_017853315.1 Alphaproteobacteria bacterium
CCGAGCCGGCGATGCTGCGCACCCGCGCCGCGAGAAGCGCGCCCGCGACGGTCGCGAGCGGCCCGGGGCCGGGGCCAGGTGTGCTCACGCGAGACCGCCGAGCGCGCGCCCCACCGCCGCCACCAGCTCGGCGAGCGAGTCCAGCCGTGCGACCTCCTCGGCGTCGAGCTCGATGCCGTACTCCTCCTCGACCGCGAAGAGGAGGTTCGCGGCCGAGATCGAGTCCATGCCGATTTCTCCCCGGAACGACTTCGCGGACCGGACGCGGGCCTCGTCGGTCTTGAACTCGACCGCCGCGAGCCGCGCGATCGTCGCGTCGAGATCCACTGCCGCGGGCAAGCTCATCTCAGGACGCCTTCCCGGGCGCGCGAACGACGAGTGCTGCGTTGCGCGAGCCGAACCCGAAGCTCGTCGAGAGCGCCGCGCGGATGCGCGCCGGACGCGCCTGGTTCGCGACGAAGTCGAGGTCGCAGGACGGGTCGCGCTCCCGGAGGTTGATCGTGGGCGGGAGGAAGCCGCCTTCCATGCCCGCGATCGTCGCCGCGAGCTCGACCGCGCCGCAGGCACCGAGCAGGTGGCCGACCATCGACTTCGTCGAGCTGACCGGGATGCGGGCGGCCTCTTCGCCGAAGACCTGCCGAAGCACGCCGGTTTCGAAGAAGTCGTTCTGCGGCGTCGCCGAGCCGTGGGCGTTCACGTAGTCGAGCCCGCCCGGCCCGACCCCCGACGCCTCGAGCGCGATCCGGATCGCGCGCGCCGCGTCGGCGCCCGACTCGTCCTGGCTGAAGTGGGACTTCGCGTCGCAGGTGGCGCCGTAGCCCGCGACGACGGCGAGCGGCCGCGCCCCTCGATCGGCCGCGTGCTGCGTCGACTCGACGACGAACATCGCGCCGCCCTCGCCGAGCACGAACCCGTCGCGATCGGCCGAGAACGGGCGCGACGCGGTCGCAGGCTCGTCGTTGAAGCGGCTCGACATCATCTCGAGACGGTCGAAGGCCGCGAACAGCAGCGGGAAGAGCGGCGCCTCGGCACCTCCTGCCAGCACGACGTCGGCCTGCCCCGAGGCGACGAGCGTGCGCGCGAGCCCGATCGCGTCGGCTCCCGAGGTGCACGCGCTCGACACCGTGAAGACCGGCCCGTGCACCCCGAGCTGGATCGCGCACTCCGACGCGATCACGCCGTAGTGGGCCTGCGCCGGGAACGACGGCGGCATGCGCCGGATGCCGCGCTCCACGTAGGTCGCGTATTGCTCGAAGTGGTAGGCGGCGGGACCTCCCGACGTTCCCACCACGATCGCGACCCGGCCGGCATCGGCGAAGCCGGCGAGCCCGGCCTGCTCGAGCGCCATGCGCGCGCACGCGATCGCGATCTGCACCACCCGCGGAGACGAGCGCGCCTCGCGCGCCGGCATGAACTCGTCGGCGTGGAAGCCCCGGACCTCGGCCGAGACCCGGCTGCGGTAGGGGCGCGGGTCGATCGCCGCGAGGGCCCCGGTGCCGGAGACGCCCCGGCGCAGGGCGTCGGTGAAGTCGGCCATCCCGAGCCCGATCGGGGTGACGCACCCGATGCCCGTCACGACCGCGTCCGACACGCCGGTCCTCTACACGGAAGAGGCCCGAAAGCGCAAGGAAAACGCGAGGTTCCACGAATCTCCCGGCCTCGCAGGACACCGGGCCCGATCCGGGCGCCGGGCGCGCAGCGCGGCGCCGGGATGCTAACGAGAGGACCGATGGCGTCGCCCAGGCTCTCGCGACTCGTGGTCACCGGGCTCGACGGGCCGCGGCTCGACGCCCGCAGCCGCCGCCGCCTCGAGCGGCTCGCGCCGGGGGGCGTGATCCTCTTCCGCCGCAACGTGGTCGATCCCGAGCAGGTGCGCGCACTCACGCGCGAGGTGCGCGCGATCCTCGGCCCCCGCGCGATCGTCTCGCTCGACCAGGAGGGCGGCCGCGTGCAGCGGCTGCGTGCGCCGTTCGCCGAGTGGCCGCCGATGCGGCGGATCGGCGCCGCGGGATCGCCCGCACTCGCCCGCGAGGTCGGCCGCGCGCTCGGCCGCGAGGTCGCGGCCGCGGGCTTCGACTGCGACTTCGCGCCCGTCCTCGACGTCGACAGCAATCCCGCGAACCCGGTGATCGGCGACCGATCGTTCCACTCCGAGCCGGCGGCGGTCGCCCGGACGGCTCTCGCGTTCGCCGCGGGACTCCGCGACGCGGGCCTCCTCGCGTGCGGCAAGCACTTCCCCGGCCACGGCGACACGGCGGTCGACTCGCACCACGCCCTGCCGGTCGTCCGGCGCAGCCTGCGCTCGCTGGAGCGGCTCGAGCTCGCGCCCTTCCGCGCGGCGATCCGCGCGCGCCTGCCGATGCTCATGACCGCGCACGTCGTCTACACCGCGCTCGACCGGGGTCGTCCGGCGACCCTCTCGCCCGCGATCCTGCGCGGTCTCCTGCGCGAGCGCATGGGCTTCCGAGGTGTCCTCGCGACCGACGACCTCGGCATGCACGCGCTCGACGCCTTCGGCAGCCGTGCCGACGTGGGGGCCGCAGCCGTGTCGGCGGGCTGCGACCTGCTGCTCGCCTGCGGCTCGCTCGAGCTCGGAGAAGAGGTCGCCGCGGGCCTCGAGGCCGCGTGGCGACGCGGAGCGCTCGACCCCGGCCACGTCGCCGAGGCGTTTGCCCGGCTCGACGCCCTCCACCGCGAGCGGCCGCGCGGGGTGCGACGGCCCGCGCTCGGCCCGCTGCTCCGCCGCGCCGAGTGGCAGCCGCTGCTCGCGCGCCTCGAGAGGATCGAGGCCCGCCGACGCCCCCGCGCGCGCGCGTCGCGATCGCGACCGGGGGGCGGTTCCCGTGCGGCAAAGCCGCGGGACCCGACCGCCTTCCGCGCCTGACCCGGCGCGGGAGCAGGCGTCAGCTGCGCGTGCGCCGCTTGCGAGGAGCGGCCGACGCCGGCTCGCGGACGGGAGCCTCCGCGGCGCCGCCCTTCACCATCTTCGCGAGCGACTGCGTGTACGGCGGTCGAGCGACGCCGTTCTCGGTGACGATCGCCGTCACGAGGTCGTGCGGCGTCACGTCGAAGGCCGGGTTCCAGACCTTCACCCCGCCCGGCGTGACCTGCTTGCCGCCGACGTGGGTCACCTCCGCCGCCGCGCGCTCCTCGATCGGGATCTGCTCCCCGGTCTTGCAGGACAGGTCGATCGAGCTCACCGGCGCGGCGACGTAGAAGGGCACGCCGTGGTGGGCCGCGAGCACCGCGACCGAGTAGGTGCCGATCTTGTTCGCCACGTCGCCGTTGGCCGCCGTCCGGTCGGTGCCGACGATGACCGCGTCGATGATCCCACGACGCATGAGAGCCCCGGCCATGTTGTCGGTGATGACCGTGACGGGAATGCGCGCGCGCTTCATCTCCCAGGCCGTGAGCCGCGCGCCCTGGAGGACCGGGCGGGTCTCGTCGGCCCAGACGGCGATCTTCTTGCCGGCGTCGCGCGCGGCGCAGACGATCCCGAGCGCGGTGCCGATCCCGGCCGTCGCGAGCCCGCCCGCGTTGCAGTGGGTGAGCACGTTGCAGGTCTTCGGCAGCAGGGCGGCGCCGTGCTCGCCGAGTCGACGGTTGCCGTCCAGGTCCTCGTCGCGGATCGACTGGGCCTCGCGCTCGAGCAGCTTCACCACCGTCTCGGAGGGGCGGTGGGCGTTCTCGCGTACCACCTTGCGCATGCGCTCGATCGCCCAGAAGAGGTTCACGGCCGTCGGGCGGGTCGCGGCGAAGGCGCGACAGAGACGCTCGAAGTCCCGGGCGAAGCGGTCCGGCGAAAGCGACCGGGCTCCCATGGCGATCCCCATGGCGGCTGCGACCCCGATCGCGGGCGCCCCCCGGACGACCATGTCGCGGATCCCGGCCATGACGTCGGAGGGATCGTCATAAATACGATACACTTCGCGATTCGGGAGAAGACGCTGGTCGAGCATCACCACCCGGCCGGCCTTCCACTCGACGGTGCGGATCTTCATGATCCGTCGAACCTATCCCCGACGCGGGGGAGGGACAAGAAGCAGCGGGCCATGATCCGCTTCCGCGCCCTCTCGAAGACGAATCCCCTCGCGGCTGGCCACACCTCCGGCCTTGGGCTAGTGGTCGTGGGGCGAGGCTCTGCGACCGTCGACAGGGAGACTCGATGTCGACCACCCGCAAGACCCACACCGCCGAGATCGACGCCGACGTCGAGGACTGCATCGCCGTCCTCACCGACTTCGAGAGCCATCCCCGCTGGTCGACGCCGGTGACCCGCGCGGCGATCCTCTCGTGCGACGAGGAGGGCCGCGGACGCAACGTGGCGTTCGAGCTCGACATGAAGATCCGCCGGATCCACTACGTCCTCGAGCATACCTACGACCTGCCTCAGCGGATCTCGTGGAACCTGGTCGAGGGTGACGTCGCCGGGGCCAAGGGCAGCTACGAGTTCGAGAAGATCGGCCCCGGGCGGACCCGCGCGACCTGCACCCAGAACGTCGACATCGGCTTCTGGATTCCCGGGGCGCTCCGCCGGCTCTTCGAGGAGCAGGCGCTCGCGGACGCCGTCGCCGAGTTCAAGCAGGAGGCCGAGCGACGCGCGGCCGAGCGTCGGGCCGCGGGGAACCCGCCGCCGCGGGTCTAGATCCAGGTCGAACGATCGCGGGCGACGACGGCCTCGTAGAGACTGGCCACCTCGGCCGATGCGCCCCTCGCATCGTAGCCTCGCGCCGCGATGGCCCGCGCGATCCCGCCGCCGTCGTGCCGACGGGCGTGACGAACACGGTCGATCGCCCTCTCCCACTGCTCGAAATCCAGCGGCACGCGGTCGAAGAGGCCGAGGTTCATGTCGGCTTCCCCGGGGACGACATCCGAGACGACACACGGAATGCCTGCAGCCTGGGCCTCGACGGCAGCGAGACCGAGTCCTTCGCTGATCGAGGGAAAGACGAACACGTCGAGCACGGCCAGCATCTCGGGCACGTCCGGCCTGGAACCCGCGAACACGACTTCGCGCTCGATGCCGCGCGCCGCAGCCCGCCGGGACAAGGCTTGGCGGTCGGGCCCCTCGCCCACGAGCAGGAGCCGGACGGGCTCGCCTCGCGCGGCGAGCCGTGCGGCGAGATCGATCAGGAATGCCTGGTTCTTGACCGGCGAGAGGCTGCCCACGTGACCGAGGACGAGAGCATCGGGCGGAAACCCGAGCGCCGCCCGCCTGGTCGCCGCAGACGCCGCATCCACGGGATGAAAGCGATCGAGGTCGATCGCGTTCCGGACGATCCGGAAGCGCGCGGACACCATCGTCCGACGATCGAAGAGGAATTCGCCGGCCTCGCGCGAGCATGCCCACGCATCGCTCGCCAACGTCCGGAGCAGGAGCCGGCAGAACGCGAGGTGAATCCTCTCCACCGGACCGTCGCGCCTCGACCAGGAGGCCGCGTGAGAGTGGGCGACGACCTTGTGGATGCCGGCGAGCCGCGAGCCGGCCGCGACGGCTCCGCCCTGCCAGTCGAGATGGGAGTGGACGACGTCGAAGGGGCCGCTCGCCCGAAGGAAGCGGGCAAGCGCCCTCACGTAGCCGGGGTATCCGAGGGTTCCCAGCGACGGGAGTCGTCGGACGGGGACGCCGAGACGGACGAGTTCCGGCTCGAACTCGCCTGGTGCGGGGCCGTGGGCGAGCACGGTGGATCGGAACCGCTCGCGATCGAGACGGCGCAGGACGTCCATCAGCATCGACTCCGCCCCTCCGCGGTCCATCGTTCCCACCGCGTGAAGCACCCGGATCGAGCCGGGTCGGACGGCGGGAGCGCCGTGGGCCGCCACCGGACCCGGGTCCTCGGGTCCGGAATGTGCGCCGTTCGTCACGCACCGGAGGGTCGGCGACCCCCCCGGGGTCGTCAAGTCCCGGCAACCTGACGCTCGGGGCACAGGCCGGCCTCGCCGTGTGGCCGAGCGGAGGGCCGCCGGCGGACGAGACTCCCGCCGTGCGGCCCTCCACCGCCGCGCTACCGACCCGCCGCCTCCGCCACCTTCCCCGCCTGCGCGGCCTGCGATGCCGCCCGCGCCGGGCTCGCCGCTCCCGACGCGCTCTGCGAGGCGCCTTCCGCCCTCGCCTTCGCCGCACCCGCCGCGCCCGCCACCTGCGAGACCGCGAGACGGGGGCGGAGCTTCTCGAGCATCTTGTCGCCGATCCCCTTCACGTCGCGGAGTTCGTCCACCGAGCGGAACGGGGTCGCCTCGCGCCACGCCACGATCGCCTTCGCCTTCGACTCGCCGATGCCCGGCAGCGCCGCCAGGTCCGCGACCGACGCGGTGTTCAGGTCGACCGTGGCCGCGACCTCCGACTTCGCGACGTCGGCGCCGGCCTCGGCCGCCCCGATCGCGATCGCCACCGCCACCACCGCCGCGAGCATGCCCTGCACGCCGCCCTTCCTCGTGTCCCTGCCCATGCTGCCCCCTTGCGCAGGCCACCGGCCTGCGATTGGCTCCGGCGCGGCCGTCCTGGCCCCGGAGACGTCGTTCGGTCCGCGCGGGGGACGCGGATCCGATGCGAGGTGACGCGCGGCTTAGCTTCCGCGAAGCCGCGGGGTCAATGGCCCGAAGCGCGATCATGACGACGCCGACGTTCCGACCGACACCGACACCGACACCGCCGTGCGGGATACGCGGCACGGCCTGCCCCCTCGACGAGCACCGCGCAACGGCTCACCGTTCGTGGTCGTCGTCCGCGACCAGGGAGTCCACGCGATGAACGCAACCGCCGACGACGGAGTCGCGATCGACTCGCACGAGGTCGAGTTTCCCGGTGTCGACGCGACCCTGCGCGGATTCCTCGCGCGTCCGACCGAGCGCGCCGCGACCGCGCGGGGCGGCGTGGTGTTGTTCCCCGACGTCTTCGGGCTCTCGGCCCTCTACCGGAAGATCGCGGCCCGCATCGCCGGATTCGGCCACGTGGTCCTCGCACTCGACCCCTACAGTCGCGAAGGCCCGCCGACGCTCCCCGACATGGCGGCCGTCGAGCGCTGGATCGCGAACCTTCCCGACGACCGCCTGGTCGGCGACGTCGAGGCGGCGACCACGTGGCTCGCGACGAGCCCGGGCGTCGACTCGCGGGTCGCCGTCTTGGGCTTCTGCATGGGCGGCCAGGTCGCGATCCAGTCCGCGTGCCGCATCCCTCGGCTCTCGGCCTGCGTCAGCTTCTACGGCATGCTGCGCTACGACCGACGCGACGAGCGCAAGCCGGCAAGCCCGCTCGACCTGGCACCGCGGCTCGGCTGCCCGCTCCTCGGGCTCTACGGCGCCGACGATCGACTGGTCCCGGTCGAGGACCGCGTCGCGCTCGAGACGATCCTGCGCCGGGAGGGCAAGTCGTTCGCGCTGCACGTCTTCGGCGGAGCCGGCCATGCCTTCGCGAACGAGGGGCGGCCCGACGCGTTCCGTCCCGAGGCGACGGACGTGGCCTGGGCACTCGTCCGGGACTTTCTCGACCGACGCCTTCGTGCCTGACCGGCGACGGAGTCCCCCGGATCCCCATCCGGGAGTCGATTCCTGACGCCGCGGACATGGTTTCCGCTTGCAAGGCTGGGCCTCACGGGTACTTGAGACGGACGAGCGAGCGGGGCGCGGCGGACGGCCGAGGCCCGTGCTCCGGAGAGGTCGGCCCTGCCGGCCGGCGAAGGAAAGGAAGGGAGCGATGCCCCGCAGAGCAGCGAAACTCGCCGGACTCGAGACGTCCACGGGCGGCGACCGGTTCGCCAAGGTGCGCAAGGAAGCGCGCCGGGTTCTGGAGATCCTGCAGAAGGAGATCCGTCGTGCCGAGGACGACCTGCGCCGACTGGTCGAGCAGGCTCGCATCTGGGAGCAGGCGATCGGCCTCGGCGAGGCCTTGCCGCCGGCGCCCGGGAAGCGACGCGGGAGAAAGCCGAAGGGCGTCGCGAGCGGCGAGCCTGCGGCGCCGCGGGCCGCGCGCAAGCCGCGCGCCGCGGGTCCGCGGGTCGACTGGGACGAGGTCCTGCGCTCGCTGCCCGAGGTCTTCGGCATCGAGGACGTGCTGAAGCACCCGGGAGCCGCCGCGAAGGGCAAGGCGCAGTCCTACCCGGCGATGACCCGGTGGCAGAAGGCGGGTCGCATCGAGAAGGTCGAACGCGGACGCTTCCGCCGCATCCCGGGCGACGAAGCGCAGGGCTGACGGCTCGAAACGAGACGAGGGGCGCCGGCTCGCGGCAGGCGCCCCTCGCTTCCGGACACCGGGTCCGCGCCCGGCCTCCTTCGCGTCTTCCCTACTTCGCGTCCTTGTAGATCTTCATCACGGTCGCGAGGAACGAGAGCGCCTCCTCCTTCGGGCGCTGGAAGGAGTTGCGGCCGATGATCGAGCCGCACGCGCCGCCCTCGGCGAGCCCGCGGATCTCCTCGAAGAAGGCCTCGTCGCCCTTCGCCTCGCCGCCGGAGAAGATGACGATGCGGCGTCCCGCGAACGAGCTCTGCACGACGTGGCGCACGCGCTCGGCGAGCGTCTTGATCGGGACGTTCTGCGCCTCGTAGACCTTCTTCGCCGCGGCCTGCTCGAGGTGCGCGGTCGGCGGCTTCACCTTCACGATGTGCGCGCCGAGTTGGCAGGCGATCTGGGCGGCGTAGGCGACCACGTCGATCGCGGTCTCGCCCTCCTTCGAGATCCCCGACCCGCGCGGGTAGGACCAGACGACGACCGCGAGACCCTTCGCCTTGGCTTCCTCGGTGAGTTCGCGCAGGTCCTCGAACATCACGTTGCGCTCGCTGGAGCCGGGGTAGATCGTGTAGCCGATCGCGGCGCAGCCGAGCCGCAGCGCCTCGTCGACCGAGCCGGTCACCGCCGGGCACGGATCGCCGCCCGCCGTGAGCGAGTCCGAGTTGTTGAGCTTCAGGATGAGCGGGATCTCGCCCGCGAACTCGGCCGCGCCCGCCTCGAGGAAGCCGAGAGGGGCCGCGTAGGCGTTGCAGCCGGCGTCGATCGCGAGGTGGAAGTGGTAGCGGGGGTCGTAGCCGCCCGGGTTCTTCGCGAAGCTGCGCGCCGGGCCGTGCTCGAAGCCCTGGTCGACCGGCAGGATGACCATCTTGCCGGTGCCCTTCAGGGTGCCGTGGTTCAGCATGCGGGCCAGGTTCGACAGCACCCCGGGGTTGCTGCCCGCGTACCAGCTCAGGATCTCGCGAACGCGCTTCGTCATCGATGTCGCTCCTTGCAGTCGGAGGTGTGAGGAAGCGGCACCCGAGCGGGCGCCGCGGCCGAGAGTCTTGGCCGTTCGCGGCGTCCGAATCAACCCCGCCCCGGCACGGCGGGCGACGGCGAAGCGGGCACCCGCGGTCGGCCCCGGGGCTCGCTGCGGTCAGCTCTCCGGGGCGGGAGGTGCGTCCGGGTCGACCCGCCGCGACTCGATGTGGCGCGCCGCGTCGCCCACGTCGAAGCCGTAGGCGTGCGCCAGCACGATCACCGGGTGCACGGCGACCACGCCCGCCCCCTGCCGGATCTGCAGGGCCGCGAGCGCGCAGTCGGAGCAGCGCGCCGAGCAGGCCTCGCCGACCTCGCCCTTCATGCCGTCGAAGCACTTGCGGCCCCAGCGCAGCGACGACTCGAAGTTCTCCTTCTTCATGCTCCAGGTGCCGTCGTGCCCGCTGCACTCCTGCACCATCTCGACCCCGTCGTCGCACACCCAGCGCAGCACGTCGCGACCGCGGAACCCGATCTGCTGCTCCCGGACGTGACACGGCACGTGGTAGCGGACGCGGTCCAGCCGGCGAACGAAGTCCCTGCGGATGCCGTCGGCCGTGCGGCCGAGCTTCACCAGGTAGTCGCACAGGTCGTAGGTCGCCGCGGCGACTCGCGCGGCCGCGTCGCTGCCGACGAGCTGCGGCACCTCCTCGCGCAGCATCAGGCTGCAGCTCGGCGACGGCACGACGACCGCCCAGCCGCGCTCGACCCACGGCAGCAGCACCTCGACGTTGCGGCGCGACTGCTCGCAGGCGCGGTCGAGCTCGCCGCCGTCGAGACGCGGCATGCCGCAGCAGCCCTGCGCCTCGGGCCACGCCACTTGGACGCCGTTGTGCGAGAGCACCTGCACGGCGGCCCGGCCGGTCGTCGGGTCGTTGTAGTCCACGAGGCAGGTCGAGAAGAGCACCACGCGCCGCGGCACCTCCGGCGCCGGCACGTCGCCGAACTCGTCCGGCTCGGGCGCAGGCGGCGCAGGCGGAATCGGCCCGGTCGGCGTCGCCGAGCGCTCGCGGTTGCGGCGCCACCAGCGGGGAAAGGTCTCGTCGGGGACCGGCGGCAGGGCCTTGTCCCGGTGCACGCCGAGCGTCTTCTCGAGCAGGATGCGACTCGCCCGGTTGGTGGTGCCGAGCCGCGCGAGCGGCGGTGCCAGGCTCGAGGCCCGGCCGATCGTCGCCGGATCGTGCAGCAGGCGGTCGGCGAGCGGGGTGCCCTCGCGACGGGTCCGGTGCGCCTTCCAGCGCAGCAGCAGCCGCGGGAAGTCGATCGCCCAGTCGTGCGGCGGCACGTACGGGCAATTCGGCCAGCAGAGCTTGCACTGGAAGCAGAGGTCGACGACCTGGTCGATGTCCGCGTTCTCGAGGTCGCTCGCGTGGGCGGCGAGCTCCGGAAGCTCGTCGCCGAAGGTCTCGGCGACCTCGAGGCCCTCCTCGTGCACGCGCGGACCGGCCGCGGCGGACTCGGCCCGGCGTGCCGCCGCCTGCTCCACGAGTTCCGGGTGCTCGCGCAGGTGGCGCTCGCGGTTCGCCTCGGTGCGGCGGTCGATCATCTCGAACAGCAGCGGGAAGCTGCCGCAGAACTTGAAGCAGAGCCGGCAGGAGTCGCAGATGTCGAACACGCGGTCGACTTCCGACCGCAGGTCCGCGGGATCCCAGAAGCGCGGATCGCCGACCCGCAGTCCGATCGACTCCGCCATCGCCGATCCCGCCTAGCCGACCGGCTCGGCGTCGGTGTAGGTCGCCGCCTGGCCGTGGGTCTCCGACACCGAGACCTCCATGCGGGACCAGCGCCGCGCGCCGTCGCCGATCAGCTCCTCGCGAATGCGCCCGGCCACCCAGCGCGACAGCTCCTCGGCCGAGGAGTGCACGATCGGCAGCAGGACGACGTCGCCGCGCGGCAGCACGAAGCGCGAGCCGTCGTCGCGCCACACGACCTCGACGGAGCCGCCCTGCTCGCGGATGTCGAGGCAGTCGCTCTGCGCCGGCAGGATCGTGAACTCGTCGAGGGAATCGCAGACCCGCTTGGTCGCGCGCTTCACCATGCCGAAGTCGAGGACGTATCCGTCGGGGCCGAGTTCGCCCTCGATCCTCACGGTCACGTGGTAGTTGTGGCCGTGCAGGCGCTCGCGGAAGCCGGGGTACGCGATGAAGTGCGCCGCGTTGAACTTCAGGTATTCCTTGCCGACGAAGATGTCGAAGCGACGCGCGGACATGAGCCCCGACTAGTACGGGCGGTCGAAGGGTGCAATACGGCCCCGCGCGGCGTCAGTCCGCGACCACTTCCTCGAACAGCCCGTCGCGCACGACCAGCCGGCGACGCGGCCCCGGGCGGTCGGGATCGCCCCCGTCGTACGCGGCGTCGCCCGGGTAGAGGAACGCCGTCGTGCCGTCGGGCGCGCTGAACCAGCGCGGGAGGATGGTCGTCACCTCGCGTGCGACGGCCGCGGCGTGGGCCGCCGACGCGTCGGCGTGCCGCGCGAGTTCGGAGAGCAGCACGAAAGTCGGCGGCACGAGCTGCGCCTCGCCGCGCCGGTAGCGGGCGATCGCCTCGCCCGGGCGCAGCCACTCGCCGGAGCTGGTCTCCCGCCCGTCGTGGCGGGCCTCCTGCCCCGGCGGGAGGGTCGCGAGGAAGAAGCGCGTGTCGAAGCGGGTCGCGACCTGCTCCGGCGTGATCCAGTGCGCGAAGTACGAGAGCGCGCCGGGCGCGAGCTCGAGGTCGTTCTCGCGGGCGAGCCCGAGCAGGTCGATCGAGCCCTCGTGGAGGGCTCGACGCATCTCCTCGAGCGACGGCACGCCGCCGCCGGGGACGACCCAGTCTCCGCCCTTGCGCGCGAGCAGGACGCCCGCCTCCTCGAAGAGCTCTCGGATCCCGCCCACGTGCCAGGCGAGCGGCCCGGGCGGCGGAGCCACCCGGCTGGCGAGCCGCCGGGCGGCTTCGTCGGCGTCGAGGTCCGCGCACCGGCCGTGCAGCGCCGGATCGTCGTCGGCCGGGTCGACCTGCCCGCCGGGAAAGACCAGCATGCCCGCGAACGAACTGCTGCGCCGGTGGCGCACGACGACGAAGGTCTCGAGGCCGTCGGGGCCGTCGCGCAGGAGCAGCACGCTCGCGGACGGGATGAGCGCCTTCGTCCGCGCCCCCTCGCCCCCGTCCGGCGCGCTCACGCGGATCCCCTCTCTCGCGCCGTCACGCAGCACTCCTCGCCGCCCCCGCCGCGGGCTCCACGGCTTCGGGTGGCAGAAGCTCCTCGAAGCGGTCGACGATCTCCAGCAGCTCCTCGCTGCGGCGCGTCTTCGAGACCGCCTCGCGGAACGCGCCGCAACCCGGGAAGCCCCGGGCGATCCGGCAGGCCATGCCCCGCAGCCGGGCCGAGGTGACCTTCTCCGGGTAGGCCTCGTCGAGCAGCTCGCGGTAGCGCCGCAGGGCGGCGAGGCGCTGCGGCACGGTCGGCGGCGACGACGGCTCGCCGCGCATCTCCGAGGCGACCTGGGCGAAGAGCCACGGGTTCTCCATCGCGCCGCGACCGATCGCGATCCCGTCGACGCCGCTCCGCTCGATCCGCGACCGCGCCGTCGCGATGCTCACCACGTCGCCGCTGCCGACCACCGGGATCGACACCGCGCGCTTCACCTCGGCGATCCGCTCCCAGTCGGCCGCGCCGGTGTAGAGCTGCACACGGGTGCGACCGTGCACGGTCACCATCTGCACCCCGGCCGCCTCGGCCATCCGCGCGACGTCCA
>JAFMJW010000365.1 GCA_017853315.1 Alphaproteobacteria bacterium
TGCGCTGGAGGAACTTCGCGATGACCTCGACGTGGCGCGCCTCGTCGGCGACCTGGGACGCCGCGTAGAACTTCGCGTCCATGGTCGGACAGGCGTTGGTCAGCTGGCCGCAGATCTGGAGCGCCGCCTGCTCGCCGTGGAGAAGCTGCGACATCGTGAAGGCGAACTCGTCGAAGGCGGCCTCGCGGCAGGTGGCCTCGTCCTTGCCCATCATCGTCAGGATCGTCGGCAGGAGGAGCAGGTTCTCGCGCGGCAGGAACCACTCGTCGCGGCCGAAGGGCGCCGACCAGTCGATGTCCTCCTCCGCGTTCCACTGGCCCCGCTTGCCGCGCTCGTAGAGCGCGCGGAGCTCCTCGACCTCGCTCGCGTAGTTCCAGGTCCAGTGCAGGTCGAGCGGGACGTCGACGTCGAGCTCCCCGCGCAGCCGCTCGACCTGCTTCTCGTCGATGTCGACCACCTCGAAGCTGCCGATCTGGCGCCGGTACTCGGGAAGGATCTTCTCCATCGGTGACTTTCTCCTCGGGATCCCGGGTCGTCCGGGGTCCGCCGTGACTCGTGTCAGCGGCCCGCCGGAGCGAGCAGCCCGTGACGCAGGAGGTCGCGCGTCTCGCGCTTGCGACGCTTCACCTCCGCGGGGTCGAAGGGGTCCTTGCCCAGGATCTCCTGCCCGAACTCGCCCGAGGCGAACGGGAAGACCGTCTGCCCGATCAGGCTCAGCAGCAGTCCCGGCACGTGGACCGAACGGAACTGGCCGACTTCCATGCCCTCGCGCAGGAGGGCGGAAATCGACGCCATGATGTGCGCGGTGAGCTCGCGGCCCTCGCGCTCCTCGCGGGTCTCCCCGGCGAGCTCGTCGTCCTCGAACAGGGAGCGAAGCAGGATGCGCGCGTCGCTCGGCTGCGCCGCGAGCAGGTCGAGCAGGTCGTCGACGACCCGCTCGAGTCGCTCCATCGGGGCGCCCCCCCGCGCGAGGCTCTCGTCGACCCGGGCCGCGATGCGCGCGAGGATCCGGGTGCAGACGGCGGCGTAGAGCTGCGGCTTGCTTTCGAAGTGGTGGAAGAGCGAGGACTTCCCGAGCCCGACGAGATCCGCCAGCTCGCGCAGGCCGACGCCGGCGTAGCCCCGCCGTGCGAACAGCCCCTCGGCCGCATCGAGGATGCGCTCCCGCGAACTCTGCTCGCCCTGGTTCTCTGCCGCGACTGCGTTCATCCCGCTCCCGGCGACCGACCGATCGGTCGCCTCCCGTTCTGCCGGTCGAGGGCCTCGCTGTCAAGCCTCCATCCTCGGCCACGGCCTCCCTGCGGCTGCTCTGGCCTCCGGGGCGGGTGCCCGTGATAGGAGCGCGGTCGTCCGGCCCGCGCCCCTTCCACGGGCGGCACCGGGGCCGGCGGAAGGAGATCCCCCGTGAAGCTCGAGAACAACGTGACCATCATCACCGGCGGCGGCCAGGGCATCGGCGAGGCCTACGCGCGTCGCTTCGCGGCCGAGGGAGCGCGGGTCGCCGTCGCCGACCTGAACCGCGAGAAGGGCGAGGCCGTCGCCGCGTCGATCCGCGGCACCGGCGCGGACGCGATCTTCGTCCCGGTCGACGTGTCCGACGAGACGAGCGCGAACGCGATGGCCGACGCGGTCGTCGCGAAGTGGGGCCGCATCGACACCCTGATCGCGAACGCCGCGATCTACTACGACATCGACAACGCGAACCACAGCTTCGAGTACCTGAAGAAGATCTTCGCGGTGAACTACTTCGGCTCCTGGCTCTCCTGCCGCGCGGTCTACCCGCACATGAAGAAGCAGCAGAAGGGATCGATCATCACCCAGAGCAGCGACGCGGCGTACACGACCTTCTACGTGCCGCACGAAGACCAGCTGCCGAGCTTCCACTACAGCGTGACGAAGGCCGCGATCAACGCGATGACCCACTTCATCGCCGCGACCGGGGGGCCCCACGGCGTGCGCTGCAACGCGATCTCGCCCGGGCCGACGATGACCGAGGCGACCAAGAAGAGCGTGCCGAAGGAGATGATCGACGTCATCGTGAGCATGATGATGGCGATCAAGCAGCCGCTCGAGGCCGAGGACATGTGCGGCGCGGCGGTCTTCCTCGCCTCCGACGAGAGCAGGATGGTGACCGGCCAGATCCTCTGCGTCGACGGCGGCATGATCATGCGCGGCTGATCCGCGCAGGCGCGTGCGGCGCGCGCGCCGGGCTCCCTGCGGCGGGCGGCGCCCCGGTCGCGCTCAGTCGGTCCGCAGGAGCCAGCGACCCTCGTCCTGCGCGAACTCGATCCCGTGAGGGTGGATCCGGACCACGAGCAGCCCGCCCACTTCGTCCCCTTCCCGGACCTTCACCATCGAGCTGCCGTCGACGCGGACGAAGGCAAAGCGCCGGTCGGCCGCGGGAGACCACTGCACGATGTTGACCTCGACCTCGGGCAGGCCGCTCGGCAGCCTTCGCACCTCGGGTGCAGGCTCCCGCGCCGGCCTCGGTCGAGCCGCCTGCTCCTCGGGCTCGCCGCCGGCCGCCGTCTCCGCCTCCGCCTGCGCGTCGGGTGCCGGAGCAGTCGTCGGCTGGGCCGCGTCGGCTCGCGCACCGGCCGCCGCGGCGTCCTGCGCGACCTCGTCGGCGCGCCGGACGAGCGGACGCCTGGGTTCGGGCGTCGGCGGCCGCAGCACCTTCGGCTCGATCGCCGCGGAAGCCGGTCGCTCGACGGGGAGAAGTCTCGTCTCCGGCTTTCCGCTCGGCCCCACCCGCTTCTCGAGGTAGCCCGGCGGCCGCGGGACGCCGATCGGCGCGTCGGCGAGCGGGTTCTCCGCGACCGCCGGGCGACCGACCGGCGCGCGCGTCGCGACGGCTCGCGGTGTCGCGACCGGCGCGGGGGCCGCCGCGACCTGCGCGGGAGCGGGCGC
>JAFMJW010000094.1 GCA_017853315.1 Alphaproteobacteria bacterium
TTGCCGGCGCCGTTCACGCCCATGACGCACCAGCGCTCGCGGCGGCGGATCGCGAGGTCGAGCCGCTCGTGCACCACGCGCTTGCCCCAGGCCTTCGCCACCCCGTCCATCCGGACGACGTCGTCGCCCGAGCGCGGCGCGGCGGGAAAGTCGAAGCGCAGCTTCTGCCGTCGCGCGGGCGGCTCGAGCTTCTCGATCTTGTCGAGCTTCTTCACGCGCGACTGCACCTGCGCCGCCTTCGCCGCCTGGGCCTTGAAGCGCTCGATGAAGCGCATCTCCTTGGCGAGCATCGCCTGCTGGCGCTCGTACTGCGCCGCGGCCTGCCGCTCGGCGAGCGCGCGCTGCTGTTCGTAGAAGTCGAAGTCCCCCGAGTAGGAGACGAGTTCGCCGCCGTCGATCTCGATCACCTTGGAGACCACGCGGTTCAGGAACTCCCGGTCGTGGGAGGTGACCAGCAGCGCGCCCTCGAAGCGCGCGAGGTGCGCCTCGAGCCAGAGGATCGACTCGATGTCGAGGTGGTTCGTCGGCTCGTCGAGCAACAGCACGTCCGGACGCTGCAGCAGGATGCGCGCGAGCGCGACCCGCATCTTCCAGCCGCCCGAGAGCGTCGCGACGTCCGCGTCCATCACGTCCTGCGCGAACCCGAGCCCGGCCAGGATCTCGCGAGCGCGGCTGTCGAGCGCCCAGCCGTCGAGTTCCTCGAAACGCGTCTGGGCCGCGCCGAGACGCTCGAGCAGGGCGTCCATTTCGCCGGCCCGGTCGGGATCGGCGAGCGCCAGCTCGAGCTCCCGCATCTCGCCGACGATCGCCGACACCGGTCCCGCGCCGTCCATCGTCTCGGCGACGACCGACTTGCCCGCCATTTCGCCGACGTCCTGGCTGAAGTAGCCGACCGTCACGCCTCGATCGATCGAGACCTGGCCGTCGTCGGGCTGCTCCTCGCGCGTGACGAGGCGGAAGATCGTCGTCTTGCCGGCGCCGTTGGGGCCGACCAGGGCCGCCTTCTCGCCGCGGTTCAGGACCGCGGAGGCCTCGAGCAGGAGGATGCGTCGGCCGTGGCGCTTGCTGATCGAGTCGAGGCGGATCACGCGGTACTCCGGCGCCGCGGTCGCGCGGGCCCGACCCGTTCCCTAGCGGACGGCCCGACGTGCGCCAGCGATCGGCGCGGACGGAGCGCGAATCGCGCCCGGGGTCCGGCGACGCCGTCCCCGCCGGCGGGCCGCGGACGCGCCGCGGGCGTTCGTCCGTTCGGAAACACCTCCGGCCCGGTCAGGGCAGGCGGCGCCAGTCCTCCCGGGATCGCCAGCCGTCGAGCATCCGGGCGTAGTTCAGGCGGGCCCAGGCGTGGGGGTCCGGCGCCGTGCTCGCGTCGAGGACCCCGCGGGCCTCGGCGCTCGACCGGTAGCCCTTCTCGTCGAGCCAGGAGACGAGGCGCTCGCGGATCGCCGCGACGTGACGGGGGCCGTGGGTGAGCAGCGCGGTCGCCACCTGGACGACGTGCGCGCCCGCGAGGATCGCCTTGGCGGCGTCCTCGCCCGAGTGCACGCCGCCGGTGCAGCCGAGCGAGAGCGTGGTCGCGGGCGAGAGGATCGCGAGCGCGTGCAGGCGAAGCGGCAACTCGGCCGGGGTCGAGGGCAGGAGGCGGCGATCGACGTCGAGCGCGTCGAGGTCGATGTCCGGCTGGTAGAAGCGGTTGAAGACGGTGACGCCGCGAACTCCCGCTCGCTCGAGGCGGCGCACGAACGCCGGGACCGACGCGTAGAAGGGCGAGATCTTCACGGTGACGGGAATCCGCACCGACCCCACCACCGAGGTCACCACCTCGACCTGTCGGTCCTCGGCCTGCGCACCCGACTCGTCGGCGGAGGTCGGTACTTCGTAGAGGTTCAGCTCGAGCGCGCTCGCCCCGCCCGCCTCGAGTTCCCGGGCGTAGCCCGTCCACCCGCCGGGCGTGGTGCCGTTCAGCGAGGCGACCACCGGCTCGTCGACCCGTTCGCGCAGGCGGCGGAGCTCGGCGAGGTAGGGCTCGGCGCCGAGCGGGAAGACGTCGCTCTCGGGCACGATCCCGCTCGACTCGGCGTCGAGGTCGGTGCGGGAGTCGAGGAAGCGGAAGGCCGCCATCTGCTCGTGCACGAGCTGCTCCTCGAACAGAGAGTGGAGCACGACCGCACCGGCGCCCGCGTCCACGGCGGCCGCGACCGCGTCGGGGTCGCGCGAGATCGGGCTCGCGGACACGACGACCGGGCTCGCGAGCGCGAGACCGAGCCACTCGGTGCGCAGGTCAGCCATGGCCCTTCTCCTCCTGCGGCAGGTGGATCTTCGCGAGCTGCTCGTAGAGGGAGCGCCGCTGCCGGATCGCCGTCCGCGAGGCCTCCAGCAGCGCCGCGTAGCGCTCGGGCGAGCGCAGCTGCACCATGCGGAAGCGTGCCTCGTTCTCCATGTAGGCCGAGACGTCGAGTCGGGTGGGTCCGGAGTCGAGCACGAGCGGCGCCTCGCCGCGGTCGATCCGCGCGGGGTCGAATCGGTAGAGCGGCCACATCCCGGAGTCGATCGCGCGCTTCTGCTGCGCGGGCGAGTGCACGAGGTCGTAGCCGTGCGCGATGCACGGGCTGTGGGCGATGACGAGCGAGGGTCCGGGGTGCCGGTCCGCCTCGAGGAACGCCTCGACGGTCTGCGCGCTGCGCGCCTGCATCGCGACCTCGGCGACGTAGACGTGACCGTAGCTCATCGCGAGCAGGCCCAGGTCCTTCTTGCGCGTCGCCTTGCCGGCGGTCGCGAACTTCGCCGCGGCGCCGAGCGGCGTCGCCTTGGAACGCTGGCCACCGGTGTTCGAGTAGACCTCGGTGTCGAGCACGAGCACGTTCACCTTGCGCTCGGAGGCGAGCACGTGGTCGAGCCCGCCGTAGTCGATGTCGTAGGCCCAGCCGTCGCCGCCGACGATCCAGACGCTGCGCGGGACGAGCGACGGGGACGCCTCCCGGGCGGCGCGCGCCTCGGGGCTCGCGTCCGCCGCGAGCAGGCGATCGAGCTCCGCGACCCGCGCGCGCTGCGCCGCCATCCACGACTCGCCCGAGCCCGGGGCGAGGAGCTCGTCGACGAGCTTCGCCGGCAGCCGAGAGGCCGCCTCGCGCAGCAGGTTCCGCGCGCGCGCGGCCCGGACGTCGACCGCGAGCTGCATGCCGAAGCCGAACTCCGCGTTGTCCTCGAAGAGCGAGTTCGACCAGGCGGGCCCCCGGCCGTCGCGGTTCGTCGTCCACGGCGTCGTCGGAAGGTTGCCGCCGTAGATCGACGAGCAGCCCGTCGCGTTCGCGACCAGCAGGTGGTCGCCGAACAGCTGGGTCAGGAGCCGGATGTACGGGGTCTCCCCGCAGCCCGCGCAGGCGCCCGAGAACTCGAACAGCGGCGTGCGGAAGACGGCGGTCCGCTTGTCGACCGGGAGCGCGTCGAGCGGCGCGGAGACGATGCTCTCGAAGAACTCGAAGGAGCGGCGCTCGACGGCGCGGTGCGGTTCGAGCGGCTCGGAAACGAGCGCCTTGCGGCGCGGGTTCGTGCGGTCCTTCGCGGGACACACCTCGACGCAGAGGCCGCAGCCGGTGCAGTCCTCGGGAGCGACCTGGACGGTGAAGCGCAGGTCGCCGAGCTTCGCGTCGAAGGACTGGGGCGCGGACCGGAAGCCCTCGGGGGCGCCGGCGAGGCCGGCCGGCTCGTAGAGCTTCGTCTGGATCGCGGTGTGCGGGCAGATCATCGAGCAGAAGTTGCACTGCACGCAGAGGTCGGGCTGCCAGATCGGCACGTCGAGGGCGAGCGCACGCTTCTCCCAGCGGCTCGTCCCCGTGGGCCAGGTGCCGTCGGGCGGGAACGCGCTCACCGGAAGGTCGTCGCCGCGTCCCTCGAGCAGGAGCCGCGTCACCTTCTGCACGAATTCGGGCGCGTCGCCCGGCACGGCGGGAGGACGACGCCGGTCGGTCGTCGCCGTGGCGGGGACCTCGACCTCGCGCATCGCGGGAAGGGCGGCGTCGAGGGCCGCGAAGTTGCGCCGGACGACCTCGGCCCCGCGCCGGCCCCAGGTCTTCTCGACCGCGGCCCTCATGTGCCCCATCGCCTCGTCGATCGGCAGCACCTTCGCGAGCGCGAAGAAGCAGACCTGCATGACCGTGTTGATGCGACGGCCGAGCCCGGCCTTCTCCGCGACGCCGTACCCGTCGATGACGAAGAGCCTGCAGCGCTTGCCCACGAGAGCCTGCTGGATCTCCGCCGGGAGAGAGTCCCACACCCGCTCGGGGGCGATGGGAGTGTTGAGCAGCACGCTCGCCCCGGGAGCGGCGGCTTCCAGCACGTCGTAGCGCTCGAGGAAGCCCGGGTCGTGGATCGCGACCAGCTGGGCCCGACGGATGCGGTAGGTCGACCGGATCGGGCGCGGTCCGAAGCGCAGGTGCGAGATCGTGGTCGATCCCGCCTTGCGCGAGTCGTACTCGAAGTGCCCCTGGGCGAACAGGTCGGTCTCCTCGCCGATGATCTTGATCGCAGCCTTGTTCGCCGAGACCGTCCCGTCGGCTCCGAGCCCGAAGAAGAGCGCCCGCGAGACGTCGTCGGCCTCCACGTCGAAGGACGCGTCCCAGGGAAGGCTCGAGCCGGAGACGTCGTCGCGGATGCCGAGCGTGAAGCGTCGCTTCGGCGAAGCTGCCGACATGTCGTCGAAGGCGGCCTTCACCATCGCCGGCGTGAACTCCTTCGACGCGAGCCCGTAGCGGCCGCCGGCCAGCCGCGGCAGCCCCGGCCGGTCGCCCCGCGCCACGGCCTCGAGGAGCGCGGCCGCGATCTCCCCGAAGAGCGGCTCTGCGGACGAGCCCGGCTCCTTGGTGCGGTCGAGCACGGTGACCGAAGTCGCCGAGGCCGGGAGCGCCGCGAGCAGGTGCGGCAGGGAGAACGGTCGGACCAGCCGCACCTTCACGACGCCGACGCGCTCTCCGCGCGCGACCAGGTGCTCGACCGTCTCGTGCGCGCACTCCGCGCCCGAGCCCATGAGGACGAGCACGCGCTCGGCCTGCGGGTGCCCGACGTACTCGAAGAGCCGGTAGCGGCGACCGGTGATGCCGGCGAAGCGCTCCATCGTCTCGTCGAGGACCGCGGGGAAGCGCTCGTAGAAGGGCTCGACCGCCTCGCGCGACTGGAAGTAGGCGTCGGGGTTCTGCGAGGTCCCGCGCAGGACGGGGCGGTCGGGATCGAGCGCGCGCGCGCGGTGCGCCCGGATCGCCTCCTCGTCCAGGAGCGCGCGGAGGTCGTCGTCGGAGAGCGGGGCGACCCGCGTGATCTCGTGGGAGGTCCGGAAGCCGTCGAAGAAGTGCAGCACGGGGACGCGCGCCCGCAGGGTCGCGGCGTGGCCGATCGCGGCGAGATCGTGCGCCTCCTGCGAGGAGTTGGAACAGAGCAGCGCCATTCCCGTGCCGCGCGCCGCCATGACGTCGGAGTGGTCGCCGAAGATCGAGAGCGCGTGCGTCGCGACGGTCCGGGCGGCGACGTGCATGCAGTAGGAGGTGAGCTCGCCCGCGATCTTGAAGAGGTCGGGCAGCATGAGCAGCAACCCCTGCGACGCGGTGAAGGTCGTGGCGAGCGCGCCCGCCTGCAGGGCGCCGTGGACCGCCCCCGCAGCACCGCCCTCGGACTGCATCTCGACGACCTCGGGGACCAGGCCCCAGAGGTTCGGCCGTCCGTCGGCCGACCATGCGTCGGCGTGCTCGCCCATCGGCGAGGCGGGCGTGATCGGGTAGATCGCGACCACCTCGGAGAGCCGGTAGGCCACGTCCGCGACGGCCTCGTTGGCGTCGAGGGTGCGGTGGAGAAGCGGTTCCGTCACGTGCGTCCTCCGGGATCCGGCGTCCGGGCTACCAGAGGTGCGCAGTCGTGGACAGCACCGCTGCTCGGCGCCGTCCCGCGGACACCCGCCGGGCCCGGAAAGTCGGCCCGGAGAGCCTGCCCCCGCAATCCCCGAAAAGAAACGGGGCGGGCGCCGCTTCCGCGACGCCCGCCCCGTGATTCACGCGATGGGAGGCTGGATCAGCCCTGGCCAGCCTTGGGCTGGCGGCAGGTGGTGCGCTCCCCGTTGTGGCTGACGTTGCAGTAGTTCACGTCGGGGAAGCCGTCCCAGTCGAAGCTCGCCGGTCCCACGCTCGGCGAAGCGTTCGTGATCGTCACCTCGCCCGCGAGCGGGATGCCGAACGGCTTGCCGGGGATGAAGTCGCGACGCTTCACGACGGTGTTCACCCGCAGGCTATCGGGCTTGGCCTGGGTGCCGCGCAGACGCAGGAAGCTGCCGCTCACCGTGTCCTTGCAGTAGACGCTCAGGCCCGCGTGCGTGCCCTTGCACTGCGAGGCGTCCCACGTGAAGGTGTCGACCTCCGTGTAGCCGACGAACGAGCCGGCCGGGCTGCCGGCGGTCTGGTAGACCGTAGCGGTCACGCCGTTCGCGAGCGCCGAGCCGATCGGATCCTCGGGAAGGTTGAAGTAGACGCGGCCGCGGATCGTGTAGGTGTCGACCGGGCCCTGCGAATTGCTGACGGGGCGATCGTTCACCTGCACGAAGGGCTCGTAGATGACGTCGGTGTCGATCGCCGGGGCACCTGCCCAGGCCGGGTCCACCGCCGGGCGTCCCGTCATGCCGCTCGTCGCGTAGCCCATGATGGCCACGGCGACCGCGAGTGCTCCAACGAACAGGGTCTTGCGCATCTGACGATCTCCTCTTCCTCAATCGATCACGAATCGTGGATTTTGCGGTTGCGGCGTCGCCTTACCCTCGTTCGCCGACCCGAACCCCGACCTGCCCTGATCGAGGGGTCTATGGGAGGGACGTGGTCGGGGCAAGCCCCCGACCCTGGAGAAAACCAGACATTTCCGGGTCGGTCGATTGATTACCGCATGGGAAACCGGGCCCGGTGGTGCCTCTCAGCGCCCGGACGCCGTCACCGGGTCGATCGGGGTCGCGACGCCCATCCGCTCGTCGATCGCCTGGGCGACCGAGAGGCAGGCGTGGTCCGAAAAGCGCCAGGCGCTCACCTGGACGCCGACGGGGAGCCCGTCCGCGAGCCCCGCCGGAACGACCGCGGCCGGGGCCCCGAAGAGGTTGGCGGGCAGCACCGGGCGGATCCGCTCGAAGACCTCGAGCACCTCGCCGGGTCCCGCCACGTCGAAGCCGTGCCGGAAGGCCGGCAGCGCCCAGGTCGGCCCGACGAGCACGTCCCACTCGGCGAACCAGGCCGACCAGCGGGCCGCGAGCTCGTGCCGACGCGTGTGCAGCGCGACCGCGTCGCCGGCCTCCGCCGGCGCGAAGGTCTGTCTCCCGAGGGAGAGAAACGTGAGCGCGTCGGGCCCGAGAATCGCGTCGAGCAGCGGCTGCATCGCGACCAGGTCGGCATCGAGCAGCGCACCCCACATGTCGACGGCCGCCTCGAACTCCGGGGGGGCCGCCTCCTCCACGCGGTGACCGAGCGACGCGAGGCACTGCCCGGCCGCGGCGACGACGCCCGCGATGCCGGCGTCGGTGCGCCCGCCGGGCACGTCGATCATGAGCGCGACGCGCAACGGTCGACCCGGCTGGACGTCGCCCAGGATCGCGTTCACCGAGAATGGATCGCGGGGATGCGCGCCGCGGACGACGTCGAAGCCGAGGCGCACGTCGGACACGCGACGCGCCATGACGCCCTCGGCGAGCATCGTCTGGGCGGCGAGAGCCTTCGCGGTGGGCGGCACGTCGGTCGCCCACGGCACGAGTCCCGCGCTCGGCTTGATCGAGGCGACGCCGCAGCAATGCGCGGGATTGCGCAGCGATCCGCCGATGTCGTTGCCGAGCCCGATCGGGCTCATGCCCGAGGCGAGGGCCGCGGCCTCGCCGCCGCTCGAGCCGCCGGCGGTGACGTCGGGATTCCACGGGTTGCGGGTGAGCCCGTGGAGCGTCGAATGCGTGTGGACACGGAGCCCCATGTCGGGGAGGTTCGTGCGCCCGATCGGGATCGCTCCGGCCGCCCGCATGCGCTCGACGACCGGCGCGTCGCGGTGCGCCGTCGCCTCGGCGAGCGCCGCGATCGCGTTCGTCGTCGGCGTGCCGGCGAGGTCGATGTTCTCCTTCACGGTGAAGGGCACGCCGTGGAGAGGACCGAGCGGCAGGCCGTCGCGCACGGCGCCGTCGGCCCGGTCGGCCTCGGCGAGCGCCTGCTCGTCGAAGCGGCGCACGATCGCGTTGAGCGACGGGTTCACCCGGTCGACGCGGTCGAGGTGCGCGCGCACGACCTCGCGGCTCGAGACCTCCTTGCGGGCGATCATGCGGGCGAGATCGCCCGCTCCCTTGCGCCAGAGTTCGTCCGCCATCGTCGCCTCCGTTCGTCGTCGAACACGCAGTCGGTACCGGAAGTCGGCACGCCGCGCCCGCTCCTAGTCGTCCGCCTCCTCCGCCCGCACCGCGAAGCGCTCGAAGTAGAAGGCGAAGCGGCGGCGCAACTCCGCTGGGTCGAGCCCGAAGTCGCCGCGCAGGTCGTAGACGACGCGGCCGAAGCGACCGCGCGGGTTCGCGGCCATGAAGGCGTCGAGCCGCGCGCGCGCGCCGTCGGTCATCGGCAGGCCGGCGACCCGGTAGATGCGCTCGACCGTCGCGACGTCGTCGGCCATGAACTCGTGGAAGAGCACGTCGACGCCCCGGTCGGGCGCGACGCGGTCGCGGTCGCGCACGCAGGCGCGCAGCAGACGCTCGATGCGGTCGGTCCAGTACTCGGCGACGTCGGCGAGATCGATCCGGTCGCGACGTAGCCGCGAGCCGTAGGCCACCATGGTCGTCGCGGACTGGATCACGTGCACCGGGTCGCGGTGCGTGAGCACGACGGTCGCGTCGGGGAACGTCTCGACGAGCTCCGGCAGTCGCTCCAGATGCTGCGGGCTCTTCAGCACCCAGCGGTTCGGGCCGCGCAGCCAGGTCAGCACCTGCAGGACCCGCTTCAGGTAGGCGTAGCTCGGGCGCGCGTCGCAGGAGAGGTAGAAGTCGCGCCAGCGCGGCACGCGCGCGTACCACTCGATGCCGTAGGTGCAGAAGTCGAGCTCCTGCAGCTCGATCTCCTCGTGGACGTGTTCGGGCGTCATGTGGTGCATCGCGCGCAGGTGCGGCAGCAGGCGATCGACCCGCTCGTGCATCGCCCGGCATCGCGCGAGGCGGGGATCGAGGCCGTCGGGGCCGGGTCGCTCGGCGGGATCCGGCACCGGCTCGAGGCTCTCCCAATAGGGCATCGAGCGCAGGCGGTCGTCGGCCGAGACCAGGTTCACGAGGTGGGTCGTGCCCGAGCGCGGCAGCCCGGCGATCACGATCGGGCGCGGCAGCTCGACGTCGAGGATCTCGGGACGGCGTCGGAGCAGGTCCTCCACGCGCAGCCGGTTCGAGAGCGCGCGCACGGCGGTCCCGAACACGGTCGCGCGGCCCATCGCGTTCAGTCCCCGGTCCTCGTCGGCCGCGGCGAGCCACTCGCGCAGGCGGACACGGAAGCCGTCGTCGCCGAAGTCGTCGAGGCCGGTCTGCCGGCGCGCGGCCTCCATCACCGCGTCTTCGCGCAGGGGCAGGTTCGCGCGGCCGGCGGCCTCGATCGCCGCGCGCTGCGCCTCGTCGAGCCGCGGGTGCGCGAGGTCGTCGATGCGGATCTCGTTCCTCGCCACGCCCACGTCCCCCCGGGCCCGCTCAGGCGACCGTGTAGCCGCCGTCGATCGGCAGGGTCTGGCCGGTCACGTAGGAGGCGGCCGGGCTCGCGAGGAAGAGTGCCGCGGGTGCGACCTCCTCGGGCAGTCCCCAGCGACCCATCGGCATGCGCTCGAAGTCGCGGCGCGTCCATTCGGGCTCGCCCTGGATGCGCGCGGTCATGCGGGTGCGGATCCAGCCGGGCGCGATCGCGTTCACGCGGATGCCGTCCTTCGCCCACGACGCCGCGAGCGACTTCGTCATCTGCACGAGCCCCGCTTTCGCGGCACCGTAGCCCGGCACCGGCGCGATCCCGAAGAACGCGGCCATCGAGGCCACGTGGAGCACGCTCGCGCCGCCCTCGAAGCCGCTCGCGGCGAGCAGCGGGCGGCAGGCCGCGGCGACGCGGTAGGCACCGACGAGATTGATGCGCACCGAGCGCTCGAACACGTCCGGCTCCCACTCGCTGCGTCCGCCGGGCAGGCTCGCGCCGGCGTTGTTGACGAGCACGTCGAGGCCGTCGAGGGCGTCGGCGACCGCGGCGGCCTGCACCCCGTCCTCGACGTCGAGCGCGCGGTAGGCGAGACCCGAGAGGTCGGCCTCCACCTCGTCGGCCGAGCTCGCGCGTCCCGTCACCGTGACGGTGGCGCCCGCGTCGTCGAACGCGCGCGCGATCGCGTGGCCGATGCCGCTCGTGCCGCCGGTCACGAGCACGCGGGCACCGGAGAAGTCGAAGCGGACGCGGCTCAGTCCCACACCGGCTCCCATCGTCCCGACGCGACCGAGCGGTAGAGGGCCAGCGCCGTGCGCAGCTCGCCCACCGCGGACTCCGGGCCCGCGGCGAGCGGGCGTCCGTCGAGCACCGCCGCCTCGAAGTCCGCGAACTGTCCCGGGTAGGAACGCCCGTAGCCGCCCTCCTCCCCGACCTGTCGTCCGCCCGGGCTCTCCGCGTCGAAGAGCACGACGCGGCCCGGGCGCTCGATCGAGATCTCGCCCGAGCGTCCGGAGATCCGGAACATCGGCTCGGGCGCGAACGGCGGCGACTTGAGCAGCCCGTCGAGCGAGGCGACGACGCCCGAGCGGAATCGCAGCAGCGCGCGCACGAGCGACTCGCCCTGCATCGCCTCCCAGGGCCGTCCGGTCGCGCCGACGACCGCGTCGACCTCGCCGAGCCACATGCGCAGCGGCCGGATCCAGTGCGAGCCGGTGTCGAGCGCGATCCCGCCGCCCGCGGCGGCGAGGTCGAGACGCCAGGGCGCCGGGCCGCCGTAGAACTCGGGCATCGGCGGCACGACGAAGGCCGCGCGCGCCGTCAGCACCTCGCCGATCGCGCCGGCCGCGAGCAGGTCGCGCGCCGTGAGCACCTCGGGCCAGTACTGCGAGTTCTCCGCGACCTGGAAGACGGTGCCCGCGCGCCGCGCGGCTTCGAGGATCCGCTCGCAGGCGGCCGGGTCGTTCGCGAGCGGCTTCTCGAGCAGCACGTGCTTGCCGGCCTCGAAGCAGCGCACCGACGCCTCCTCGTGGAGGTGGTGCGGCAGCATCAGGTCGACCGCGTCGAACGCACCCGAGGCGAGCGCCTCGCCGAGGTCGGCGAAGGCGCGCGCGCCGCAATCGGCCGCGAGCGCGTCGGCGCGGGCGGGATCGACGTCGACCACGGCCGTGATCCGCGTGCGCGGCGCCCCCGCGCGGATCGCGGGGACGTGGACGCGGCTGATCGCGCCGCAGCCGACCAGCGCCAGCGCGAGCGTGCCGGACGGGCGGGCGGGCGCCGTGCTCACGATCCACTCCCCGGCGAAGGCGCGGGCGCGTCGCCACGGCCGCGCGCGTCGCCGGGCGCGCCGAGCGCCTCGAGCGCGCGCCGCGTCCGCGCGACCTGGTGGCGCAGCCAGCCGGTCTCCCAGAAGTTGCGACCGCCGTGCTCCTCGAGCAGTCGCTCGTGCGAGGCGAGATAGGCTTCGAGCGCGGGGCGCGAGGCGGGCTCCGCCGCGATCGCCATCTCCGCGAGGTGGATCGCCTCGACCGCGTCGCCCGCCGCGAGGCGCTCGCGGGCCCGGCGCGCGACGACGTCGGCGCCCCCCGCGAGAGCGACCACGTCCGCGTGGACCGCACTCGAAGGCACCGGGTAGAGCTCGGTCGTCGAGCGCTGGTGGAACCAGCCCGCGTAGCCTTCCCAGATCGCGCGCACGCCCCAGGCGACCTTGCCGTAGCCCTCTCCGACCTCGAGCTCGGGCGGCAGCCGGATCTCGCGCACGAGGTCGTTCACGTCGCACCCCGCGTTCATGCCCGCGACCGTCGCGTCGTGGACGAAGAGGACCGCGTCGCGCAGTCGCTCGAGCTCGCGCCGGATGAGCGCCGCGCCCTCGATCGGCTCGAAGTGGCCCGTCAGCAGCAGCTCGGGCTCGAGTGCGATCACCCGCTCGACCGCCTCCACGAAGGGCAGCGCGAAGCGGTAGCGGTCGCCGCGCAGCGTGACGAGGTTCGGAAAGTGGCCGAAGAGCGCGCTGAACACGTTGCCGACGAAGGCGATGCGCCGGTCGGGCAGCCAGGCGACCATCGAGTCGACCGTCTCGCCGCCGGGCGTCGCGAGCAGCTCGAAGCGGACGCCGCCCAACTCGAAGGCGTCGCGGTCGACGAAGGTGCGGGTCGGCACCGGCCGCGCCTGCACGTGGAGGTTGCGCTCCGCGCGGTCGACGGCGGTCGGGAAGAAGGGCGCCGAGTGCGCGACGCGGAAGGGATGGATGCGGGCGTCGTCGGCCTGGCAGAGCGCGTTGTTCGCTTGTGCGACGATCTCGGTGCCGGGCTCGCGGAACGTCTCGACGCCGCCGACGTGGTCGACGTGGGACTGCGTGAGCAGGATGTAGCGCACCGGCCCGCGGTCGACCGCGTCGAAGAGCCGCTTGTGGATCGGCCCTTCGAAGCCCATGCCGGTGTTCACGACGACACGGCCCTCGGGCGTCACGACGAGGTAGGCGTTCGACAGTCCCTCCGAGAGCCAGACGTCGTCGGCGACGCGGATCGCCTCCGTGCCGCTCGCGGGCCGGATGTCGAAGCCGCCGCGGCGACGGCGGTGGATCGGCTCGTCGGCGGCGGCGCTCACGGGGCGACGAGCCCGTCGGTGCGCAGTTCCGCGGTTCCGGGAGTGTCGACCGCGAGCAGGCGGTCGAGCGAGCCGCGCTCGCGCTTCAGTTCCAGGTCGAGGAAGGCGACCGTCGCGTCGATCGTCGCC
>JAFMJW010000095.1 GCA_017853315.1 Alphaproteobacteria bacterium
GGTCGCGCGCCGCCGGGTCGCGATCGACCGCGACGACACGGCGCTCACGCTCACGCGCAAGCTCGCGACGGCCGGGCGCGAGACGATGCGCGAGGCGCTGCCGCTGCTCGAATCCGGTCGCGCGCCGCGCCTGCCTCAGGACCACTCGCGCTCGAGCTACTTCGGGGGCCGCAAGCCGGCCGACGGTGCGATCGACTGGGCCTGGTCGGCCGAGCGGGTGCGGAACCTCGTGCGCGCGGTGACCGAACCCTGGCCGGGTGCGTTCGCGCGTTTCCGGGGGGAGCCGCTGCTCGTGTGGTGGGCCGAGACCGCTCCTGCGGTCGCCGGGGCCGCGCCCGGCGAGATCGTCGGCGGGGCGGGGGCGGGCGGCGCGCCCCGGGTCGCCTGCGGCGAGGGTTCGCTCGACCTTGTTTCGGTGGGCTGGCGGGGCGAGAAGATGGACGGCGCGACCTGGCTCGCCGCGGTGCGGCCGGCCCCGGGAACGCGCTTCGACGCGGCCGCGGCGGCGGGGAAGGAGAACACGTGAAGATCCTCATCACCGGGGGCGGCGGTTTCGTCGGGTCCCACCTCTCGGAGGCGCTGCTCGCGCGCGGCGACGAGGTCTACATCCTCGAGCCCGGCGGCACGCAGAAGGTGCGCCACCTGCTCGGCCACCCGAGCTTCCGCATCGTGCGCGACAGCGTCATGAGCCACGACATCCTCGACTCGCTGATCGCGCAGGTCGACCTGGTCTACCACCTGGCCGCCGTGGTCGGCGTCGAGCATTACGTGGGCGATCCCTACGAGGTGCTGAACGTCAACGTGAACGGCACGCAGAACGTGCTGAAGGTCGCCTACAAGTACGGCCGCAAGGTCGTCTTCAGCTCGACCTCCGAGGTCTACGGCCGAAACCCGAAACTGCCGTGGTCCGAGGACGACGACCGCGTGCTCGGCTCCACCCGCATCGACCGCTGGTGCTACTCGACGTCGAAGGCCGTCGGCGAGCACTTCTGCTTCGCCTACCACAAGCTCGGCCTGCCGGTGACGATCACGCGCTACTTCAACGTCTACGGTCCCCGCCTCGACAAGATCGACGTCGGCCGCATCATCACGATCTTCATGGGCCAGCTCCTGCGCAACGAGCCGCTCACCGTGATCGGCGACGGCACCCAGACGCGCTGCTTCACCTACGTCGACGACGCGGTCGCCGCGACGATCGCGGCCGGGATCGGCGAGGGCACGAACGGCCAGGTCTTCAACATCGGCACCGACGTCGAGACCTCGATCCTCGACCTCGCGAAGCTCATGATCGACATCTCCGGCAGTTCGAGCACGATCCGCTTCGTCGCGAAGGAAGACGTCTACGGCAACAGCTACGAGGACATCGCCCGTCGCGTCCCGGACAACGGGCGCATGAGGAAGATCCTGGGCGTCGAGGCCGGGACACCGCTGCGCGACGGGCTCGCCCGCACGATCGAGTGGTTCCGCACCCAGTGAGCGAGTCCGCCCGCCCGCTGGGCACGGCACTCGATCCGAGCGGCGTACTCGCGATCAAGGTCGACGTCGACACCGAGATCGGACTCCGCGACGGCGCGCCGCGACTGCTCGAGCTCTTCGAGCGGCTCGGCGTGCGCGCGAGCTGGTACGTGACGATGGGCCCCGACCGCACCGGGCTCTCGGCGCTGCGCGTGTTCCGCCAGCGCGGCTTCCTCGGCAAGATGGTGCGTTCGCGCGCGACCCGGATCTACCCGTGGCGGACGATGCTGCGGGGCACGCTGCTGCCGCCGGTGCAGATCGCGGCCGGCCACCCCGGGCGCCTGCGCGAGATCGCCGCCGCCGGCCACGAGCTCGGCGTCCACGGCTGGGACCACGTTCGCTGGCACGACCACCTGGCGCGCATGTCCGAGGACGAGGTGGCGGGCGAGGTCGGGCGGGCGAAGGAGCTCTTCGAGGCCCTCGTGGGCCGGGCCCCCGAGGGTTTCGCCGCGCCGGGCTGGCAGTGCACCGGCCGCAGCCTGTGGGCGGTCGACGCGGCCGGCTTCCGCTACCGGAGCGACACCCGCGGCTGGTTTCCGTACCGGCCCCAGGCCGACGGCTACGCGTCCTCGATCCCCGAGATCCCGACCACGCTGCCCACGCTCGACGAGGTGCTCGGCGCGGGCCACGGGCGCGGCAGCGTGGTCGAGATCAGCGCGGCCTACCTGCGCGAGATCCGCGACGGAGCGCTGAACGTCCACACGATCCACACCGAGATCGAGGGCGGGGAGTTCCTCGGGCACTTCGAGGACCTGCTGCGCCGTCTGCGGGACCGTCTGGCGGTCGCGACGCTCGGCGAGGTCGCGGCGAGCCTGCCGCAGGTCGCGGAGCTGCCGCTCTGCGCGGTCGTGCCGGGTCGGCTGCCGGGACGCGGCGGCACCGTGGCGACGCAGGTGCGCCCGTGATCGAACGGGAATCGGACGAGGGGCCGTGGCTGCGCCGGCTCGCGGCGATCGGCCTCCTGCTGCTCGTGTTCGCGTCCCTCTCGCGCCTCGGCGGCTTCCCGCTGCAGGATCCCGACGAGGGCCGCTACGCCGAGATCCCGCGCGAGATGATCGAACTCGACGACTGGGTGACGCCGCGGCTCGACTACGTGCGCTACTTCGAGAAGCCGCCGCTCCTCTACTGGCTCTGCGCCGTCGCCATGCAGGCCTTCGGGCCGACCGAGGCGGCGGCCCGCCTCGTGCCCGCGCTCTCGGGGATCGCGGCCGTGGTCGTCACCTGGACGATCGGCCGCAGCATGCTCGGCGCGCGCGGCGCCCTGCTCGCCGCCGCCATGCTCGCGACGGCCCCGCTCTTCTTCGTGATCTCGCAATTCCTCCTGATCGACATGCTGCTCGTCGCCTGCATGACGGCCGCGCTCGGCGCGCTCTGGGCGGCGCACGTCTCCCCGCGCAAGGATTCGTGGGCGGTCGCCGCCGCGCTGGCGACGGCGCTCGGCGTGCTGGCCAAGGGCCCGGTCGCGCTCGTGCTGGTCGGCGCGATCGCGCTCGCGTTCCTGCTGCTCGCGCGCGACTGGCCGACGCTCCGCGCGTTGCTGCGGCCGGCGCCGATCGCGGCATTCCTCCTGGTCGCGGTGCCGTGGTTCGTCGTCGTCTCGCTGCGCAACCCGGAGTTCCCGCACGCATTTTTCGTGCGCGAGCACTTCCAGCGCTTCACGAGCGACGAGGTCGGCCATCCCGAGGGGCGTCTCTTCTACCTGCCGATCCTCCTCTGGGGGCCGCTGCCGTGGACGCTCCTGCTGCTGCTCGCGGGGCTCGGCGAGCGGGGACGCGCGTCGTTCGCGGCGATGCGCGGCGACGCGCGACTCTTCTGCGCGCTGTGGGCCGCCATCGTGGTGCTGTTCTTCTCGGCCGCCCGCTCGAAGCTGCCGACCTACGTGCTGCCGGCCTTCCCGCCGCTCGCGCTGCTCGGCGCCGCGGCACTCGACGGCGCGCTCGAGGACGAGGCGACTCGACTGCGCGGGCTCGGCTGGACGGCGACGCTGCTCCTCGCGGTCGGTGCGCTTCTCGCGGTCGCGGGCCTCCTCGGGCTGCCGCTCGCGTCCCGGATCGCCGAGCGGATCGTGCGCGACCCCCCGGAAGTGCGCGGCGTCGGGCTCTCCGTGCTGGGCTGCGGCCTCGCCCTCGCCGCGGCGGGCGCCTGGGTGCGGGCGGGACTCCGCGAACGCCGGCCGGGGACTTCGCTGGTCGCGGGACTCTCGCTGGGCGTCGGCCTCGCCCTCTTCTCGGCGCTCGGCGCCCGCCAACTCGTCCACTCGGGCCGCGACATCGCGCGGACGATCCGGCGCGAGACCCCTGCGGGCGAGCGCCCGCTCGTCGCGAGCTACCGCCGGATCATCCAGAGCCTCTCGTTCTACCTGCCGGGCAAGGTCGTGCTGGTGGACACCCAGGAGGGCTTCAACGAGATCGGCGACCAGGCCCGGGAGACCGGGGAGCGGGCGACCGCATCCCACTTCTGGCTCGGCCTCGACGACCTGCAGGCCGAATGGGGCTCGGGGCGACGGACCTTCGTCGTCACCGACGCGAAACAGGCCGGCGAGCTCGACGTCCTCCATCCGGCTCCCCGGGTCCTCGCGCGGCGCGGAAAACGTGTGCTACTGGGCAATTTTCCCCCCGGCGGCTGACCGCGCCGGCCGGGATTCCACCACAGGAAGCAGGACGATCATGGCGAACATCCTCTGTCCCAAGTGCGGCTGCCAGATCGCGGTCGACCGCGGCATCCGGCGCGGCAGCGTCGTCTTCTGCTGCCAGGGCTGCGTCGACGGCGAGGAGTGCGAGTTCGGCTGCACGGCCGAGATGGACCCGGCCAAGGGGGCCGGCGGCCCGGGGGTCGTGAAGCAGTGGTCCCCCAAGGCCGGCTTGAGGGTCTGAAATGCGGAACATGAGCCCGGCTACCGCACGGCGTCCGACTGGTACGCCGATCGGAGCGACGCTAGGGTGGGCGCGATGAGCACCTCGACCACGGAAGGGTTCCTGCACGCGGACGGCCGCCCCGGGGCCACCGAGGGACGCGACTCGTTCTTCACGTCGCGCCTCGACGACGCGCTCGCCTGGGCCCGCAAGTACGCCTTCTTCCAGTACCCCTTCGTCACGGCCTGCTGCGGCATGGAATACATGTCGGTCACCGGGCCGCGCTTCGACACCGATCGCTTCGGCATGACGCTTCCTCGCTTCACGCCGCGCCAGTCGGACCTGATGCTGGTGGTCGGAACGATCACGCATCGCCAGGCCCCGGTCCTGCGACGCGTCTGGGAGCAGATGTCCGACCCGAAATGGGTCATGTCGTTCGGCAACTGCACGAACACCGGCGGGCCGTACGACAACTACGCGGTCGTGCAGGGCATCGACACGATCATCCCGGTCGACATCTACATCCCGGGCTGCCCTCCGCGCCCGGAAGCGGTCATCGACGGGCTGCTGAAGCTGCAGGAGCGGCTCGCGCGCGAGCGGCCCGGGCGACCGGTCGAGAACATCCACGGCAAGCTCACCGCGGGCGAGTTCGCGCGCGGCGTCCAGGGACGCATCGTGCCCGGCACGGTCCCGATCCATCGCGACCATGACTGAGCGGGACGGGTTCAAGAAGCCGGTGAAGGTCGTCATCGACGGCCGGGAAATCGTCGCCGAGGCGGGCGAGATGCTGCTGCAGGTCGCCCTCGACAACGGCGTCGAGATCCCCCACTACTGCTACCATCCGAAACTCTCGATCGACGGCAGTTGCCGCATGTGCCAGGTCAAGATCGAGAAGGCGCCGAAGCTCGCGATCTCCTGCAACACCCCGGTCGCCGACGGCATGGTCGTCGACACGAAGGCCGGCGAGGTCGTCGAGGCGCGCAAGGCGGTGATGGAGCTCCTGCTCCTGAACCACCCGCTCGACTGCCCGATCTGCGACCAGGCCGGCGAGTGCTACCTCCAGGACTACTCGTTCGGCCACGGGCGCTCCGAGGCCCGCACGACCAGCCCGCGCCGCAAGGGCGTGAAGCGCCACCCGATCGGGCCGCGCGTCGTGTTCGACCAGGAGCGCTGCATCCTCTGCCGGCGCTGCGTGCGGTTCACGCACGAGATCTCGAAGACCGACGAGCTCCGCGTCTTCGGCGCGGGGGACCGTTCGCGGATCGCGACCTCGCAGGACCGCCCGCTCGACAATCCCTACTCGATCAACGTCGCCGACGTCTGCCCGGTCGGAGCGCTGCTCTCGGCGGACTTCCATCACAAGCGGCGCGTCTGGTTCCTCGAGGAGACCGAGACGGTCTGCCCGACCTGCTCGAACGGCTGCAACGTGAAGATCGGCGCCTTCCGCAACCGCATCGAGCGCCTCGTCCCGCGTCGCAACGACGAGGTGAACGACACCTGGATGTGCGACCACGGTCGCCTGAACTACGCCTTCGTGCAGGACGAGACGCGGCTCCGCGAGCCCGCGATCGCCGGGCGCGAGGCGCGCGAGCCGGTGCCGGTCGCCGGACCGATCGACTACACGCGCGATTCCGACGGACGCGAGGTGCGTGCCTCCGGGCCGAGCGTCGACGAGGCGATCGCGGCCGCCGCGGCCTCGCTGCGAGCGGCCGTGGCGACCTACGGCGCGACGTCGGTCGCGGTCGTGCTCACGCCGACGCTCACCAACGAGGAGACGCTCCTGCTCGCTCGGCTCGTCCGCGAGGAGTTGAAGACGCCGCACTTCGCCCTCGCCGTGCCGCTCGGGCTCTCCGACGACTTCCTCATCAAGCCCGAGAAGGTCGCCAACGCCCGCGGCGCCCGCGACCTCGGCGTCGGCCCGGGCGACGGCGGCAAGGACCTGGCCGGCATCCTCGCGGCCTGCGCCTCGGGCGAGATCAAGGTGCTGTGGGTGGTCGGCAGCGACGGTCTCGTGGCGGCGGCGGGGCTCGACGCGGTCGAGCCGGCGGTCGCGAACCTCGAGGCGCTGCTGCTGCAGGACACGAACCGCAGCGCGCTCACCGACCGCGCGACCGTGCTCGTGCCGGGCTGCACCTGGGCGGAGAAGGACGGCAGCATGACGAACCACGCGGGCCGCGTGCAGCGCATTCGCCCCGCGCTCCGTCCGCCGACCGGGCTGGTCGCCGACGGCGAGATCTTCGCCCGCATGGCGTCCGCGCTGCGCGGCGAGGCGGGTGCGCCGTTCGAGCCCCGCGTGGCCTTCGCCGAGGTCGCGAAGGCGGTCCCCTCCTACGTCGGGCTCGAGTGGGCCCGGCTCGGCAGCCGCGGTCTCGCCGCGGGACAGGGAGCCTGAGCGATGGCCGCCCGTGTCGTCACCGTCGATCGCCGCTCGTTGCGCGCCCGGGGCGGAGCCTTCGGAGCCCGCGCCTTCGCCAAGGGGCTGTCGGTCACCTGGAAGCACTTCTCGCGCAACCTGATGGGCTGGGTCCGCGGCAAGCCGACCGTCGCGACCGTCATGTTCCCCGAGGAGGACGTCGTGAAGCCGGCGGCCTTCCGCGGCATGCCGGTGCTCGTCCAGATGGACGACGGCAAGGAGCGCTGCGTCGCCTGCGGCCTCTGCGAGTGGGCGTGCCCGGTCGACTGCATCTCGATCGACCCGGCCGAGACGCCCGACCCGATCGAGCGTCACCCGCTGCGCTTCGACATCGACATGGGTCGCTGCATGTTCTGCGGCCTGTGCGAGGAGGCCTGCCCCGAGGAGGCGATCGTGATGAGCGACCGCGTCGAGATCAGCGCCTTTTCGCGCGGCGGCATCGTCTGGAACAAGGAGGACCTGCTGGTCCCCCAGGACCAGCTCGCACGGCGGCTCGACTGGATCCGCCGCAGCTACGAGCGATAGGGGACCGCCCGTGTCCGACCCGACCGACGCCACCGAACCCGCCGACGCGCTCGTGCAGCCCGCGAGCCCGGTCCTGCGCGACCTGCTCGCCCGCTTCGCCGGCCACGTGCTGGCGGTCTCCGAGCACCGGGGCGACGCGACCGCGATCGTCGACCGCGCGGCGCTGCTCGAGGTCTGCCGCCACCTGCGCGACGATCCCGCGTGCGCCTTCGACATGCTGCTCGACGTGACGGCCGTGGACTACCTCGGTCGTCGCCCGCGCTTCGAGGTCGTCTACCACCTGCTGTCGATCGACCGGAACGACCGCGTGCGCGTGAAGGTGCCGCTCGAGGAGGACGATCCCGTGATCCCGAGCGTCGTTCCCGTGTGGGCCGGCGCCGACTGGCTCGAGCGCGAGACCTTCGACCTCTACGGCGTGCGCTTCGACGGCCACCCGAACCTGAAGCGGATCTACCTCTACGAGGAGTTCGAGGGGCACCCGCTCCGCAAGGACTACCCGAAGGAAAAGCGCCAGCCCCTGATCGGCCCGGGCGCCGTTCGTCGCGACCCGATGAACGACGACCTGACCCGGTGACGGAAGCGGCGGGAGAGCGACCTTGAGCGACACGCACGGCCACGGACACGCCCACGTCGAGGAGGAGACGCCCGCGCCGAAGGTGCGGCCGATCGAGCCGACGGAGGATTCGCTCGACCTTCCCTTCGAGCCGATGGAGCTCAAGATGGGGCCGTCGCATCCCGCGACGCACGGCACCGTCCGGATCCTGCTGAAGCTCGACGGCGAGCGCATCGTGAACGCCGAGGTCGAGGTCGGCTACCTCCACCGCGGCTTCGAGAAGGAGTGCGAGAGCGGCCTCTGGTACCAGGCGTTCCCGTACACCGACCGCCTGAACTACGTCTCGCCGCTCATCAACAACGTCGGCTACGCGCTCGCCTGCGAGAAGCTCCTCGGCATCGAGGCGCCCGAGCGCTGCCAGTGGCTGCGGGTGATCGCGAGCGAAGTCTCGCGCATGTCCGACCACTACACCTGCCTCGGCGCGTGCTCGCTCGAGCTCGGTGCCTTCACGGCGTTCCTCTACGCGGTCGAGGCGCGCGAGCAGCTCTGGGACCTGCACGACGCGCTCTGCGGCGCCCGGGTGACGACCAACTACGTGCGCATCGGCGGGCTCTCGATGGACGTCGGCCGCGACTTCCGCGAGCTCGCGAAGGAGCGCCTCGCGGCCGCCGGCAAGCTCCAGCAGGACCTCGAGGACCTGCTGCTCTCGAACCCGATCTTCCTCGACCGCATGGAGGGGACCGGGGTCCTCGCGAAGGAGAAGCTGGTCCAGCTCGGCGTGACCGGGCCGCTGCTCCGCGCGGCCGGCGTCCCCTACGACGTGCGCCGCGCCCAGCCCTACCTGGTCTACGACCGGATCGACTTCGACGTGCCGATCGGCGAGGCCGGCGACAACCTCGACCGCTTCCTCGTCCGGATCGAGGAGCTGAAGCAGAGCCGGCGCATGATCGAGCAGTGCGTGGACCGGATGCCCGAGGGGCCGGTCGACGTCGACGATCCGCACGTGCGGCTCGCGGGCAAGGGCCGCGTCTTCGAGCGCATGGAGGAGCTGATCGCCCAGTTCAAGATCGTCACCGAGGGCCCGAAGCCCCCGGTCGGCGAGGTCTACCAGGCGGTCGAGGGCGGCAACGGGGAACTCGGCTTCTACCTCGTGAGCGACGGCACCGGGCGTCCCGTGAAGTGCCGCCCGCGCTCGCCGAGCTTCTCGAACACCCAGGCGCTCTCGCCCATGATCGAGGGTTCGATGCTCGCCGACGTCATCCCGACCTTCGACATGATCAACATGATCGGCGGCGAGTGCGACCGCTGAGTCGCGCCGACCGGCCGCAGGACCGAGGGAACCGATGCCGCTGTCCGAGGAGCTGAAGGCGAGGATCACCGCCGAGTTCCCCAAGTACCCGGAACGACGCGCCGTGCTGCTGACCGCCCTCCACTTCATCCAGGAGGAGTGCGGCGGCTGGGTCTCGCCCGACGTCGTGCCGGAGCTCGCCGAGCTGCTCGGCATCCTGCCGATCGACGTGGAGGAGGTCGTCTCCTTCTACCCGATGTACCACCCGGACCGGGTCGGCCGGTTCCACGTGCAGGTCTGCACGAACATCGCCTGCTGCATCCGCGGCGCCCGCGGGGTCGTGCGCCGGCTCGAGGAGCAGCTCGACGTGCTCTCCGGCGAGGTCACCGAGGACGGCCTGTTCTCGATCGGCGAGGTCGAGTGCCTGGGCTCCTGCGGCACCGCGCCGGTCCTGATGGTGAACAACGAGCGCTTCGTCGAGAACGTGTCGGCCGACGACGTCCCCGGGCTGGTCGAGCGGCTCCGCGCGCGCGCGGCCGGCGGCGGGGCGAACGGCTCGAACGGCGCGGGCGGGGGGCGCTGACCATGGCTTTCGAGGGCTACCTGCTGCCGCCGTCCGGGAAGGACTGGTCGAAGATCGCCGACTACAAGGCGAACGGCGGATACGAGGGCGCGGAGAAGGCGCTGCGGTCGATGAAGCCCGCCGACGTCGTCGCCGAGGTGAAGAACTCGGGGCTCCGCGGCCGCGGGGGAGCCGGCTTCGGCGCCGGCATGAAGTGGTCCTTCCTGCCCCAGGACGTGCAGCGCCCGCGCTACATCGCCTGCAACGCGGACGAGAGCGAGCCCGGCACCTACAAGGACCGCCAGATCCTCGAGCGCAATCCGCACCAGCTGATCGAGGGCCTGCTGATCGCCGCCTGGGCCAACACGATCGACGCGGCCTACGTCTACATGCGCGGGGAGTACCGCGGTCCGTTCGAGAACCTGAACGCGGCGGTCGCCGAGGCGCGCGCCGCCGGCTACCTCGGCAGGAACGTGCTGGGCAGCGGACTCGACTTCGACGTCTTCGTGCACCGCGGCGCCGGCGCCTACATCTGCGGCGAGGAAACCGGCCTGATGGAGTCCCTCGAGGGGCGCAAGGGCCAGCCGCGCAAGCGTCCGCCGTTCCCGGCGATCGCCGGCCTCTGGAAGCGTCCGACGGTGATCAACAACGTCGAGACGATGAGCCACGTGCCGCACGTGATCCGCAAGGGCGCCGACTGGTTCAAGACGATCGGCACCGAGAAGAGCACCGGCTCGACGATCTTCGGCGTGAGCGGACAGGTGGTGCGCCCGGGCGCGTTCGAGCTGCCCTTCGGCACGCCGCTGCGCGAGATCATCTTCGAGCACGCGGGCGGTCTGCGACCCGGTCGCACGCTGAAGGCGGTCATCCCCGGCGGGGTCTCCATGCCGGTGCTCGACGCCGAGACCGCGATGCAGGTGAACATGGACCACGACAGCCTGCAGAAGGTCGGATCGCTGCTGGGTACCGGCGCGGTCGTGGTGTTCGACGACACGTCGTGCATGGTGCGCGCGGCGATCATCATCTCGCGCTTCTTCCGCCACGAGTCCTGCGGCCAGTGCACCCAGTGCCGCGAGGGCACGGGCTGGCTGCACAAGCTCATGCTCCAGGTCGAGGCCGGCACCGCCCGCAAGAGCGACCTCGACGTGGTCGACGAGATCACCAGGCAGATGGAGGGCAAGACGATCTGCGCCCTCTCCGACGCCGCGGCCTGGGGCTCCGGCTGGTTCCTGCGGCGGTTCCGCCCCGAGTTCGAGGCCCACATCGACCGCGGCGGATGCCCGCACGCGGGGACCTCCTTCGAGGTGTGACCATGGCGCTCGCGACGACGACCCCCCGCCCGGACGCCCACCACGGCGCCCTCCCGACTCGCAACGAGATCGTCCGGCTGTTCGGCACGCCGAACCGGACCGAGGGCAGCGTGAACGAGGCCCGCCTGCAGTCGGAGCACGGGATCGAGTTCAACGAGAAGTGGGTCTACTCCCGCCCGCGCAACGAGCCGACCCGCCCGCTCGAGAGGATCGTCTACTGGCGGCGTTACGCCTTCGTCGCCTCGGCCCGCGTCGAGCGATCCGGCCAGTGGGTCCAGGAGTCGCCGGCCGAACTGCTCTCCCGGGAGGCCGCGGGCGGTCACTGAGCCCTCCCCGGGGGCGGGGCCATTCGGGGCTTGCCACGGGTTTCGATCCCGACCTAGTGTCGGATTCATGCGGTGTCTCCCCGGCCGGTCGGCTGCGCGCGCGGCGCTGTTCGCCACGCTGCTCGTCTCGCTCGTCTCGTCCTGCGGTGGCGGGGGCGGCGGGGGCGGCGGCAACGACCCGGCCGGCGGCCCGGAGATCCTGCTCACCGACGGCGCGACGCTCCCGGGCGACTTCGTCGTGAACACGATCGAGTCGGCGGCGCTCTCGAACGACCGCTCCGTCGCGATCATCGCGTCGGAGGTCGGGACGCCGCCGCTCAACGCGGCCTTCCTGCGCAGCCCCGCGGGCTCGATCCAGCCGGTCCTGACCCCGTCCTCGACCCTGCCCGAGGGCCTCTCGCTCGTGACGATGCGCAACCTCGTCATGGACGGAGGCGGCGACTTCAGTTTCGAGATCGGCGGCCGGCTCGACGACGACGCCGTCTACCTGTGGTCGGGCGGCCGGCTCTCGCTGGTCGCGCGCACCGCGCCCGGCGCGACGCCGACCGGCTTCCAGCTGCTCGGCGACCGCCAGATCGCCAACGCCGGCAAGATCGCCTTCTGCGGGGGCATGAGCCCGTGCCAGGTCGATACCTCCGGCGACCGCGAGCGCATCACCTGCAACCTCCAGGTGTTCTCCGGGCGCAACGCCGACGTCGCGCGGGTCGAGCTGCCGATCGAACTCGACGACCAGGCGACCTCGGCCGTCACCGTCACGATGAACGACCCGGGCCGGCTGCTGATCGGGCTTCCCTCCCGCAGCCGCCAGTCGGTCGTCGGCGAAGTGGTCGACGGCGTCTACCAGAGCCTCATCGTGCGAGGGCAGCAGTTGCCGGGAATCGGCACGATCATCTCGGCGAAACCGCGCGCGATCAACGCAGCGGGCCAGGTGGTCATCGACGCGCGCCTCGATACCGACGGCGACGGCGTGATCGACCAGGACCGGGTCCTGCGTCTCACGAACGGCGTCTTCGAGAGCGTCGCGCAGACCGGCGTGCCGGTCGGCGACCTGGTGGCGACGGCCGTGCGCGGAAACGCGATCGACGACCGGGGGCGCGTCTTCTTCACGATCACCTCCGCGACGCCGGGGCAGACCGGCGGTGGGCAGAACTTCCGCGTCTGGGACTCGGGCACGACGACCCAGATCGTCTTCGAGGGCGAGCCCGCCGGGAAGGACGACCAGAACCACGACCTGCAGGTCCTGGAACTCGACCAGTTGCGCTCGAACGCGGCCGGCGAGGCCGTCTACCGCGCCTCGATCGGCTACTTCGAGAACGGCACCCGCAAGACGACGGAGACCCATCTCGACCGCTGGATCGACGGCGAGCGCACGACCGTGCTCTCGACCGGCTGGAAGGCCCCCGACGGCTCGAGGATCGTCGAGGTGTCGATCTCCGGGCTGAACGACGGCGGCGACCTGCTGACGATCTGCGGCCTCGGCACGCGCAACAATCGCGGCCTGATCCTGCTGCCGAAGGCCTGAGGGCTGC
>JAFMJW010000096.1 GCA_017853315.1 Alphaproteobacteria bacterium
CGGCTCGAAGGCGAGCTGGATCGGCCGGTGGAGCAGGTAGAGGCTGTAGGACCAGACGCCGACGTCCTGCAGCCAGAGCGCGAGCCGCCCGGGGCGTTGGCCCGGGTCGCGCTCCGACTCGCCGTGCAGGAGCCACGCGACGAAGACCGCGAACGCGACGCCGTAGATCGGCTCCTTGAACGAGTAGATGCCCCAGCGCCAGACGTGCCACTCGAGGAAGATCCCGAAGGCGAGGAAGGCGAGCGCCGTCCACGGGCTCCGGAGCCAAGCCGGCAGGTTCGCGTCGCCCACCGCCCAGGCTGCGATCAGGGCGCCCAGCGCCCACTCCAACCAGCGCGGCAGGAAGAACTCCCAGAGCAGGCCCCCCCACTCGCGGGGCACGTCGACGAAGTTGAGACCGATGCGCCAGGCCATCGTCGCCGCGAGCACGATCGCGAGCCCGCCCCACGCCCGGAAGCGGACGAAGAGCGCGAGCAGGACCGGGTAGACCAGGTAGAGCTGCGCCTCGACCGCGAGCGTCCAGGCCGGCGGGTTCAGCCCGTCGAAGCTCGCCGGGTGGAGCGTGTGCACGAGGAAGGCCTGCGCCGCGATCGCCGGCCACGGCACCGGCAGGCCGCCGGTCGCGAGCAGCAGCAGGATCGCCGCGACCAGCAACGCGGTCACGTAGGGCGGGTAGAGGCGCCAGAAGCGTCGGCGGAAGAAGGCGCCCCAGTCGGGATCGGTCGCGCCCGTCGCGGCGAGCTCCCGCGCCTGCGGCAGGTGGATGCAGAGGCCGCTCACGACGAAGAACAGCGGGACGCCGAGGTAGCCGAAGGCGAGCACGTCGCCGACGAGCCGCCAGGGCGTACCGCCGGCGTTCGGGGCGTTCACGTAGGCCGAGACCGCGAAGTGGCAGGCGACCACTGCGAGCGCGGCCGCGCCCCGGACCTGGTCGATCCGGCCGAAGTGCACGCGGCCCGGGCTCACTGCGGGTTCGCCAGCATGACCCACGCGCCGTAGACGTTGAACGCGAAGGCGAGCAGCAGCAGCCAGCGCAGCGCGCGCCCCCAGCCCTCCCCGTCGCGGGTGAACGCGGAGAAGGCGACCGGCACGAGCAGCGGGTAGGCGTCCTGCACGTAGCGCGTGCCGTACTGCGCGAAGCCGCTCCACCAGTAGAAGTTGTAGAAGATCGCCATGAGCGCGATCGACGGCAGGAACTCGCGCACCCAGCGGAGGCCCACCCTCGCGACGAAGAGGCCCAGGAAGAACGGGCTCATCCACCAGATCGACTGGCCGTAGGGAGGGAAGCGGACCCACGGGAACCCGAGCAGGAACTCGGGCAGGGTGAACATGTAGGTCCGGAAATTGTTCCAGAAGTAGTGCGGCGCGAAGTCGGGACCGTGCGGGCCCCACTCCTGCCAGCTGAGCGTGTAGGCGGTCTGGAGGGGATTGCCGAACGCCTGCCACTGGAAGAGCAGCGTCGCGGCGAGCGGGATCGTCATCGGCAGGCAGAAGCGGACGAGCTTCGCCGCGGTGTCCCGCCAGCGCGAGACCCACGGCGAGTCGTGCAGGAAGCGCAGCGCGAACACGAGCCCGGCGAAGATGACCGAGTAGCGGCACTGCGCGCCGGTCATGAGGAAGAACCCCGCCCGGGCGATCGCTCCCCGGACCAGTCCGAGCCAGAGCGCGAGCAGCAGGAAGAAGTTCGCCTCGCTGTGCATGAGCAGCCAGACGTTGCCCACCCCGGCCGAGTAGAGCAGCGGCGTGCAGATCGCGTAGGCGAACGCCGCGTGCAGCGCCCACGGGGCGACCGCGGGCAGCGAGCGCACGAGCTCGTGGAGGAGCACCGCCGAAGCGACGATGAACAGCGTGTTCGCGAGCGCCTGGCTGCCGTGGCCGAAGGTCGCCGCGACCCACGGCACGAGCACCATGCTCGTCATCGGCGGGTAGGGAAAGTAGAAGCGGTCGCCGAACTTGAACATCTCGAGCCAGGTGAGCCGCTCCGGCAGGGAGACGTGGCCGTGGAGCATGGCCGAGGCGAGCCGGATCGCGGCGTCGTGGACCGACTCCCGCGGCGTGATCGGCAGGAGGATCGCGAGCAGCGCCGCCGCGAGCACCGCGGCGCGCAGCCGGGCGCCGCGCGGGGCGGCGAAGCGCAGCCAGGCGAGGAGCGCCAGGCCCGCAGCCCAGCCCGCGGCCTCCCAGGGGTGGCTGCGGGCGAGGACGGGCAGCGCGCGCGCGAGCGAGCCGAGGAGCGCCGCGCCGCCGGCGAACGGCCACCACGCGCCCCAGCGGTCGACCCAGTGGCAGACGAGGTGGAGCGGCGAGCGCGTCGACCACTCGACGAAGGGATTGCCGGTCGGGTGCGCGCCGACGGCGAGCCACCAGACGAGCGTCGCGTGCCCGGCGCAGCCGACCGCCGCGACCCAGCCCGCGATCGCGATCCGGATCGCCTCGCGGACGACCGGGACGTCGATCTCCCAGAGACGACCCGCGCCGACGCCGACCGCGATCGCGATCGCCGGCATCCAGTAGAACATCCAGTAGGGGTGCACCCACGAGCCGCCGGGAAAGGCCGCGACGTGGATCGCGCCGAAGAGCGTCCAGGCCGCGACGAACGCCCCGGCCGGGCCGACCCCACGAAAGCGCCGTCCGGCCGCCGCGAGGAACCACGCGGCGGCGACCGCGAGCGCGGGCCAGACGACGCGCAGGGTGTAGGTCTGCGTCGTGAAGTCCCACACGCGCTGCAGCCAGTCGCGGCGCGTGAAGCCCATGACGCGCGGGTCGACCCGCTTCTCGGCCCCCGACGTGAGCAGGTGCAGCCCGTCGGGAGCCGCCCACGCGAGGTGTCCCAGCACGACGAACGAGAGCGCGATCGTCGTCGCGACGAGCAGCTTCGCCAGCCGGGAGAAGGGGCGTCCCCGCAGGATCTCCCCGAGCACGAGGATCGGGGGCATGTAGAAACCGGGCCAGTCGTAGAAGGCGGCGACCGCGATGCAGGCGCAGACCACGGCGTCCTCGCGCGGCGTGCCGTCGTCGCCGCGCTCGAAGCGTCGCACCCAGGCCGTCGTCGCCAGCACGAGCCACGGGAGCACCCACGACTCGTGGCTCACGTTGCGGCCGAAGAAGCCGGACATCGGCACGAGAACGACGACGAGCCCCGTCAGGATCGCTGCCGGCGAGCCTCGCGTCCATCGGCCGGCGGCCAGCATCAGCAGGAGCAGCGTGACCAGGTGGGAGAGGATCGTGGCGGTGCGCGCCGCGGCCTTGCCCTGGCCGAACACGCGGAACACGGCCGCGAGCGAGAGCCCGACCCCGGGCGGGTGGTGGCCGTAGGGGCGCGCCTCGCCCGGGTCGGAGCCCTTCCACTCGTAGGGATTGTCCTCGTTGAAGATCCAGTCCTGGCCGCGCGTGAAACCGAGCCCCTTCTCGACGTGGACGCGCGCGACGCCGGAGAAGAACTGGCCGCCGGACTCGAACATGAGTTCCCACGGGTGGTCGATCCCCGAGGACCAGAGTCCCCAGCCGAGCCAGAGCAGGAGCGGGATCGCGAACCAGCGAGCCTTCACCCGGACCCCCGCCTCGCCCGCCTCACGCCGCCGGGTCGCCGTCGGCGGCGGGTGTCGTCCCCGCGAATCCCGCGGGAGGGGCCGCCGGCACGCCCATCTCCGAGGCGAGGTCCTCGATCCCCGAGGCCGCCTCGCCCGATCGACCGGCGAGTCCCGCGATGCCGTCGCGCAGCGCCGTGCGGCTCGCGATCGCCGCGCGCGAGGTCTCGACGCCCGAGGCCGCGCGGTCCACCTCCCGGTCGACCGCGGCGCGCACCGCCGCGACCGCGTCGGTCGCCGACGCGCCGAACGCCGAGATCGCGGACTGCGAGAGCGCGTCGGCGAAGAAGCGGTCGAGCCGAACGTGGAGTGCGCTGCCGAGCGCCGAGCGGGCCGCCACGCCGAGCCGGCGCTGCTTCACGACCACCGGGACGGGCTTCCTCGGCGCCTCCTCCGGCCCGAAGAGCGCGCGGCGCATGCGCACCGGGCCGCGCAGCAGGAGCCAGTCGAACAGGCTGCGTCGCACCGGCACGAGGCCGGTCGGCACCGAGACGATCGCGCTCTTGCCGCTCGGGATGGGCGGGGTCGCCGCGAGGCCCTCGCGCACGACGTCGGCGAGCGGCATCTCGACCGTCGCGAAGTCCGCCGCGGCCACGCCGAGCAGGCTCGCGACGGCGGACTCGCCGCCGACCACCGTGCGCGCAGCGTCGCGCGCGACCCACGAGAGGTCCTCGCGGCAGGCGTCCAGCGCCGGCGCCAGGTCCTCGTCGAGCAGCTGGGCGAGGCTGCGGTCGGACTCGAACCAGCGGTCGAGCACCTCGTCCACGCGCTCGCCGGCGCGGCGGCGGGCGTCGGTGCTCGCCTCGCGCGTCGCCTCGAGCACGGGCTCGCGCGACGGCTCGAGGCCGCCCTCGAAGGACGCGAGCCGCAGCCTTCCTGCGGCGTCGGCCCGCGCGACCCAGCGGCGGTGCTCCGCCTCGGCGTCGCCGACCAGCGCGTCGGCGACGCGCCGGCCCTCGCCGGAGGCGAGCCCCGAGACGCCGTCGAGCACGCGGCGGGACTGTCGCAGCGTGTCGCGCACGAAGAGGTGCATCGCCTCGTGGCTGTTCAGGTAGGAGGAGAGGTCCGCGCGGAAGCGCTCGAACGCCTCGGCGCCCGAGAGCCCGTCGATGCCCGGCACCGGCTCGACGACCGGGGCGCCGGCCTCGCGCAGCCGCGCGCTCGCGGCGTGCAGCAGGTCGATCGGGTAGATCGACAGGCGGCCTTCGTCGCGCGCGCGCCGCAGCGTCGGGCTCATCGCGAGGTCCTCGAAGGCGGCGAGGATCTGGCCGGGGTCGCGGCGCTCGAGGCTCGGACCGAGCTGGCCGCCCGGCTCGAGGTCGCGCTTGTTGGTGTCCAGGTTCACGACCAGGAAGATGCGGGTGAAGAGCCGCAGCAGGTCCTCGAACTCGGCGAAGACCTGCTCGAGGAACAGGTTGTCGGTCTTCACGACGAAGATCGCGCTCGCCGAGGCGAGCTTGAACTCGCGCGTCAGGTGGTCGTAGCCGAAGCGCATCTTCGTGTAGAGGCCGGGCGTGTCGACCAGCATGGTCCCCGACTCGCGCAGCTCGGGGGCCGGCAGGCGGACGTCGATGCGGCGGATCGCGCGCGGCAGGTGGACGGCCGGCTCGAACTCGTCTCCGCGGTTCTCCGCCTCGCGGATCGCGCGCGCGAGCTCGCCGTGCGCCAGCGCGAGGCTCGAGCGGATCGAGTCGAGGTCGCCGGTGCGCTCGGTCGAGCCGTCCCAGCGCGTGGTCACCACCTCGACCCGGTCGCCGTGGCCGACGTAGACCATGCACGGGTAGGCCGGCAGGCTCGTGACCTCGCTCACGTAGGCCCCGGAGAGCGCGTTCATGAGCGTCGACTTGCCGCTCTTCAGCGGCCCGAAGAGCAGCACGTAGGAGTGCTGGGCCGCGACCTTGGCCCGCAGCGTCTCGACGTCGCCGCGAAGGTTCGAGAGGCCGTCGGCGAGCGAGCGGGCGCCGGCGTCGGACCCGAAGCCGCGCAGGCCGGACACGCTCTCGTCGAGGGAGGAGAGCACCGGGGAGAAGCGTTCGTCGAGGCGTGCGGAGAGGCGCGGGATCAGCCTGGCCATCGGAGATGGTATCGCGGCCGGGGCCCGAAAAGTCCAGTCAGGACGGGGCTCCCGGAGCGGACCGGGCGACCGGGCCGCGGGGCCCGGGATCCGTGCGAGCGCCTAGGACGACGGCCCGGCCGCGGGCGCGGGCGGGTCGTCGAGATGCGGCAGGAAGAACATGAGCGCCATCGAGGGAATCGTGACGAAGAAGGTGAACAGGAAGTAGTTGGCGAAGCCCATCGACTCCGCGAGGAAGCCGCTGCACACGCCCGCGATCGTGAAGCTGACGCTCATGAGCGCGGTCAGGATCGCCATGTGCGCCGCCTTGTGGAGCGGACTGCAGCACCGCATGATGTACACCATCAGCACCGCCGTCCCGAGCCCCGCGCCGAACTGCTCGACGGCGATGACCGACGAGGTCAGGAGCGCGCCGGGATGGCGCGAGGCCGGCAGCATCGCGAGCCAGGCGTAGAGCAGGTGCAGGCCGTTCTGCGCGAGCGTGAACGGCCACAGCCAGCGGCGGAGCCCGTGGCGCGAGATCAGCCAGCCGCCGAAGAAGGTCGCGAGGAACGAGGCCGTGACGCCGATCGTGCCGTTGGCGATCCCGTACTGGTCGAGCGACATGCCCATCTGGTCGCGCAGGAAGGGCCATCGCATCTTGGTCAGGAACGACTCGCCGGCGCGGAACGTGACGATGAAGGCGAGGATCCAGGCGACGCGCGGCTGGTCGAGGAAGTCGACGAAGGCGGTCGCGTAGGCCGACTCCCGCCCGGCGAGCCGGGCGCGCAGCCACGGCAGGCGGGCCAGCAGCCCCACCAGCGAGAGCAGCAGGACGAGGCTCACCCACTCCGCGAGCGAGATCGCGCCGAGCACCGGGATCCCCGCGACCGCGTCGAACACGCGCGAGCCCGGCGAGCGACCCGAGGCGTCGGCCGGGGCGAGCGTGACGGCGACGGCGAGCCCGACCCCGGCGATCGCGAGCCACGGCCACGGCGACCGGATCGCCGCCCCGAGGAGTTCCCGCGCGGGCCGTCGGCGGCGCTCGACGCGCGGCAGCCCGAGCGCGTGCAGCAGGGTGAGCGCGATCATGACGACCGCGGTCACGACCCAGGCGCCCGTCCAGCCCGCGCTTCCCGCGACGATGAGCAGCGGCCCGCCGACCAGCATGCCCGCGAAGCGGTAGGCCATCGCGCGGTAGCCGACGAAGGCCGACTGCCCGCGCGGGTCGAGCGCTTCCAGGTAGTAGCCGTCGATCGCCATGTCGTGGGTCGCGGACAGGATCGCGACCAGGAGGAAGGCGACCGACAGCAGCGCGAGCGAGGCGCCGTCGCCCGAGAGCGCGGCGAGCGCGAGCAGGGCCACGCACAGCGCGACCTCGGTGCCGACGAGCCAGCGCCGCTTCGTCTCGTAGGCGTCGAGGAAGGGCCCCCAGAGGAACTTCAGGTTCCAGGGCAGGTGGAACAGGGAGGTGAGGCCGATCGCCTGCAGGCTCGCGCCCATCTCCTTGAACAGGATCTCGGCGAGCGCGTTCACGACGCTGTAGGGAAAGCCCTCGGCGAAGTAGGTGCTGGTGACCCACGCGCCGGCCGGCATGCCGCCGGGGGACCGGTCGGGGTCTTCGCCCGGGGCCGCGACGTCGTCCCGCGGATCGTCCGCCCCGCCGCCGCCCGCGCCTCCCGTCGTCGCCGCCATCGCCCTCGTCCCCTACAGCGGAAAGCCGGCCGGAGCGCAACGCGGCGGCACTTGAGTCCGGCCCGCTTTTGCCCGACACCGACCGTCATGGCCGAGCCGACCGTCCTCGCGACCGATCCCTCCCCGGGCGTCCGCCTCCTCACGATGAACCGCCCGGAGAAGCGCAACGCCTTCGACCACCGCCTCTACTGCGACCTGCGCGACGCGCTGCGCGCGGCACGCGGGGACGACGACGTCCACGTCGTGGTGCTGACCGGGGCGGGACGGGGTTTCTCGGCCGGGCAGGACTTCGCCGAGATGTCGGCACCGCCCGACGGCGAGCCGCACGGCTTCCCGAGCTTCCTCGACACGCTCTGCGAATTCGACAAGCCGTTGCTCGCCGCCGTGAACGGCGCCGGCTCGGGGCTCGGGCTCACGATGCTGCTGCACTGCGACGTCGTGTACATGGCCGAGAGCGCACGCCTGCGATGCCCCTTCGTCACGCTGGGCGTCGTACCCGAGGCGGCGAGTTCGTTCCTGCTGCCGCTCGTCGTCGGCTTCCAGCGGGCGGCCGAGATCCTCTACACCGCCGAGTGGATCGACTCCGCGCGCGCGGTCGAGCTGGGCCTCGCCCGCCTCCGCCTGCCCGACGCGGAACTGCTGCCGGCGACGCTCGCCAGGGCGGCCGAGATCGCGGCGCACCCGCCGCGGGCGGTGCGCCACACCAAGCAGCTGCTGCTCGCGACGCGCGCGGACGCGGTTCGGGCCGCGCGTGCGCGCGAGGACGCGGCCTTCGCCGAGCGACTCGGCTCGCCGGAGAACGTCGAGGCGATCACCGCCTTCTTCGAGAAGCGCGCACCGGACTTCTCCCGGACGCGCTGAGCGAGACGGGCCGGAGGATCGGCCGGCCGACCGCGGCTTGCCGCCGCCGGCCGGCCCGGGCGCGGCTCCACGCGGCCTCCGAGCGCACCAGCTCGCCGGGAAAGTCCGTCTCCGCGGCCGGCCCGTCAGGCGACGACGTAGCCGAGCCGCTTGTCGACCACGTTGCGCAGCACGCGCCCGTCCGCCCACCGCCGCAGGTTGTCGCGCCAGAAGTCGACGAAGCGGCGGAAGTAGTCGGGCGAGTAGCCCGAGACGTGCGGGGTGACGATCGCGTTCGGCAGCGACCAGTAGGGGCTCTCCGGCGGGAGCGGCTCGTCGCGGAACGCGTCGAGCGCCGCACCGGCGATCCGCCCGCGTCGCAGCGCGTCCACCAGCGCCTCGTCGTCGACGACCTCGCCCCGCGCGACGTTCACGAGGAAGGTGCCGGAGCGCATCGCCTCGATCGCGTCGCGGTCGATCAGCCCGGCCGTCTCCGCGGTGAGCGGCAGCGCGAGCACGACGAAGTCGGCCCAGCCGAGCAGCTCGTGCAGCCCGTCCGGTCCGACGACGACCTCGGCGCCTTCGACCGCCCCGCCGGGGCGGCGGCGCATCACGCGCACGCTCATCCCGAGCGCACGCGCGCGCGGCGCGAGGGCCGCGCCGATCGGTCCGGCGCCGAGGATCGCGAGCCGGCTCCCGGCGAGCTCGCGGATGCCGCCCGCGAAGGCGATCACCTCGAAGCGACCCCAGCGGGCTTCCGCCTGCAGGCGCTGCGCCTGGTGCAGGTTGCGGGCGAGCGCGAGCATGACCGCGAGTACGTGCTCGGGGATCGAGGTCGCGTGCAGGCCCGCGCCGTTCGTCAGCACGACGTCGCTCTCGACCAGTTCGGGGAAGAGCACGTCCTCCACGCCGGCGAGCGCGGTCTGGACCCAGCGCAGCCGTCGGGCCGCGGGAAAGAGCTCGCGAGGGAAGTGCCAGCCGACGAACGCGTCGGCATCCCCGATCGCCCGCGCGAGCGCCGCCTCGTCCTCGGGCTGCACGATCTCGACCCCGGGGATCTCCGCGCGCACGGCCGCGACGTCCTCGTCCGAGAGGGCGAAGCGGATCTCCTTCAGCTGGAACCAGGCGACGACGTTCACGGGCAGCCTTTCCGTTGCGACTCCGCCTCGCGCGGCGGGCGGGCATCCCGGGGACCTATCACGGGTGGCACGGGCGACTCCAAGCGATACTCTCGGGCAGGAGGAAGTCATGGGTGATCTCGTTCTCTCGGGGAAGTCGGCGCTGGTGACCGGCGGCGGCAGCGGCATCGGGCTCGCCTGCGCGCGCCGCCTGCTGGCCGACGGCGCCTCGATCACGATCGTCGGTCGGACCGCGTCGAAGCTCGAAGACGCCGCACGCGCGCTCGAGGCCTCGGCCCCCGCGGGGGCGACCGTGCAGTGGCAGGCCTGCGACGTGACCGACGAGCCCGGGCTCGCCGCCGCCGTCGAGCTCGCCTGCAAGCCGACCGGGCGGCTCGACGTCGCGGTCGCCAACGCCGGGGCCGGCGCCGGCGGCTCGATCTTCGCGACCCCGCTCGACATGTGGCGCTACACGATGGAGGTGAACCTGACCGGCGGCTTCCTCACGTTGAAGCACGCGGGTCAGGCGATGGCGGGAGGCGCGGGCGGTGCGATCGTCGCGATCTCCTCGATCGCGGGCGTCCTCACCCATCGCTTCATGGCGCCCTACTGCACGGCGAAGGCCGGGCTCGAGATGCTGGTGCGCTGCGCAGCCGACGAACTCGGGCAAGCCGGCATCCGCGTGAACGCGGTCCGCCCCGGGCTCGTCCCGACCGACCTCGCGATGCCGCTCACCGACGCGCCGTCGATCGTCGACGACTACCTCGACCAGATGCCGATCGCGCGCCTCGGAACCGTCGAGGACATCGCGGACGGCGTGCGCTACCTGGCCGGCCCCGAGTCCTCCTGGGTGACCGGGCAGATCTTCGCGATCGACGGCGGCCACTCGCTGCGGCGCGGCCCGCGCGTCGAGCCGCTCATCGAGCGCTTCTTCGGCCCCGAGGGGCTCTCGGGGCTCGGCACGAAGCCGCGCTGAGGGGAGGCGCGCGGTGGTCCTCGAACACGCCGTCCTCGAGGTGAAGCCCGACCGGGTCGAGAGCTTTCTCTCGGCCTTCCGGGAGGCGAAGCCCCTCATCCTCGCCCAGCCGGGCTGTCGCTCCCTCCAGGTCCTCCGGTCGATCGAGACCCCTGCCCGCTTCGTGCTGCTCGTCGAGTGGGACTCCGTCGAGGACCACGAGCAGGGGTTCCGCGGCTCGCCGGCCTACGCCGAGTGGAAGCGCCTGCTGCACCACCACTACGACCCGATGCCGGTGGTCGAGCACTTCACGACCGTCGTGGACGAGGCGCCCCGGCGCTACGGGCCGTGACCTGCCGCCTCCCGCGACGGCGGGGCGTGCGGGCGCATCCGCGCGCCGCTAAGCAGGCCGCGTGAGCGACGACCCCACGACGCCCCCCGGCCGCGGCCGCGTGCGCCCCGCGGCGCGCCTCGACGGGCTCCGCCCGTCGGTGATCCGCGAGATGACCCGTCTCGCGCTCGCCCACCGCGCGGTGAACCTCGCACAGGGCTTTCCCGACTTCCCGCCGCCGCCCGAGATCCTGGAAGCCGCGCAGGCCGCGATCGCGCGCGGCGACAACCAGTACACGATCACCTGGGGCATCCCGCCGCTGCGCGAGGCGATCGCACGCACGATGCAGGAGCTCTACGGGCTCCGCTTCGATCCCGAGCGCCACGTCGCCGTCACCTGCGGCGTGACCGAGGCGATCTGCGCCGCGATCCTCGCCGTGATCGACCCCGGCGACGAGGTCGTGATCGTCGAGCCCTTCCACGAGAACTACCTGCCGGCGGTGCGTTTCGCGGCGGGCCGCGAGGTCTACCACGCGCTCGAGGCGCCGCTCTGGGAACTCGACCCCGGGCGGCTCGCGCGCGCCTTCGGGCCACGCACCCGCGCGATCGTCCTGAACACGCCCCACAACCCGACCGGACGGGTCTTCACCCGCGAGGAACTCGAAGGCGTGGCGCGCCTCTGCATCGAGCACGACGTGGTCGCGATCACCGACGAGATCTACGACCGGATCGTCCACGACGGTCGCCGCCACCTGCCGCTCGCCTCGCTCGACGGCATGGCCGAGCGCACGATCACGATCGGAGGGCTCGGCAAGACCTTCGCCGTGACCGGCTGGCGGCTCGGCTTCGCCTGCGCGCCGGAGCCGCTCGCCTCGGCGCTGCGCACCGTGCACGACTTCCTGACGATCTGCGCCCCGGCCCCGCTGCAGCACGCGGCCGCGGCCGCGCTCGCGATGCCGGAGTCCTATTTCGAGCGCACGCGCGCCGACTACGCACTGCGGCGCGAGCGCATGATGGCGATCTTCGATCGGCACGGCTTTCGCGCGCAGGCTCCCGAAGGCGCCTACTACGCGATGACCGACTTCTCGGGACTCGACGCGCGCCGCGACGGCGAGGCCTTCGCCCGCCTGCTCACGACCGAGGTCGGCGTCGCGGTCGTGCCGGGCTCGAGCTTCTACGGCACGCCGGGACTCGGTCGCTCCGTCGTCCGCTGGGCGTTCGCGAAGCGGCTGGAGACGCTCGACGAGGTCGACCGGCGGCTCGAGCGGCTGCCCTCGGTTCTCGCGGCGAACCCCGCCTGAGGGGAGCCGCCCGGCTCGCCCGCCCGGCGGTCGCGACGGATCAGCCGCCGGTCGCGGCGCCGGACACGGGGCGGATCAGCCCCTGCTGCACCACCGTCACCGCGAGGCGCCCGTCCCGCGAGAACAGGTTCCCGGTGCACAGTCCTCGCGCACCCGACGCGGCCGGCGACTCCTGGTCGTAGAGCATCCACTCGTCGGCCCGCAGCGGGTGGTGGAACCACATCGCGTGGTCGAGGCTCGCCATCTGGTAGCGCGGGTCGTTCCAGTGAATGCCGTGCGGGAGCGTCGCGGTGTCGAGCAGCGTCATGTCGGACGCGTAGGCGACGACGCACTGGTGGAGCAGCGGCCCGTCGGGCAGGCGGCCGTCGGCGCGGATCCAGATGCGCTGGCGCGGGGCCCCGTCGGGCCCCGGCGGCGTCTCGACGAAGCGCAGGTCGACCGGGCGGGGGCGCAACAGCCACTCGCGCATCTCCGGCGAGATGTCGCCGCGCGCCTCGATCCGCTCGTTCCAGGTGATCGCCTTCTCGGGCGGCACCACCTCGGGCATCGTCGCCTCGTGCCGCGGCCCGTCCTCGACGACCTGGAACGAGGCCGAGAGGTGGAAGATCGCGTGCCCGCGCTGGATCGCGACCACGCGCCGGGTGGTGAAGCTCTTGCCGTCGCGGATCCGGTCGACCTCGTAGAGGATCGGGACCTGCGGGTCGCCGGCGCGCAGGAAGTAGGCGTGCAGCGAGTGGACGACCCGGTCGTCGGTCACGGTGCGGCCGGCCGCGACCAGCGCCTGTCCCGCGACCTGCCCGCCGAAGACCCGGATCCGGCGCTCCGCCGGGCTCCGGCCGCGGAAGATGTTCACGTCGAGCTCCTCGAGGTCGAGGATCCGGATGAGCTCGTCCACCTGCTCCTGCATGCACGGGACCATGCGGGATGGCGGGCCTCCTGACAACCCGGGTCAGTGCCCGACGAGGAGCGCCACCAGCGCGATCGCACCG
>JAFMJW010000097.1 GCA_017853315.1 Alphaproteobacteria bacterium
CCGACGCCCGACGCGACGCCGACGCCGACGCCGACTCCGTCGCCGACCCCGACGCCGACGCCGTCGCCGACGCCGTCGCCGACCCCGACGCGCACACCGACGCCGACCCCGACGCCGAGTCCCACCCCGGTGCCGACGCCGACGCCGACGCGTACCCCGATCCCGACCCCGACCGCGACGCCGTGCGTGCCCTTCCAGTCGGGCGGCTACTGGATCAACTGCGACGGGACCATGACCGATCCGGACACGGGCACGATGTGGGCCCAGAAGACCGGGACCTTCGGTGGGGCTCCGAACCCGGCGGACCCCAACGACGCCAACAACCTCTACACCTGGAGCACCGGTTCGCCGTACCTGCTCGACGGGACCGCGGTCACCGAGTTCCTCGCGGCGCTCAACCAGCCGCCCGGGTTCGCCGGCTACACCGATTGGCGCCTGCCGATGTTCGAGGAGATGAACAGCGTCCTCGACTGCACCACCTACCCGAACAGCTGCCTCCCGACGGCGCTCGGCTCGACCGGCGGCTTCGCGGGCTACTGGACGGCCACGAGCAACCCCTACACGCCGTCGAACGCCTACTTCATCTATTACGGCGGCGTCAGCTCCGGACCCAAGATCGACGCCCAGCGGTTCTTCGCGGTCCGCGGTGCGTTCGTCACTCCGACCCCTGCACCGACTCCGACGCCGGAGCCGACGCCGACGCCCTGAGCAGGGACTTCCGTTCCCGGGACCCGCGGGGCCGGTGCGACGCCACGAGTCGTCGCGCCGGCCCCCGTCTCCCGACGCGGCGGGGCGAGCGCTCCGCTCGCTTGCCGATCCCGGGGTCCGGGGCGACGATGACCTCGTGCCCGACGAGAGCGGCTTCTTCACGCTGCGTCTGCTGACGAACCTCGCGACCGACGTCTCCCGAGAAGACTGGGACGCGCTGGTCGGCGACGAGTCGCCGTTCCTCGAGTGGGGGTGGCTCGCCTCCCTCGAGGAGGCGCACTGCGTCGGCGGTCGAAGCGGCTGGAGTCCGCAGCACCTGGCGCTCTACTCGCAAGAGGACCGCCTCGTCGCCGCCTGCCCGATGTACCTGAAGACGAACAGCGAGGGAGAGTTCGTCTTCGACTGGTCGTGGGCCGAGGCCGCGCACCGCGCGGGGCTCGACTGGTACCCGAAGATGCTCGTCGCCGTGCCGTTCACCCCGGCGACCGGGGTGCGCTTCCTGGTCGCGCCCGGCATCGACCGGGGCGGTGTCGTCCGCATCTTCGCGCGTGCGCTGCGCGGGCTGTGCGAAGAGAACGGGCTCTCGTCGGTGCACGTGAACTTCTGCACCCCCGAGGAGGCCGCGATCCTCCGCGAGGAGGGCTGGCTCGAGCGTCGCGGGTACCAGTTCAAGTGGCGCAACTACGGCTACGAGACCTTCGACGACTGGCTCGGCGCGCTGCGCCACAAGCGCCGCAAGCAGGTCCGCCGCGAGCGCCGGGAACTCGACGAGCAGGGCATCCGGATCGAGGCCCTGTGCGGCGACGAGATCCCGGGCGAGCTGTTCGAGCCGATGTACCGCATCTACGCGACCACGATCGACAAGCACGTATGGGGGCGCCGCTACCTCACGCCGCGGTTCTTCGAGCTCCTGCGCGAGCGATTCCGGCACAACCTCCGCTTCCTCGTCGCGAGGCGCCACGGCGAGCTCGTCGCGGGCACGTTCAACGTGGCCAAGGCGGGCACGATGTACGGACGCTACTGGGGCTGCTTCGAGGAGCTCCGCTTCCTGCACTTCAACGTCTGCTATTACGCGACGATCGAGCACTGCATCCGGACGGGCATCCACCGCTTCGAGCCGGGCGCGGGCGGCGAGTTCAAGTGGCTGCGCGGCTTCGACGCCGAGCCGACCGCGAGCCTGCACTGGGTGCGCGAGCCGCGGCTCTCCGGCGCGATCGAGCGCTTCCTCGAGAGGGAGACCGAGGCGGTCGATTCCCAGATCGCCGAGATGCGCGAGCGCAGCCAGCTGAAGCACGAGGGGATCGGCGACCCCGACGACGAGGGCTGACGAGAGTCCGGAAGCCCGGCTCCGCGTCGCGCCGGCCTCCGGCTCGCGCGGCGGCTTCCGGTCCCGGCGGCGAACGGCTACACTCCGCCGGGCGTGGCGGGGGCCGCGCGGCGAGGGCGCGGAGGCAGGCGCGTCTCCGTCGAGGAGGGCGCGGCAGGCTCCGCGCACGGGAGGAGGCAGGGATGCGGATCCGGATCGCGCTCGTGGCGGTCGTGGCGTCGTTGGCGGCAATGCTCGCTCGACCGGCTTCCGGGCTCGCCGACACGTCGGTCGAGATCGACCGCGACGTTCTGAACGCCCTCGACAAGCTCTACGCGACGGTCCCCGCGGCGAAGGCGCTCGGGGAGAAGGCGAAGGCGGTCCTCGTCTTCCCGAGCGTGCTCAAGGGAGGCGTCCTGATCGGCGGCTCCTACGGCGAGGGCGCACTCGTCCGCGACGGCAAGCCGACCGACTATTACGGTACGGCTTCGATCACGCTCGGCGCACAGCTCGGTGCGCAAACCTACGGTTACGCGCTCATGCTGATGACCGAGGACGCGCTCGACTACCTCTACTCGACGTCGGGCTGGCAGCTCGGCACCGGTCCGACGATCGTGTTCATCGACAGCGGGGCGGCCGCGACGCTGTCGAACCAGACCGCCCGCAGCGACATCTACGCCTTCGTCTTCGATCCCAAGGGGCTCATGTTCGGCCTGAACCTCGAGGGCTCGAAGATCACGCGCATCGTGCCCGACGACAAGTAGCCCTCCGCCCGCGGGGCCCGGGCCGGGCGTCGGAACTTCGCGGTCCGCCCCGGCCCTGCGCCCGCGCCGCGGCGCAGCCGACGGGCCCTCAGGGCAGGATCGCGACGACGCGCGCCGGCCCGCCGGATCCGCCGCCCACCTTCATCGGCAGGACGACGAGCACGGCGCCCGCCTCGGGCAGTCGGCCGAGCCCGGCGAGGTTCTCGAAGCCGGGCTTGTCCGCGCCGTTCATCGCGCGGTGCACGACGAAGTCCTTCGACGGGCCGTAGTCGATGCTCGGCGTGTCGACCGCGATCCCGGCGACGTTCCGCTCGCGGAGCAGCCAGTTCGCGGCGTCGAGCGAGAACGAGGGAAAGTGCAGGTTCGCGACGTCGCCCGGCACCGCGGTGCCGAGCACCCGCTCGCGATCCGGCCAGCGCGCGTCCCAGCCGCTGCGCATGACGACGATCGCGCCGTCGGGGATCCGGCCGTGCGCCTGCTCCCACCGCCGCAGGTCGGCGGGCACGACGCGGTAGTCGCGATCGGCGGCGGCCCTCGCGGTCACGTCGACGACCACCGCGGGCCCGATCAGGGCCGCGAGCGGCACCCGGTCGGCCGGCAGGCGTCCCTCGGCGAAGTGGACGGGCGCGTCCATGTGCGTCCCGCCGTGCTCGGGCGCGTGGATCTTGTTGGCCGAGTAGTGCCAGCCGCCGGGCGTCGGCCCGTCGTGCTCGACCTCGAGCCGGAAGCCTTCCTTCTCCGTCGGCCAGTAGACGGTGGTCGCGTCGAAGGTGTGGGTCAGGTCGATCACCTTGCCGGCGGCGAGGGCCGCGAGCAGGGCGGGGCCGGCCGCCCCGGCCGAGGCGGCGGATGCTCCGGTCGCGGGGGCGGGACGTGCCACGGCGGCGTCGGCGGCGGGCGCCGGAACGCGAGCGTCGCTCGCCGCGCGGTGGGCGCCGCAGCCGGCGGCCGAGAGGAGCGCGACGAGCGCCGCGCGGTGGGCCGCGCGCGCGCCGCGCGAGGCGATCCGTGCGGCGATCCCCGGGGCGGTGGGCGCGGCGATCCGCGCGGCGCCCTGCCGGGGGGCGGCGGACGTGCCGCGGCCCGTACCTCGCGCGCTCACCGGCTCCGCCACCACGGGTAGAAGGCCGGCATGTCCTGGCTCGGCTTCATGGTAAAGCGTGCGGGCCGCTTCTCGAGGAACGAGCTCACGCCCTCGTAGGCGTCGGCCGAGCGGCCCATCGAGAAGATCGCCTTCGAGTCCACGCGGTGCGCGTCGACCGGGCTCTCCGCGCCGAGCATGCGCCACATCATCTGGCGCGCGAGCGCGACGGAGACGGCCGAGGTGTGGTCGGCGATCTCGCGCGCGAGGGTGCGCGCGGCGGGGAGCAGGTCGGCCGGCGACACGACCCGGCTCACCAGCCGTCCCGCGTGGGCCTCCTCGGCCGTGAAGACGCGCCCGGTGTAGACCCACTCGGCGGCCCGCTCGATGCCGACCAGGCGCGGCAGGAACCAGCTGCTCGCGGCCTCCGGCACGATCCCGCGCCGCGTGAAGACGAATCCGAACTTCGCGTCGGTCGAGGCGATGCGCACGTCCATCGGCAGCGTCATCGTCGCCCCGACGCCCACCGCCGGCCCGTTGATCGCGGCGATCACCGGCTTGATCGACTCGAAGATCCGCAGCGTGACGAGCCCGCCGCCGTCGCGGTGCGTGTCGACCGTGTCCTTCTGGCCCTGCGCCGTCGAGTCGAAGGTGTCGCCGCCGCTGCCGAGGTCCGCGCCCGCGCAGAACGCGCGCCCGGCCCCGGTGACGATCACGGCGCGGACCTCGTCGTCGTCGTCCGCGCGCTCGAAGGCCGAGAGGAGTTCCGCGCACATGCGCGGCGTGAACGCGTTCAGGCGCTCGGGCCGCTCGAGCGTGATCGTCGCGACCCGGTCGGCGACCTCCCAGCGGATCTCGCGGAAGTCCATCGTGTTCCTCCTCGCGGCGCGCCCTCAGGCGTCGCCGTCTTCCGGCGCCTCGTCCCGCGCCCTGCGCGCGGCGATCGCCCTCTCGTAGGTCCTCTCGTAGAGATCGGCGCCCACGCTCCACGGGAAGCGCAGCGCCATGCCGGCGCGGCGCATGCGCGCGACGTGGGACGGCTTCTCCCACCAGCAGCGCACCGCGCGCCCGATCGCGTCGGCGGCGGCCTCCGCGGTCGCCTCGACGAAGACGAAGCCGGTGCCCGCGCCGGTCCTCGGGTCGTGGTCCGAGACGGTGTCGGCGAGCCCGCCGGTCGCGCGCACGATCGGAAGCGTGCCGTAGCGCATCGAGTACATCTGGTTCAGGCCGCAGGGCTCGTAGAGGGACGGCATGAGGAAGAAGTCCGAGCCGGCCTCGACGAGGTGCGCGCCCTCCTCCGAGTAGCCGAAGAACGCGCCCGCGCGCCCCGGGTGGACCGACGCGAGCGCGCGGAAGAAGTCCTCGACGTGGCGGGCGCCCGAGCCGATCACGCAGAGCTGGACCAGGCCCGCGTCGAGCAGGCCCGGCAGCACGTCCCGCAGCAGGTCGAATCCCTTCTGCGGCGCGAAGCGCGAGACGACGCCGAGGATCGGGAGGTCGTGCCGCTCCTCGAGGCCGAAGCGGTGCTGGAGCGTTCTGCGGCACTCGAACTTGCCGCGCAGGTCGTCGACCGCGAAGCGCGCGGGCAGCATCGAGTCGATCTCGGGGTTCCAGACGTCGTCGTCGACGCCGTTCAGGATCCCGACCGTGTCCGCGGCTCGCGCGGCGAGCATCGCGCCGAGACCGTGGCCACCGGGCTCGCCGGTCATCTCGCGCGCGTGCGTCGGCGACACGGTCGTCAGCGCGTCGGCGTAGGCGATGCCGCACTTGAGCAGGTTCAGGCCGCCGAAGTCCTCGATCCGGTCGGGGCGGAACGCGTCGGGCGGAAGTCCGATCCAGGGGAACGCGTCGGCGGGGAACTTTCCCTGGTACTCGACGTTGTGGATCGTGAGCACCGTCGCCGTGTCGGCGAGCGGCTCGAAGCCCGGGGGCAGGTCGGACAGGTAGGCCGCGACGAGCGAGGTCTGCCAGTCGTGCAGGTGCATCACGTCGGGCACGAATCCCAGGTCGAGCGCGAGCTGGAGGGACGCCCGGGAGAGGAAGGCGAAACGACGAACGTCGAAGTCGTAGGCGGCGCCGACGCCGTAGACGTCGCGGCCGCCGAAGAACCCGCCGTGGTCGAGGAAGTAGACGGGGACCAGCCCGTCGAGCGTCCCGCGGCAGATCCCGGCCCAGATCTCCTCGCCGCCCATGTGCACGCAGATCGGCTGGAGGGGCTCGATGCCGAAGCGACGCCGGTCGATCGAGCCGTAGAGCGGCAGCAGGATGCGCGCGTCGTCGCCGCGGCGCACGAGCTCCTTCGAGAGCGCGGAGACGACGTCTCCGAGCCCGCCGGCCTTGGCATAGGGCAGGCACTCCGACGCGACGAACAGGACCTTCCTGCGCGGACCGGACATGACGTGGACGTTCGCTTGCCGCGGGCACCCGGTGCAAGGGCGCCCGGCGGGGCGGCCGCCCGTCGGCCGGCGCGGCCGGGAAGCGAGAGCCTTGCGCTGGCCGTGCGACCCGCGATAGCGGGAAGGCGTGAGCACGCGGGACCATCGACCGATCGCGCCCCGGCTGCGCCGCTCGCTGCTCTTCGTGCCGGGCGACGATCGCCACAAGATGGAGAAGGCCTGCGGCGTCGGTGCCGACTCGCTGATCCTCGACCTCGAGGACGCGGTCGTGCCCGACCACAAGGCCGACGCCCGCGAGCGGGTGCGCGACGCCCTGGTCGCGATGGACTTCCGGGGCTCCGAGCGACTCGTCCGGATCAACCCGATCGAGACCGGCCTCGCGCTCGACGACCTGACGGTCACGATGGCGGGGCACCCCGACGGCTACGTCGTGCCGAAGCTCCGCAGCGAGGACGACGTCCGCTTCATCGACCGCGCCCTCTCGACGCTCGAGGCGATCACCCATCGCCCGCAGGGCTCGGTCGGCCTCGTGCTGCTCGCGACCGAGACGCCGGAGGCGATCCTCAACATCCGGCGGATCGCGCAGGCGAGCCTGCGCTCGGTCGCGATGATGTGGGCCTCCGAGGACCTTTCGAACGCGATCGGGGCGCGGCGCTCGCGCAAGGTCGACGGCTCGATCCCCGACGTCTTCACCTTCGCGCGCTCGGCCTGCCTGCTCGCGGCCGCGGCCGTCGGCATGGAGGCGCTCGACATGCCCTTCTTCGACTTCCACGACGACGCGGGGCTCGAGCGCGAGGCGCGCGAGGCCGCGGAGATGGGATTCACCGGCAAGGCCGCGATCCATCCCGCGCAGGTCCCGATCATCAACCGCGTCTTCGTCCCGACGCGCGAGGAGGTCGAGGAGGCCAACGCGCTGCTGCAGGCCGCGACCGAGGCCTTCGCGCGCGGACAGGCGGCCTTCGTGTTCAACGGGGCGATGGTCGACGCGCCGCACATCAACCGCGCGCGCAAGATCGTCGCCCGCGCGGCGTCGGCTCCGACGGCGCCTTGAGCCGCGGGGGCGAATCGAGAGTGCCGTCGATACCCTGGCGCGGCCTCCTGCTCGAACCGCTCGACGACACCGATCTCAAGCCGCGTCCGAAGCCGCCGGGTCCGGACCTCCTGGCCGACACGCGCCGGCGTCTCCGGCGCGCGCTCGTCGCGACCTTCGGCATGATGGGGCTCGGCACGCTCGTCTACCGGGCGATCGACCTCGCCCAGGGGAGCGACCTCGGCTGGATCGACTCGTTCTACATGACCGTCATCACCCTCACGACGGTCGGCTACGGCGAGATCATCCCGCTCGACCACAGCCCCCGCGGCCGGCTGTTCACCGCGGGATTCCTGCTCGTCGGCATGGGAGTGCTCGTCTACGCGGTCTCCTCGGCGACCGCGCTGATCGTCGACGGGCAGGCGTCGCGGATCCTGAAGGAGAGGCGGATGCGCAAGCGGATCGAGGACCTGACGGGCCATTACGTCGTCTGCGGCACCGGGCCCGTCGTGGACAAGGCCGTCGACGAGCTCGTCGCGAGCGGCCGGGCGGTCGTCCGGATCTTCCCGGCCGGAGCCGACGTGAACTCCGCGGACGAGTACCGGGTGGAGGGCGAGACCGACGACGAGGCGACGCTGCTCCGCGCCGGCCTCGGTCGCGCCGACGGCATGATCGTCGCGGCGACCTCGGACCGCGACAACATCCTCGCGACCATGACCGCCCACCAGGTGAATCCCGGCATGCGCATCGTCGCGATGGCGCAGGAGATCCAGACCGAGGACAAGCTGCGGCGCGCGGGCGCGAGCGAGGTGGTCTTCCCGCTCGCGATCGGGGGCCTGCGACTCGCGTCGGCGCTCGTCCGCCCGAGCGTCGTCACCTTCCTCGACACGATGCTGCGTGCGCGCGACCCGTCGCTGCGGATCGAGGAGATCGTCGTGCCCGAAGGTTCGGTCTCGGCCGGCCGGACGATCGACGAGCTCGGGATCCCGGCGATCCCCAACGTGATCCTGGTCGCCATGGTTCCGCCCGGCCAGGGCTCCTACGTCTACAAGCCCGAGGGTTCGGCCCGCGTCGAGGTCGGCTCGACGCTCTGTCTCATGACCGACCAGCAGGGGTTCGAGACGGCGCGCCGGGCGCTCGGCGCCTGAAGGGGCACGGATTGCGCGGCCGGAAGGCCGCGCGATAGACCGGGGCATGGCCCACGACGACGAGCCCGCCGGCACCGTCTCCCGCTTCCACACCTGCCCGCTCTGCGAGGCGAACTGCAACCTCGAGGTGCGCGTGCGCGGCCGCGAGGTCGTCTCGATCCGCGGCGACGAGCAGGACGTCTTCAGCCGCGGCTACATGTGCCCGAAGGGGCCGGCGCTCGCGGGCCTGCAGTCCGATCCCGACCGCCTGCGCTCGCCGATGGTGCGCGACGGGAGCACCTGGCGCGAGGTCGGCTGGGACGAGGCCTTCGCGGAGGTCGAGCGCCGGCTGCTGCCGATCCTCGAGCGCCACGGCCGCTCGTCCGCGGGCGTCTACCTGGGCAACCCGTCGGCCCACCACGTCTCGCTCGGGCTCTATTCCCGCGCGCTCGTCCACGCGCTCGGCACGCACACGGTCTGCTCGGCGAGCACCGTCGACCAGATGCCGAAGCAGGTCTCGTCGGGCCTCGTGTTCGGCACGGCGCTCAGCGTGCCGGTGCCCGACCTCGACCGCACCGCTCACCTCGTCGTCCTCGGCGGCAACCCGATGGTCTCGAACGGCAGCCTGATGACGGCGCCCGACGTGAAGTCCCGCCTGCGCGCGATCCGCGCCCGCGGCGGGCGCATCGTGGTCGTCGACCCGCGGCGCACGCGCACCTCCGAGGAAGCCGACGAGCACGTCTTCGTGCGGCCGGGCACCGACGCGATGCTGCTCGCCGGGATGGCGCACGCGATCCTGGCCGAGGGGCTCGCCCGCCCGGGCCGGCTCGCCGAGCATCTCTCCGGGCTCGCCGAGGTGGAGCGCGCGCTCGCCGACCTCTCGCCCGAGGCGGTCGAGGACGGCTGCGGCGTGCCCGCCGCGACGATCCGACGGCTCGCCCGCGAGCTCGCCGCGGCGCCCAGCGCCGCGGTCTACGGGCGGATCGGAACCTGCACGCAGGAGTTCGGCACGCTCGCGAGCTGGCTCGTCGACGTGCTGAACGTGCTGACCGGCAACCTCGACCGCCCCGGCGGCGCGATGTTCCCGCGCTCGGCGACCGGCCCCGCGAACACCCAGGGCGAGCCGGGGCGCGGCAAGGGCGTGCGGCTCGGGCGCTGGAAGAGCCGCGTGCGCGGCGCCGCCGAGGCCTTCGGCGAGATCCCGGTCGCCTGCCTCGCCGAGGAGATCGAGACGCCGGGCGAGGGCCAGCTGCGCGCGCTGTTCACGGTCGCCGGCAACCCCGCGCTCTCGACGCCGAACGGCGGGCGGCTGTCCCGCGCGTTCGCGTCGCTCGAGCTCATGGTGAGCCTCGACATCTATCTCAACGAGACGACCCGCCACGCGCACGTGATCTTCCCGGGGCTCTCCGGCCTCGAGCAGCCGCACTTTCCGTTCGCCTTCACCTCGCTCTCGGTGCGCAACTTCGCGCGCTACTCGCGTCCGGCCGTCGAGCCGCCGCCGGGCGCGATGCCCGAGTGGCGGACCCTGCTGCGTCTCGCGGCGATCGCCTCGGGACAGGGCGCCGCCGCCGACACCGACGCGCTCGACGACTTCGTGTTCGAGCAGCAGCTCGGCCGCGCCCTCTCGAGCGCGCACTCGCCCATCCACGGCCGCGACGCGTCCGAGATCCGCGCCGCGACCTCGTCCGTGCGCGGCCCCGAGCGCCTGCTCGACCTCGCGATCCGCACGGGTCCGTGGGGCGACGGCTACGGCGCGCGCCCCGGCGGGCTCTCGATCGCGAAGCTCCTCGAGCATCCCCACGGCGTCGACCTGGGGCCGCTCGAGCCGCGCATTCCCGAGGTGCTGCGGACGCCTTCGGGGAAGATCGAGCTCGCGCCCGAGCCTCTCCTCGCCGACCTCGACCGGCTGCGGGCGCGCCTGCGCGAGGTGCGCGCGGGCGGCGCCGGCATGGTGCTGGTCGGCCGGCGCGACCTGCGCTCGAACAACTCCTGGATGCACAACGTCGAGTCGCTGGTGTCGGGACGAGCGCGCTGCACGCTCCACCTCCATCCCGAGGATGCCCGGCGAATCGGCGTCGCCGACGGCGGGAGCGCGCGCGTCCGTTCGCGTGCGGGCGAGGTCGTGGCTCCGGTCGAGCTCACCGACGGCATCATGCCCGGCGTGGCGAGCCTGCCGCACGGCTGGGGGCACGACGAGCAGGGCAGCCGGATGTCGGTCGCGCGCGCGCATGCCGGCGTGAACTCGAACCGGCTCGCCGACGAGGCCGCGATCGACCCGCTGTCGGGCAACGCGGTGCTGAACGGCATCCCGGTGGAGATCGCCCCGGCCTGAGCCGGGCGGCGCGGCTGCGTGCGCGAGGTCGGGCGTCGACGCGTCGGCGAAGCGGAGATCGTCCTGCAGGAGGGCGACCTCACGCTCTCCGACGCCGACGCGATCGTGAACGCCGCCAACTCCGGCCTGCTCGGCGGAGGCGGCGTGGACGGCGCGATCCACCGGCGCGGGGGGCCGGCGATCCTCGAGGAGTGCCGGCGCCTGCGCGCGAGCGACTGGCCGGACGGGCTTCCGGCGGGCGAGGTCGCGGTCACGAGCGGCGGGCTCCTGTCCGCGCGCTGGGTCGTCCACGCGGTCGGCCCCGTGTACGGATCGACGCGCGACCACGCGGCGCTGCTCGCCTCGTGCCACCGCCGGGCACTCGCGGTCGCGCGGGAGAAGGGGCTCGCGAGCATCGCGTTCCCGGCGATCTCGACCGGGGTCTACCGCTACCCGCTCGACGAGGCGGCGGAGGTCGCGATCGGCGCGACCGTCGACGAGTTGCGGCGCGACCCCGGCCGTCTGCGGGAGGTCCGCTTCGTGCTGTTCGACGCGCGCGCGGCCGAGGCCTTCGCGACCGCGCTGCGTGCGATCCCGGCCTCCGGGGCCTGAGCGTCGCGCGCGCCGCGGCCGATTGGCAGGGCCGGTCGGGCGTGCGAGAGAAGCCGGGTCGGGGCGGCACGTCGTCGCCGCGCGGCGGAGGATCCCATGGGCAAGATGAAGATCGGCATCGGCATCGGCGAGATCGCGGGCAGCCCGGCCACGATCGACGATCTCGTCGGGCAGGTGAAGCAGGCCGAGGCGGACGGCTTCGACTCGGCCTGGTTCGCGCAGATCTTCGGCGTCGACGCGATCATGGCGTGCGCGCTCGCCGGCCGCGAGACGAGCCGGATCGAGCTCGGGACCGCGGTCGTCCCGACCTATCCCCGCCACCCGACCGCGATGGCGACGCAGGCGCTCACGGCGAATGCCGCGTGCCGCGGGCGCTTCGCGCTCGGCATCGGGCTCTCCCACCAGCTGGTCATCGAGGGCATGCTCGGGCTGTCCTTCGCGAAGCCCTTCACCCACATGCGCGAGTACGTCTCGGTGCTGCGGCCGCTGCTCGAGCAGGGATCCGCCAGCTTCTCGGGCAGCGAGTTCCGGGTGAACGCGAACGTGTCGGTGACGGGAGCGACGCCGCCCCCGCTGCTGGTCGCGGCGCTCGCGCCGAAGATGCTCGCGCTGGCCGGCACCGAGGCCGCCGGCACGATCACCTGGATGACCGGGCCGCGCACGCTGCGCGAGCACACGATCCCGAGCATCTCCGAGGCCGCCGCGAAGGCCGGCCGCCCGGCGCCGCGCGTCGTCTGCGGGCTCCCGATCGCCGTCTGCGACGACGCCGCGGGCGCGCGCGAGAAGGCCGGTCGCGCCTTCTCGGTCTACGGCATGCTGCCCTCCTACCGGGCGATGATGGACCGCGAGGGCGTCGAGGGTCCCGCCCAGCTCGCGATCGTCGGCGACGAGGCCGCGGTGCGCGGCCAGCTCGACGCGCTCCAGTCGATCGGCGTCACCGACTTCCTCGCCGCGCCGTTCCCGGCCGACGGGGACGCGCGCGCCTCGATCGCCCGCACGCGCGCGCTGCTGGTGGACCTCGTCCGGGCGCGCTGACGTGAAGGTCGGCATCCCGCTCTTCATGCTCCGGCACGAGCAGCTCGTGCCGATCGCCGAGGTCGCGGAGCAGTCGGGCCTCGAGTCGGTGTGGATGCCCGAGCACCTGGTCTTCCCCGCTTCCGTCCGCAGCCGCTACCCCTACGCGGAAGACGGCACGCCGCCCGCCATCCGGCCGGAGACGCCGCTGCTCGACCCGCTGATCGTGCTGGCGCAGGTCGCCGCGCGCACCTCCCGGCTGCGGCTCGGCACGAACGTCTACGTCCTGCCGCTGCGACACCCGATCGCGGTCGCGCGGATGGCGACCACGCTCGACGTGCTCTCGGGCGGGCGCTTCTCGTTCGGCGTCGGCGCGGGCTGGCTCGAGGAGGAGTTCGAGGCGGTCGGCGCGGACTTCTCGCGCCGGGGCGCGCTCGTCCGCGAGTCGGTGCGCGCGATGAAGGCGTTGTGGACGGAAGCGGAGCCGACCTTCCGCGGCC
>JAFMJW010000366.1 GCA_017853315.1 Alphaproteobacteria bacterium
TGCGCGACGCGAAGATCAACGACATCTTCGAGGGCACGCAGCAGATCAACATGCTGATCGTCGCCCGCCGCATCCTCGGCTACTCGAGCAAGGAACTGAGCTGACACGACCGGGGCGGGCGCGTCGCCGACGGCGACCGCCTGCCCCGCCACATCCTCGACGGCTGGACCCGTCCCGCCCTGCAGGAGCCCTTCCGGGATCCGGGGCCGACGCGGGGAGCCGCGTCCTCGCGAGTCCGGGACCGGATCTCGGCCTCTCGATCCCCGAGAGGTCGACGAGACCCGCGACCCGACAGCCGTCACGCGTCCGGTCGATTTCGACCCCGGGGGTGTCACGAATCCGACCGTGACCCCGTCCGAAGTCCGACGGTCGCCCGCCGCGCCTCGCTCCGTGGGCGAGCCCAGCCGCCGGGGAAAACCGCGCGCAGCAAGCGCTTTTCCCCGGGCGGCCCGCTGGCGCGGGATTCCGGCAGGCGGTGGCACCGACCTTGCAACTCGATCCCCTTCGGAGGTCCGCCATGGGGAATTCGAAGGTCACGCTCCGGGAACTCGTCACCGCCGTCAGCGAGTTCGCTCGCGACGACGAGGAGGTCGTCGCGACGGTCGCGCACCTCGTGAACAGCGGCCGGGTCCGCCTCGAAGGCGGCCTCGCCGGGGCCAAGGTCCGCCTCGACACCCGCGAGCCCAGGCCGCGCGCCGCGGCCGCGCACGCCTGAGCCACTCGTGGGCGCGCAGGTCGAAAAGATCCGGGGCTACGCCGACGGCCTGGCCCTCGAGCTGTGGGAGGACCGCCGGCGACCCTTCTCGTGGCGTCGTCGGGAGATCGACGCCTACGCGGAGCGCGGCCGCTGGGACCTGGCCTTCAACGCGCTCGTCCTGAACGCGACCGACGAGGACATGCTCCCGCTGTCCTGACCTCCGCGTCCCCGATCGCGCTTGGCCCTGGCCACCCGTCGACTACGGTCGAGGTCGATGGACCACCACCGGCCGCCGAACCGCCTCGCTCGCGAGCAGAGCCCCTACCTCCGCCAGCACGCCCGCAACCCGGTCGACTGGTACCCCTGGGGGCCCGAGGCGCTCGATCGTGCGAAGCGCGAGGACAAGCCGATCCTGCTCTCGATCGGCTACTCCGCCTGCCACTGGTGCCACGTCATGGAGCGCGAGTCCTTCGACGACGAGGCGATCGCAGCCCTCATGAACCGCGACTTCGTCTGCATCAAGGTCGATCGCGAGGAGCGGCCCGACCTCGACGCGATCTACATGAACGCGGTCCAGATGCTGACCGGAAGCGGCGGGTGGCCGCTCACGGTCTTCCTGTCCCCCGAGGGAGAGCCATTCTACGGCGGGACCTACTACCCGCCCGAGGACCGCTGGGGGAGGCCGGGCTTCGGCCGCGTGCTCGAGGCGCTCGCGACCGCCTGGCGCGAGCAGCGCGACGAAGTCCACGCGTCCTCCGCCCGCATCCTCGAAGCGATGCGAAAGCTCTCGGTCTTCGAGCCGGACGACGCGGCCCTGCGGCCCGAGACCGTCGCGCGGGGTGCCGAGGCGCTGCTCGGCCACGTCGACCGGGAGAACGGCGGAATCGGCACGGCACCCAAGTTCCCGAACGTCGGGGTGTTCCACCTTCTCCTCCGCAGGCACCACGCGACCGGGCGCCCCGAATTCCTCGAGGCCGTGCGACTCACCCTCGATCGCATGGCCGAGGGCGGCGTCCACGACCAGCTGGCCGGCGGCTTCCACCGCTACTCCGTCGACGCCCGGTGGCTCGTGCCGCACTTCGAGAAGATGCTCTACGACAACGCGCAGCTCGTGCCTCTCTACCTCGACGGCTGGCTCGCGACCGGCTCCGAGCTCCACCGCGACACCGCCGTCTCGACGCTCGAATGGATGCGTCGGGAGATGAGCAGCGCGGACGGATTCGCGTCGGCGCAGGACGCGGACAGCGAGGGCGAGGAGGGCCGCTTCTACGTCTGGCGCCTGGACGAGATCGAGGCCCTGCTCACCCCCGACGAGGCGGCCGTACTCACGCGCCGGTACCGCGTCGACGAGGCCGGCAACTTCGCCGAGCCCGGCCGCGACCACCGCGCGAGCATCCTCCACGTAGGCCCGTCGCTCGCGGAGATCGCCCGCGACCTCGGCCGAGGCGAGCCCGAGGCCGCGAGCCTGCTCGCCTCGGCGCGCGGCAAGCTGCTCGCGGCGCGAGCGAAGCGGGTGCCTCCCGGGCGGGACGACAAGGTGCTCGTGGCCTGGAACGCCCTCTCCATCCGGGCCTTCGTGCGCGGGGCGACGGTGCTCGGGCGGCCCGACCTGCTCGAGACGGCCCTGCGCGCCGACGCCTTCCTCGAACGCGAGCTGGTCGCGGCGAACGGACGCCTCCTGCGCACCTGGAACGAGGGCGTCGCCCGGTACGACGCCACGCTCGAAGATCACGCGCTCCTCGCCTCGGCTCGCCTCGACCTGTTCGCCGCGACCGGGGACCCGTCGCACCTCGCGCGCGCGCGCCGCCTGGCCGACGCCCTGCTCGACCGCTTCCACGACGACCGGGACGGCGGCTTCTTCCTGACCGCCTGCGACCAGGAATCGCTCGTCGATCGGCCCAAGCCCGCCTTCGACGCCTCGCTCCCCTCGGGCAACGCCGCGGCGGCCGAGGCCCTGCAGCGGCTCGGACGCGTGACGGGCGACGCGCGTTACGCCGATGCGGCGCGCGACGTCCTCCGGGTCTTCGGGTCGCTCCTCGCGCGACAGCCCTTCGGCACCGCCCACATGCTCGCGGTCCTCGACGACGAATTGCGAGGACCTGCCGAGGTCGTGGTCGCGGGCCCCCCGGACGACCCGGCGACGCGCGCCCTGCTCGCCGTCGCGCACGCGACGTGGGAGCCCGG
>JAFMJW010000367.1 GCA_017853315.1 Alphaproteobacteria bacterium
CAGTACCGCATCCGCGGCTCGATCCTCGACTACCTGCGCCGCTGCGACTGGGTGCCCCGCAGCGTCCGCCAGAGGGCGAACGACATCGAGTCCGCCACCTCCGAGCTGGAGAACCGTCTCGGCCGCCGCCCCCGCGCCGACGAGGTCGCCGCCGCGCTCGGCCTGAGCATGAAGGACTACTCGGACACGCTCGCCGACTGCGTCTCGGCCTCGCTCCTGTCGGCGGCCGAGATCGGCCACGGCCGCGGCGAGGAGGCCCTCACGCTCGACGACCTGTTCGCCGACGAAGGCAAGAGCTCGCCGACGAGCCTCGTGCTCCGCAAGCAGCGCCTCGGGCTGCTCGCGCGTGCGATCGAGGCGCTGCCGGAGAAGGAGCGCCTCGCGGTGTCGCTCTACTACTTCGAGGGCCTCACGATGCGCGAGGTCGCGGACGCGATGCGCCTCACCGAGGGTCGCATATCGCAGTTGCATGGCCAGGCGATGTCGCGTCTGCGCGTCGCGCTCACCGAGCTCCGCGGCAACGGCGACCTCTTCGACTGACGCGACCGCCGCGCGCTAAAGGGCTCGGGCGGCGCGACCGCTGAAGCCCTACGATGGCGGACTCGAGACGACCCCGGCGGCCCGCGCGGCCGGCGACTCCCGGACGGGAGCGCCGGTCCGAAGCGACGAGCAACGAAGCCTGTCCCGCCGCCTCGCGGCGGCGCGTCGCGCGCGAGGAAGCCGAGCGAGCGGAGCAGGCTGCACGAGAGGCCGCGGCGGAGCGGAGCCGACGCGTCGAGCGCCTGCGCGACGAGATCCTGCGCGGCACCTACCACGCCGACCCGGAGAACGTCGCCGAGGCGATCCTCGAGAAGGCCGCGAAGCTCGTCCTGCAGTGAGCGGCCCCGGGCCGCGGCTCCCGCGCCCCGGGCGATTTGAGTTTTCTAAAGTGGTGCTTTAGGATTCTCAAGCATGCGGTATCTCCGCCGGGCGCTCGAAGCCCAGGTGTCCAAGGCGATGCGGGCTTTTCCCGCGGTCGTCCTGACCGGCCCCCGTCGTGCCGGCAAGACCTGGCTGCTGCGCCACCTCCTGCCCGATGCCACGTACGTCCTGCTCGAGGACCCCGACGTCGTCGCGCGGGTCCGCGCCGATCCCCAGGGCTTCCTCGACGGACTCGAGCCGCCGGTCGTCCTCGACGAGGTGCAGAACGTCCCCGAGCTGTTCGCGTTCGTGCGTGCGCGCATCGATCGGCGGCCGCGACGGACCGGCCAGTGGGTGCTCACCGGGTCGCAGGAATCACCGCTCATGCGCGGGGTGACCGAGTCGATGGCGGGTCGGGCCGCGATCCTGCAGTTGCTGCCGCTGTCGTCGCGCGAGACGGCGAAGGTCACGCTCCTGCGCGGCGGGTACCCGGAGGTCGTGGCGCGCCCCCGAGCGGCTTCCCTCTGGTTCCGATCCTACCTGCAGACCTACCTGGAACGGGACGTACGCGCCGTCACCGCCGTGAAGGACCTGTCCACGTTCCGCCGCTTTCTCGCGCTGGTCGCGAGCCGTCACGGGCAGGTGCTGAACCGGACCGACCTCGCCGCCCCGCTCGGCGTGAGCGTGCCGACGATCACCCAGTGGCTCGGCGTGCTCGAGGCGACCGGACAAGTCCTGATCGTGCCGCCCTTCTACGAGAATCTCGGGAAGCGACTCGTCAAGTCGCCCAAGGTCTACGTCGCCGACTCCGGCCTCGCCTGCCACCTCCTCGGGGTCGAGACGGCGGCCGACCTCGCGCGCTCGCCGTTTCGCGGTGCGCTCTTCGAAGGCTTCGTCGCCGCGGAGATCGCGAAGAAGCAGCTCGCCGCGGGGCTTCGGCGCGAGATCTGGTACTTCCGGGACCAGCAGGGGCTCGAGGTCGACTTCCTGGTGCCGGGACGCGGCGGATCCGTCACGATGATCGAGTGCAAGGCGGGGAGCACCGTGACGCCGGCGATGGCCGTACCGATGAAGCGGCTCGCCGAGGCCATGGGCCGTGCGCGACCCGGGCGCGTCGCGATGTTCATCGCTCACGAGGCGCCCGCGGGCGGGACCAGGATGCAGGCGGTCGCGCCCGGGGTGCGGGCCCTGTCCTGGCAGAAGGTGCTCGAGGAGGTCTGACCCCGCGGTTGCGGGGTCAGACCGTGCGGGATAGCCGGGTCGCATGTCGGCGCATCGCGAGCCGTTCCTCGCCGCCTGCGTGCAGATGCGGGCGGGCGCCGACAAGGCGGCGAACCTCGCGCTCGCCGAGGCGCTGGTGGTCGAGGCGGCCCGGCGCGGTGCGCGGCTGGTCGCCCTGCCGGAGAACTTCTCGTGGCGCGGCCCCGGCGAGGGGGACGCGGAGGCCTGGGAGCCGCTGGACGGCCCGACCGTGGCGCTGCTCGCGACGCTCGCGCGCCGCCACCGCCTGACGATCGTCGGCGGCTCGATCCTCGAGCGTCCCGCCGCCGAGGGCGAGTTGCCGGGCAACACGAGCGTCGTCGTGGGCGAGGACGGCGCGCTCCTCGCCTCCTACCGCAAGATCCACCTCTTCGACGTCTCGATCCCCGGACGCGTCGAGTCGCGCGAGTCGGAGCGGCGCGCGGCCGGCGAGGAGGTCGTCTGCGTCGATGCCGAGGTCGCGCGGCTCGGGTTGAGCGTCTGCTACGACCTGCGCTTCCCGGAACTCTACCGGGCGCTCGGTCGCGCCGGCGCGCAGGTGCTCTGCATCCCGTCGGCCTTCACTTTTCCGACCGGCGCCGCCCACTGGGAGGTGCTGCTGCGGGCGCGCGCGATCGAGAACCAGTGCTACGTGCTGGCACCGAACCAGTGGGGCCCGACGCCGCACGGGCACCTCGACTACGGGCACTCGGCGATCGTCGACCCGTGGGGCACGGTGCT
>JAFMJW010000098.1 GCA_017853315.1 Alphaproteobacteria bacterium
TCGAGGATCGGCTTCGTGCGCTTGCCGCTGCTCGAGAGCCTGCCGCGGAACGAGAGGTCGCCGGACACGGCGGCAGGCACGAAGGGAACCGAGTAGGCGGGTACCCGCTCGAGGACCACCTGCGAGAGGTCGTAGCTCGCCGGAACGCCGCGCAGGAACGGCCCCATGGTGCCGGACACCTCGAGCTTGCCGCTCTCGCCGACGTGGCCCGAGAGCGCGATCGTCGCGGGCTTCGCGGCCTCGGGGCTGTCGGCCACGAGTTCCAGGCGGTCGACGACGAGCTCGGTGCCGCGGCCCAGGTCTTCGATCAGCAGCTTGCCGTTCGAGAGCCCCGCCCGGTCGAGGCGCAGCCGGCCGTTGCCGGCGCCGGGCGGAATCGTCCCGGGCGCGACGGGGGCGGTGCCCCCGCCGCCGGAGCCGTCGGCATCCTCGTCGTCGTCGCGGCCTGCGGCGATGCGCTCGCCGCCGATCGTCTCCACGTTCCAGACCCCGTCGGCGTTGCGCACCAGGCGCAGCACGAGGCCCGAGACCGAGACGCTGCCGCGCAGTCGGCCGCGCAGGAGTTCGGCCGGGTCGACGTGGAGCGAGGCTTCGGACGCCGTCGCGAAGTCGCCCGCGGAGAAGCGCGGGTCGTCCGCGATCCGGAGGTCGTCGAGGCGCAACCCCGGGCCGCCCGAGATGGCGAAGGAGAGTCCGTCGGTCGAGACCTTGCGCTGCAGGGCGTCCGAAGACTTGTTCGCGACCACCGGGCCGGCCCAGCGCAGCGCGAGCCAGCCCGCGGTGGCGACGCCGCCCGCGAGCAGGAAGAGCGTGATCGCGGCCGCCGCGCGGAAGCGGCTCCGGCGCGGCTGCGGGGCGCGTCGGTCCGTCGCCTCCCGGGAGATGCCCGACGGACGACGCGAGGCTTCGCGAGGGCCGACGCCGGCGTCGGCGCCGGTACCGGCCGAGGGTGCGCGCTTCGAGGAGACGACGCGCAGGGCTGCACGCGACTCCTCGGCGGCCGCGGACCGGGCCGTCGCCGCCGCCGTCGCACCGGTCGGGACGCCGCTCGCCGCGCTCTCGTCGACGGCCGCGAAGGCCAGCACCTCGGCGCACTCGTCGCACGCGGCCGCGTGGCGCTCGATCTGCGCGGCGGCCTCGTCGGAGAGCTCGCGGGACAGGTAGAGCGCGAGCCGGTTCTCGTCGGGGTGCCCCGCCGCGCGCAGGCTCCCCTCGCCCGTCTCGAGGGCGAGGCGCAGGAGTTCGCGCCCGGTGGTTCGATCGTTGCGGGGGTCACTCATCGTCGAGAGTCTCCGGTCCCACGAGTTCCTTCAGTTTCGACTTCACGCGGGACTTCAGGACGTGGACGGCATTGTCGCTCACGCCGAGCACGGACGCGACCTCGGGGGCGTCCCGCCCCTCGACGAAGGCGAGCCGGACCACGAGCCGCTCGCGGGGCGAGAGCGAGGCCACGGCCGCCCGCAGGCGGTCGAGGCGCTGGGCGACCTGCGCCTGCTCCTCGGGGCCCGGGCCCGGCTCGACCGCGTCGGCGAGGCGCCCTTCGTCGCGCTCGTCGCGCGGATCCTCGGCGGCGATCCTGGGCCGACGCCGGAGCGTCCGCAGGTGGTCGAGCGCCTGGCGCGTCGCGCAGATCCGGACGAAGGTCGCGAACGAGGCCTGGTTGCGGCCCTCGTACATCTTGAGCCGGCGGCAGTCGCGGTCGAAGAACGACAGCAGGACGGCCTGCACGACGTCGTCGAGGTCCGAGGCGAGGAGCGCGGGCTCCTTTGCGCGCAGCACGCGGGCGACCGCGTAGCGCACCAGCGCCCCGTACTCGCGGACGAAGCGCTCGCGCGTGCCGCCGACGCCGGCGATGCAGTCGGCGACGAAGTCCTGCCCGCGCAGCCAGGCCTCGGACGGCACGGGTGCGGCCGCGTCGTCGGCGAGTTCCTCGACGCCGGAGAGGTCCTCGCCGGCGTCGTCGAGATCGGCGGCGTCGCCCGCGTCGAGGTCGTCGTCGCCGTCCCGCGGGTCGTCGCCCGAGGATCCGTCGACGGGAACTCCGGCCACGGGGCCGCCGGCACGACGACTCACCGGTGCGACCCCGAGCGGGGTGCGGCCGGCCGGGTGCCGGGGCGGGGCAGGAGGGTCGTCGTCCTCGATCCTGCAGGTCGCGAGAGCCATCGACCTCCAACCGACGCCGGGCCCCACGGGACCTTGCGGCGCCAGCCCCCCGGGGCGGCAGGAAGGCGGTCCTGGGGGGGCTCGGGGCGCGTCACGAGGCCGAGATGCTGACCTTGATGGAGCCGCTCGACTTGTCGTTCGCGGCGGCAAACCCCTCGGCGAGTCGGTCGAGGGGAAAGCGGTGGGTGACCATGGTCCGGCGAAGCGTGTCCCCCTCGCTCGCGAGGACGTCGAGCGCCAGGTCGAAGTCCGCCCGACCGTCGCGCCGTCCGTAGCACATCGAGCCGACGACCCGGACCTCCTTCATCATGAGGAAGAGCGCGTTCAGCATCGGGGCCTGGGTGAACACGCCGAGGACCGCGACCGTGCCGCCCGGCCGCACGCAGGCGATCGCGTCGTTCAGGCTCGAGTTCGCGTCGCCGACCGTCTCGACGACGACGTCGACCGGGTGCTCGAAGCAGTACGACACGAGTTCGCCGTCGGTCGGGTCGAACACCTTCGTGGCGCCGAGCGCGAGCGCGGCCGCGCGCTGGTGGGGCCGCCGCGCCGTCGCGAGGATCTCGCCCGCGCCTCCGCGTCGCGCGGCGACGATCGCCGTGAGCCCGATCGTCCCGGCACCGAGCACGAGCACGCGCTGTCCGAGCGAGAGCCCGGCGAGTCGCACCGCGTGGATCGAGACGGCGAGAGGCTCGGTGAGCTGCGCCGTCTCGTCGTCGATCGCCGAGGGCACCGCGAAGAGGTGCCGCTCGGTCGTCACGAGGTAGTCGGCGAAGCCGCCCGGGATCGTCATGCCGATCATGCCGAGGTTGCGGCAGAGCTCGTAGTCGCTGCTCCGGCAGTACTCGCAGCGGCCGCAGGTGCGGATGCCCTCGACCGTGACCCGGTCGCCGGCCTTGACGCCCGAGACGCCGCGCCCGGTCTCCGCGACCGTCGCCGCGATCTCGTGCCCCGGGCACACGCCGGGCACCGGGATGCCGCCGTGCCACCAGTGGAGGTCGGAGCCGCAGATGCCGCAGCGGTTCACGCGCAGCAGCACCTCGCCCTCGCCGGGCTCGGGGATCGGCACTTCCTCGACGTCGATCCGGCCGGGTTCGCGGCCGCGGGCCGCACGCATCGTCTTCGCCATGGGGCGGGAGACTAGCTTCCGTTGCGGCGATCCGCTCCCGAGCCCGCGGAGCCGTTCGTGCTGCGGCGTGGCCGCGCGGCGCCCGCGGTCGTCGCCTTGCCGGGCAGGACCCGCTTGCGGCGCGCGGCGGCCTTGGCGGCGCCGGACGACGCGGCGGCGCCGTTCGGCGCACTCGATGCGACGCCGCGGGCGATCCGCGCACCCGCCGTCGCGACGCCGGAACGGGGTTTCGCCGGGACTGCCTTCGCCCGCCGCGACCCGTCGGCGCGAGAGGCCGTGGTCCCGTCGGCGACTCCGGCCGCGGCCGCGAGCCTGGTCCGGGTCGCGGTCCGCACCCCGGGAGGCGTCTGCGCGATGCCGCCCACGTTGTAGCGGCCGCGCACCTTCGGGATGTAGCGCAGCCGCATCGTGATCTTGTGCTGCTCGTAGTGCTTGCGGCAGCGCCAGCCCTTGAACGCGGGCTTGCTGCAGAGGACGCAGAGCCCCATCGCACGGTGCTTGCGCTGCCACCGTGCCTGCCGGCTGATCTGCGACTCGTCCTTGGCCATCGCCCCGGATTCCCCTCCCCGCGCCCCCAGGGACCGTCTTTCTCCGCCGGCACGCCGAGCGGGAACCTGGAGGTCCTCATTTCGCGGCGAAGGTCGATCGAGCGTCCGCTATCGAATCTGCCTGACGCGGTCAATGGAAGCAAAGGTCTTCAAGAGGGTGGCCGGGCCCCGATCGGGCCTGCTGCGTCCGCAGCGAGCGGGGAGTGCACGAGCGACGCATCGCCGGGATGCCCCGAGTCGATGGCGCGCGACGGATGGTCGAGTTCGCCGATCAACGTTCGATCAGGACCCCCCGGATGCAGCGCGGCTCCGAGGCCTCGTTGCGGGCCGAGTTCGGGACGCGTAGCGTCACGGGGATGCGCCGGAGCCTGGTCGCCCTGCTGATCCTGCTCGTGCCCGGGCTCGTCGGGATCCGGGGTTTCCCGCAGCAGATCCAGCTCCGCATCGAGGGCTTCCTCGACGCCGACCCTGCCCAGGTCCGGCCGTGGGCGAATCTCGAGGTCAACGTCGGGAGCGCGCGCAACACGCACCGGTTCCTGCTGACCGACATCGTCTCCCTGTCGGCGGGCGGCCCGATGGGCTCGGAGATCCTCGAGCAGGTGATGCCGCTTCACCCGAACTTCATCTGGAACGGCGACCAGGCGATCCTCGACCAGATCTCGGCGGCGAAGCCGAACCAGTACATCCGGATCGTCGGCTACGTCGCCTTCTCGCCGCAGCGCCTGCTCATCCAGACGGTCGAGATCTCCGAGCCGATCGTCGGCCCGACCCCGACGCCGAGCCTGCGCAAGGAGATCCTCGGGTTCTGAGCGCCCGGCCGGAGATCCCCGCGGTTTCGCGGACGGCGGAGCGCGGCTTCATCCTCCAGCCGACGTGGCAGGGCGGGGAGGGGCGGGCGCTGGTCCGCCTGTTCGGCCGGCTCGAGTCGGGCAAGGCCTTCCTCGTCGAGGACGACCGCTTCCGCCCGTTTCTCTACGTCCGTGCCTCCGACGTGGACCGCCTGCGCGAGGAGGCCGCGATCACGGTCGAGGTCGACGGGCGCCGGGACCTCGCCGGCCTGCCGGTCGCGAGGGTCCGACCGACGGATCCCGGCTCGCTGCCGCGGCTGCGGGCTCGCCTCGAGGACGCCGGGATCCCGACCTTCGAGGCCGACCTGCGGCACGCCTACCGCTTCCTCGTCGAGCGCGGGCTGCGCGCCGGCGTCGAGATCGAGGGGCGCTCGGTCGTCTCGCCCGACGACCCCGACCTGCTGGTCTTCCGCAACCCGCGGCTCTCGCCGGCCGACGTGCGCTTCGAGTCGCGCACGCTCTCGCTCGACATCGAGACGACCCCCGACGCGAGCGAGGTCTTCGCGATCTCGCTGGTCGGCTGCGGCGTCGAGGAGGTGCACCTGCTCTCCCCGGTGCCGGTCGAGGGCGCCGTCGTGCACGCCGACGAACGCGAGCTGCTGCGGGCCCTCGTGCTCGCCGTGCGCCGGCTCGACCCCGACGTGATCCTCGGCTGGAACGTGGTCGACTTCGACCTGCGCGTGCTCGCCCGCCGCGCCGCGCGTCTGCGCGTGGCGCTCGACCTCGGCCGCGAGCCCGGGGCGCCGCGCTTCGAGCAGGACTCCGGCTACACCCGCTCCTCCCGCGTCGAGATCCCCGGGCGCATGGTGCTCGACGGCATCGGGCTCGTCCGCGACGCGATGCGCCTGCCCGACTACCGCCTCGACACGGTCGCGCGCGCCGTGCTCGGCCGCGGCAAGCGCATCGACGCGGACGTCCCCGACGCCTCGGCCGAGATCCAGCGCCTGCGCCGCGAGGACCCGCGCGCGCTCGTCGCCTACAACCTCGAGGACGCGCGGCTGGTCGGCGAGATCCTCGCCGCCGAGGGGTTGCTCGACCTCGCGGTCGAGCGCAGCCGGCTCTCGGGCATGCAGCTCGACCGGGTCGGTGCGAGCATCGCGTCGTTCGACCTCCTCTACCTGCCGGAGCTGCACCGCCGCGGGGTCGTCGCGCCGAACGTGCGCGCCGACCGGACCGACGCCGTCGTCCAGGGAGGGGCCGTGCTCGAGCCGCGCCCGGGCCTGTTCCGCGACGTCGCCGTCTACGACTTCAAGAGCCTCTACCCGAGCCTGATCCGGACCTTCCAGCTCGACCCGCTCGCGCATGCGCGCGCCGCGGCCTCGCCCGGGACCGACGCGATCGAGGCGCCCAACGGGGCGCGTTTCGCCCGCGAAGGCGGCATCCTGCCCGGGATCGTCGAGCACTTCCTCGCGAGCCGCGACGCGGCGCGGTCCCGCGGCGACCGCCACGCGGACCAGGCGATCAAGATCATGATGAACGCGATGTTCGGTGTCCTCGGCGCCGCGGCCTGCCGCTTCTTCGACCCGGAGATCGCCAACGCGATCACCGGCTTCGGCCAGCAGACGCTGTCGTGGACGCGCGAGGCGATCGAGGGCTGCGGCTACGACGTCCTCTACGGAGACACCGACTCGGTGTTCGTCCGGCTGCGCGGCGGGGAGCCGGGCGTCGGGGCGACGGCCGAGGCCGAAGCGCTGCGCGTCCGCGTCGAGCAGGCGATCGTCGAGCGCATCCGCTCCGGGTTCGGCGTCGAACCCCGGCTCGTCCTCGAGCTCGAGCACGTGCTCGCACGCTTCTTCCTGCCGCGCGTGCGCGGCGGCGCGGGCGGCAGCAAGAAGCGCTACGCGGGGTGGGTCGACGGCCGCCTGCTCGTGGTCGGTCTCGAGTCGGTGCGGCGCGACTGGCCCGCGGTGGCGCGCCGCCTGCAGGAAGGCATGCTCGAGCGGATCTTCACCGACCGCGATCCGGCGCCCTTCGTCGGCGAGGTCGTCGCTCGCGTGCGCGCCGGCGAGCTCGACGACGAGCTCGTCTACGCGAAGCGCGTCCGCAAGGGATCGCTCGACGGCTACGCCTCGGCGCCCCCTCACGTCCAGGCCGCTCGCAAGGCCGGCGGCACGCGCGGCGGCGTGGTCCGCTGGGTCGTGACGCGGTCGGGGCCCGAGCCGGTCCTGCCCGGCCGCCCGCTGCCCGAACGCATCGACCGCGAGCACTACGTCACGCGGGTACTCGAGCCGGTCGCCGACGCGATCTTCGCCGAGAGCGGCGGTTCGTTCGGCGAGGCGATCGGTCGCCCGAAGCAGCTCGCGCTGCTCTGAACGCGCCTCGCGGGCCTCGCGATCCGTCGGGCCGACGTCGCCTCGCCCCGGCGTGTCCGGCGTCCCGGGCGCGCCCCCGGCGGACGCCGCGAACTCAGGCCGTGCCGGCGCCCATGCCGGGGCGGAAGATCACCTTGCGGTCCTTCACCAGCAGCTGGTCGGTGACGAAGAGCTGCACCGCCTTCGAGAGCACCTCGCCCTCGAGCGCCATGCCCTCGCGCTTGACGTCGTCGAGCGTGTCCTCGCCGACCCGGATCGTGAAGACGTCCTGCAGGATGACCGGCCCCTGGTCGAGCTGCTCGGTCACGAAGTGCGCGGTGCAGCCCGACACCCGCACGCCCTCTTCCCAGGCCTGCCGGTAGGCGTTCGCGCCGGGATGGTAGGGCAGGAGCGAGGGGTGGATGTTGATGATCCGGCTCGGCCAGCGGGAGACGATCTCGGGCGGCAGCACCTGCATGTAGCGCGCGAGCACGACGAGGTCCGGTTTCAGCGCATCGAGCTCGGACCGCACGAAGGAGAAGTGGGCCGCCTTGTCGGTCGACGGAGCCCAGCGGAACGGCAGTCCCGCGCGCTCGGCGATCGGCCGAAGCGACTCGTGGTTCGAGAGCACGGCTGCGAAGTCGGCGGGGATGAGCCCGCGATCGCGGTCGCGCAGGAGCGTCTCGAGGCAGTGCGGCTCCTTGCTCACGAGGATCGCGACCCGGCGACGCGGGCGCTCGGAGAGCAGCCGCAGCGAGGTCTCCATGCCGAGTTCCTCGCCGATGCGCTTGAGTCCCATCACGAGCTCGTCGAGCGAGACCGTCATGTCGCCCACGTCGATCCGCATCGTCATGACGAAGAGCCCCTCGACGACGCGCTGGGAGATGTCCTCGATGTTGACCGACTGGCCCGCGAGGTGGGTCGAGATGCGGGCGACGACGCCCTTCTGGTCCCGGCCGATGACCGAGAGCACCGCGTGGTTGGATCCCTGCGCCATGCCCGGACACTTGCGTAGACCCGGTCGAAGGGCAAGAAGGAGGCTTCACCCGACATCGCAAGCGGAGGTCCGAAGAGATGCCGATCGACACCAGTTACGTGGGCAAGACCCTCGACGTGGGCAAGGCCGAGTGGTCCGAGAAGGACGTCATGCTCTATGCGCTCGGCGTGGGAGAGACGTCGCTACCGTTCGTCTACGAGGGCGCGGACCTGAAGGTCCTGCCGACGTTCGCCGTCATCCCGGCCTTCTCGTCGATGTTCTCGATGGGCTCGGTCATGCAGGTGAACCCGATGATGATCGTGCACGGCGAGCAGCGCATCGAGGTGCCCGGCCCGATCCCGACCCGCGGCAAGATCACGAGCACGCCGAAGATCTCCGCGATCTACGACAAGGGCTCGGGCGCCGTCATGGTGATCGACGTCGAGTCCCGCGACGAGAAGGGCAACCTCGTCTTCCGCAACGTCTTCACGACCTTCGTGAAGGGCGAGGGCGGCTTCGGCGGCGACCGCGGACCGTCGGGAAAGAAGAACGTCCCGCCGGAGCGCGAGCCCGACGCGGTGGTCGAGATGCCGACCCAGGACTGGCAGGCGCTGCTCTATCGCCTCTCGGGCGACATGAACCCGCTGCACGCCGACCCGCAGATGGCCGCGATCGGTGGCTACTCGAAGCCGATCCTCCACGGCCTGTGCACCTTCGGCCACGCCGGCCGCGCGATCGTCCACACCTTCTGCGGCGGCGACCCGACGAAGCTCCGGGACTTCGAGGTCCGCTTCTCCGGCGAGGTCTACCCGGGCGAGACGATCGTCACCGAGATGTGGAAGGAGAGCCCGACCCGCATCGTGCTCCAGTCGAAGGTGAAGGAGCGCGACAAGGTCGTGCTCTCGAACGCCGCGGCGACGATCGCGGCCTGAGCGGTTCGCGGGGGGTGGCGCTGCGCCGCGCCGCCCCCCGTCCACGATCGCCGCCCGCCGTCCTCGCGATGCGCCGGCCCGGGCCCGGTGCCCGGGTGCACGCCGCGGCCGCCGCATGCGAGGCGACGGTGGCAACCCCGGAGGAAACCATGGCAAAGCGCGTCCTGATCGTCGGCGGCGTCGCCGGCGGTGCCTCCTGCGCGGCCCGACTGCGTCGTCTCGACGAGTCCGCGGAGATCGTGGTCTTCGACCGCGGTCCGCACGTCTCGTTCGCGAACTGCGGCCTGCCGTACTTCGTCGGCGACGTCATCACCGAGGAGAAGCGCCTGCTGGTCGCGACCTCGGGGCTCTTCCGCGAGCGCTTCGACATCGGGGTCCGCACCCGCCACGACGTGCTGTCGATCGACCGGGCGAAGCGGACGATCCGCGTGCGGGACCTCGAGGCGGGAACGGAGCGCGACGAAGCCTACGACGCGCTCGTGCTCTCGCCCGGGGCGGCGCCGATCCGGCCCGAGATGCCCGGGATCGACCTGCCCGGCATCTTCGCCGTGCGGACCATCCCGGACAGCGTTCGGATCCGGACCTGGATCGAGGAGCGGAGGCCGAAACGTGCGCTCGTCGTCGGCGGCGGCTTCATCGGGCTCGAGATGGCGGAGAACCTGGTCCACCGCGGGCTCTCGGTCGCGGTGCTCGAGAAGCTGCCGCAGGTCATGCCGCCGGTCGACCCCGAGATGGCCGAGCCGGTGCGCGAGCATCTCGTCGCACGCGGCGTCGAGGTGCTGCTCGGCGACGGTCTCGCGCGCTTCGAGCCCGAGGGCGAGCGCATCGTCGCCGTGACCGAGTCCGGTGCGCGACACGCGGCCGACCTCGTCATCCTGTCGATCGGCGTGCGCCCCGAGACGGCGCTCGCCCGGGGAGCCGGGCTGGAAGTCGGGCCGCGCGGCGGGATCGTCGTGGATGCGCACATGCGCACCGCGGATCCCGCGATCTGGGCGATGGGCGACGCGGTCGAAGTCCACGACGTCGTCACGGGGCAGGAGGTCGTGCTGCCGCTCGCCGGTCCGGCGAACCGCCAGGGGCGCCTCGCCGCGGAGTCGATCGCGGGCCGGTCGCGGGAGTTCCGCGGCGTGCAGGCGACGGCGGTCGTCGGCGTGCTCGGGCTCACCGTGGCCTCGACGGGTGCGAGCGAGAAGGGGCTCCGTCGCGCGGGCGTGACCGCGTTCCAGAAGGTTTGGCTCCACCCGGGCCACCATGCCGGCTACTACCCGGGTGCCACCCCGATCCACCTGAAGCTGCTCTTCTCGGTGCCCGACGGTCGCGTGCTCGGCGCGCAGGCCGTGGGGCTCGAAGGCGTCGACAAGCGCATCGACGTGATCGCGACCATGATCCAGATGGGCGGCACGGTGCGCGACCTCGCCGAGGCCGAGCTCTGCTACGCGCCGCAGTTCGGCGCGGCGAAGGACCCGGTGAACCTCGCCGGGATGATCGCGACCAACCACCTCGACGGCGACATGCCGCTCGCCGACTGGGAGAAGCTCGACGCGGGTCTGCTCGTCGACGTGCGCGAGCCGCAGGAGTTCGAGGCAAGCCACCTGCGCGGTGCGGTCAACCTGCCGCTCTCGCAGCTGCGAGGCCGTCACGAGGAATTGCCGCGCGATCGCGACGTGACCGTCTACTGCCAGGTCGGCCAGCGCGGCTACTACGCGACGCGCTTCCTGCGCCAGCACGGCGTGCGCGCATCGAACCTCTCGGGCGGCTTCACGACCTGGAAGGCGCTGCGCGGGGCCGGGCTGGTCGGGGAGGACGCATGACCGTCGCGACGGCGGCGGGCCCGGTCCTCTCGATCGCGATGGGGCTCGCCGCGCTCGTCGAACCCGTGCGCTTCGGCGCGCAGGTCGGTCTCGTGGCCGACGGCCCGCTCGGGCGCAGCGAGCTGCGCGCGGTCTTCGGCGGCGTGTTCGTCGGGCTCGGGCTCGCCTGCCTGCTCTCGGGCGCACGCGGAGCATGGCTCGCCGGAGCCGGCGTGTTCGCGGGCGGCGTCGCGGCGAAGCTCGGGTCGGCGGCGGTCGAGCGCGGCGTGCTGCCGGCGGCGGCGCTGGGGCTCGCGGTCGACGTCGTGCTGTGCGCGGTCTTCCTGTTCGGCGCCCCGGCCGCCTAGGACGCGAACCGGACCGGGGCGTCGACGCGCGGGTGCCTCGGCGGACCCCGACGCCTCAGGGCCGCACGACCGCCGCCTGTCGCGGCACGCCGCCCTCGAAGCCGACGATCGTCACGTCCTTGCGCGGAACGTGCCGGCGCGCGTCGTAGGAGATCGAGCCCGTCACGCCCGGGTAGTCGCGGATCGACTCGAGGGCCGCGCGCAGCGCGCCGGGCTCGGTCGAGCCGGCCGACCTCACCGCCTTCGCGACGAGTCCGATCGCGTCGTAGCCGAGCGCCGCGAAGGCGCTGGTCGGCGGGGATCCGTAGCGCGCTTCCCATGCGGCGTCGAAGTCCGCGACGCGCTCGTCGACCGGCGGCGGCGGCAGGAACGCGTGCGTCGTGTACCAGGTCGCGCGCGTCGTCGCGGCCGGTAGCCCGGTCACGACCGGCGAGTCGAAGGCGTCTCCACCCAGGATCGGCGCGGTCGATCCCGCGGCGCCGAGTGCGGCGACGAGCTCGGCCGCCTCGTCGGGCATCGCCGCGACGTAGAACGTGTCCGCGCCGGTGCGAATGGCCGCGGCGGCGACCGAAGCGGTGTCGAGGGAGCCGCCGGGGAACGCCACGCGGGCGATCACGCGGCCGCCGCGGGCCTCGAACTCGGTGCGGAAGCCCTGCTCGAGGTTCGAGGCGTAGTCGGATCCCTGGTCGACGAGGAGCGTGGCGGTGGAGACGCCGAGCGAGTCGCGCGCGAAGTCGGCCGCGGCCGCCGCCTGCGAGAGGTCGGAGAAGCAGGCGAGGAAGGTCGAGGCCGGAGCCTCCTCGACGAGCTGAGGACCCGTCGCGCCGGAGGTGACGAAGACTCGCCCGAGCGACTCGGCGAGCCGGGCGACCGGGGCCGCGAGGTTCGTGTCCGAGAGACCCACGACGACCGGCAGGCCGAGCACGTCGTACAGCCGGCGGGCCTGCCCGGCGACCACGGCCGCCTGCGACATGGCGTCGGCTCGTTCGAGCGCGACCGGACGGCCGAGCAGGCCGCCCGCGGCGTTGATCTCCTCGACGGCGAGTTCGGCGCCGCGCAGCGACGGCTCGTCGAGCGACGCCTGGTCGCCCGAGAGCGAGTAGATCGCGCCGATCCGGATCGCTCCCGTGCCGATCGGGCCGCCGTCCTGCGCGCCGCAGGACGGCAACGCGAACGCGGCGGCGAGGACGAGAACGAGGAGCGCGGGGAGCGGTCGCGGGGAGCGCACGGACGAGACCTTGGTGCAGCCGCGAGGGCCGCGTCAAGGCGTCAGCGTGCCGCGTCCTCCACGGGCGGCTCGCCGCGGTCGATGCGGCGCGGGATCGGGCCAAACCGGGCCGTCTTCGGGTGTCGCCACTCCCAGGGTGCGACCGGCGAGGGATCCGCCCACAGCCCGCGCCGCGCGCGGCGAGCCTCGTCCTCGGCCTCCGCGTAGGCGACGCGGTCCGCGGGCGACTGCTCGCGCTCGTACTTCTTGTAGTGCCATCCGAGCCCGCGCTCGACCTGCGCGAGACCGACGTCGCGACCGTCGACGCTCACCCTGCAGACGAGGCGTCCCCAGCGATCGGCCTTGCCGCAGTCTGCGGTCGCCTCGCGTCCGAAGGCGAGCGAGGAGAGGTTCGACTTCGCGACCTTTCCGTAGGGCTGGCCGCGCTCGGGCGTGTCCACGCCTCCGAGCCGGATCCGGTGCTGGTGCTGCGACCCGTCGAGGATCGTGAGCGTGTCGCCGTCGACCACGCCGACGACCCGGCCCGCGATCGCGGAGCCGGCCGTGTCGCG
>JAFMJW010000368.1 GCA_017853315.1 Alphaproteobacteria bacterium
ACGACCACCGCGACCCTGGGCCCGGTACTCGGACGTCCCGATCCGCTTGATGTAGCCGGCGTGGGACACGGTCACCGCCATGTCCTCGCGCTTCACCGTGTCCTCGTAGGAGATCTCGCCCTCGAGCTCGACGATCGTCGTGCGGCGCTCGTCGCCGTACTTCTCCTTCATCTCGAGGAGCTCCGCGCGGATGAGCGCGTCGACTTCCCTGGCGTCGGAGAGGATCGACTTGAGGCGCGCGATCAGCTCGCTGGTCTCGCGGTGCTCGGCGAGGATCTTGTCGCGCTCGAGGTTCGTGAGCCGCTGGAGGCGCATGTCGAGGATCGCCTGGGCCTGAGCCTCGGAGAGCCCGAAGGTCGCCATCAGCCCGTCGCGCGCCTCCGCCGGGTTGGCCGAGGCCCGGATGAGGGCGATCACCGCGTCGAGGTTGTCGAGCGCGATGCGCAGGCCCTCGAGGATGTGGAGGCGGTCCTCGGCCTTGCGAAGGTCGAAGACCGTCCGGCGGGTCACGACCTCGCGGCGGTGATCGAGGAACACCGCGATCGCGTCGCGCAGGTTCAGAAGCTTCGGGCGCCCCTCGACGATCGCGAGCAGGTTCACGCCGAACGACTCCTGCATCGGTGTGAGCTTGTAGAGCTGGTTCAGCACGACCTGGGCGGCCGCGTCGCGCTTCAGCTCGATCACGATCCGCATGCCCGTGCGGTCGGACTCGTCGCGCAGGTCGGAGATGCCCTCGATCTTCTTCTCGTTGACCAGCTCGGCGATGCGCTCGATGAGTCGCGCCTTGTTCACCTGGTAGGGGATCGCGTCGACGACGATCCGCGCGCGCCCGGTCTTCTCGTTCTCCTCGATCTCGGCCGCCGCCCTCATCTGGAGGATCCCGCGGCCCGTCGCGTACGCCTCGCGGATCGCGCTCGTGCCGCAGATGAACGCCCCGGTCGGGAAGTCGGGCCCGGGGATGTACTTCATCAGGTCGAGCGGGCCGAGCGACGGGTCGTCGATCAGGGCGACGCAGCCGTCGACCAGCTCGCGCAGGTTGTGCGGCGGGACGTTCGTCGCCATGCCGACCGCGATGCCGGCCGCGCCGTTCAGCAGCAGGTTCGGGATCTTCGCCGGGAGGACGGTGGGCTCGCGCTCGCTGTCGTCGTAGTTCGGCGCGAAGTCGACGGTCTCGCGGTCGATCTCCTCGAGCAGCTCGCTCGCGATCCGGGCCAGCCGGATCTCCGTGTAGCGCATCGCCGCGGGCGAGTCGCCGTCGATCGAGCCGAAATTGCCCTGCCCGTCGACGAGCGGGTAGCGCATCGAGAAATCCTGGGCGAGGCGGACGATCGTGTCGTAGACGGCGTTGTCGCCGTGCGGGTGGTACTTGCCGATCACGTCGCCGACGATGCGGGCGGATTTCTTGTAGGCCTTGTTCCAGTCGACCCCGAGCTCGTTCATCGCGAAGAGCACGCGGCGGTGGACGGGCTTCAGACCGTCGCGGGCGTCGGGGAGCGCGCGCCCGATGATGACGCTCATCGCGTAGTCCATGTAGGACTGGCGCATCTCGTCCTCGATGCTCACCGGGACGCGCGGCGTCGGGTCGGCCATGCTCTCCTCCGTCGGTCCGCCCGACTCAGACGTCGAGGTTGCGCACGTTGAGCGCGTGCTCCTCGATGAAGCGGCGTCGCGGCTCGACCGCGTCGCCCATGAGCATCGAGAACATGTGGTCGGCCTCGGGCATGTCCTCGACCCGGACCTGCAGCAGCGTCCGCTTCTCCGGGTCCATCGTGGTCGCCCAGAGCTGCTCCGGGTTCATCTCGCCGAGACCCTTGTACCGCTGGATCTCGAGCCCCTTGCGCGCGCCGGCCATGACGTGGCGGACGGCCGCGGCCAGCGTCGGAAGCGAGATGCGATCATTCCCGGAGACGACCGTGAAGGGAGCGCGACCGGCACCCGAGAGGTCGCGCGAGAGCCGCCTCACCTCCTCGAACTCCGGCGAGGTGCAGAAGTCGAAGCCCAGGACGGTTCGCTCGGCCGGAGACGACGGGTTGCGGCGGAGGTGGACGACCAGCGAGGGCAGGTCCGCCGACTGCTCGATCGCGACCGTGGTCTCCCCGAGCTCTTCCTTGCGCGCCGCGAGCGTCTCGCGCAGCCCGGAGGCGACCTGCTCCATCGTCGCGCGGTCGCGGAACGCGCCGGCGCCGAGCCGCGGGTCCATCGCCGCGGCCTGGACGACCTCGCGGTTGCGGCGGCCGCGCTCGGCGATCGCGAGGACCCGGTCGAGGGCCGCCGACTTCCGCAGCACGTTGCCGAGCGCCTCGCCGGAAAGCTCGACCGAACCGCCGGTCCCGACCACCGAGGCCTGCTCGCTGCCCGACTGGACGAGGAACGCGTCGAGGGCGGCCTCGTCGCGCAGGTACTGCTCCATCTTGCCGCGCTTCACCTTGTAGAGCGGCGGCTGCGCGATCAGGACGTGCCCGTTCTCGATCAACTCGGGGAACTGCCGGTAGAAGAACGTGAGCAGCAGCGTGCGGATGTGGCTGCCGTCGACGTCCGCGTCCGTCATGATGATGAGAGTGTGGTAGCGGAGCTTCGAGAGGTCCTTGTCCTCGCGCCCGATGCCCATGCCCAGCGCGGTGATGAGCAGGCGGATCTCCTGCGACGAGAGCATCTTGTCGAAGCGCGCCTTCTCGACGTTCAGGATCTTGCCGCGCAGCGGGAGGATCGCCTGGTTGCGGCGGTCGCGGCCCTGCTTCGCCGAGCCGCCGGCGGAGTCGCCCTCGACGATGAACAGTTCGGAGAGCTTCGGGTCGCGCTCCTGGCAGTCCGCGAGCTTGCCGGGCAGCGAGCCCGAGTCGAGCGCTCCCTTGCGCCGCGCGAGCT
>JAFMJW010000369.1 GCA_017853315.1 Alphaproteobacteria bacterium
GCGGTCCTGGTCGAGTCGGCGGGACGCGACTTCTGCGCCGGTGACGGCGCGGGGGCGCCGGGCCCGGGACGCGAGCCCGACGGCGTCGCGGCGATCGCCTCGCTCCGGGTGCCGACGATCGCCCTCCTGCACGGGGCGGTGCTCGACGAGGGCCTGGAACTCGCGCTCGCCTGCGATCTCCGCGTGTGCGCCGACGACGCCACGCTCGGGCTCGGGCAGATCGCGCGGGGCGCGCTTCCCTCGCGGGGTGGCACGCAGCGGCTGCCGCGCCTGGTCGGTCGCGCGCGTGCGCTCCGGATGCTGCTGCTGGGCGAGCGCCTGTCCCCGTCCGAGGCGCTCGCAGCGGGGCTCGTCGAGCGGGTCGTGCGACGCGCGAGGCTGCGCGCTGCCGGCGACGATCTCGCCGCGCGGATCGCCGCGCGGGGCCCGGTCGCCCAGCGCCTCGCGAAGGAGGCGGCGTCGGCCGCGCTCGACCTGCCGCTCTCGGAGGGCCTGCGGCTCGAGGGCGACCTCTACGTCCTGCTGCAGACCACCGGCGACCGGGCCGAGGGAATCGCGAGCTTCCGGGAGGGGCGCCGCCCGTCGTTCTCAGGTAAGTGAAGGTCGCGCGGAAACGGGCGCGCGCCGCCGGCCGGGAGCCGGGAAGGAGTCGGAGATGGCCACGCAAATCGGCAAGATCTACCTCTGCGGGCAGTGCGGCTCGCAGTTCATCGTGACGAAGGCCGGAAAGGGCGACCTCGGCTGCTGCGGGAAGCCGATGGAGCCGAAGAAGTAGCGACCATCCCCCGCAGGGCCCGCCGGCTCTCGCCGGCGAGCGCGCGGCTCCTCCGGAGGATCGCGAGGTCCTCGGGGGTGTCCACGTCGAGGGCCGGACCCGCGAGCCGCCGGACCCGGAAGGGGAAGCCGGCCCGCTCCGCCGCGGCGCGATGGAGTGCCAGGCTGCCGGGGCCGAACGCCGTGGCGATCCCGCGCGGTGGTCGCAGCAGGAGCAGGTTCGTCCCGGTGCCGTCGCGCGACACCGCCGCGACGACGCCGTCGCGCCGCCCGGTCGCGAGCATCGCTTCCACGTCGCGTGCGCGCAGCAACGGCAGGTCGGCCATCGCGACGAGCACGCTGGTCGCGCCGCGCGCGAGGCAGGCCCGGACGCCCTCGGCGACGGCCTCGTTCAGGCTGCCGGCCGCGCGCTCGGGAATCGCGTCGACGCCCATCTCCCGGGCGAGCGCGGCGAGAATCGCTCCGCGCCCGACGACCGCGATTCCGTCGATCGAGGGCGCACGCCGAAGCGCGTCGAGGACGTCGGCGAGCATCGCGCGCGCGAGTGCGCGGCGCTGCGCGACGTCGAGTCCCGGCGCGAGCCGGCGCTTGGCCTCGGCGCCGAGCTTCGCCGGAACGAGAGCCCACCGCATGACGCTCTCTTTCTTGCGCGCGCGGGGGCGATTTGCCAGAGGTGCGCGCGTGGCGGCGGGGGCTTCGTGCGAGTGATCGCGGGCGAGGCGAAGGGGCGTGTCCTCCAGGGCCCACGCGGCCTCGCGGTTCGTCCCAGCTCCGCGCGCCTGCGCGAGTCGCTGTTCGGGATCCTCGAAAGCCGCGACGCGGTCGCCGGCCGACGCGTCCTCGACCTGTTCGCCGGGACCGGCGCGCTCGGCATCGAGGCCCTGTCGCGCGGGGCGGCGAGCCTGGTCGCGGTCGAACAGGCACCGGCCGTCGCCCGGATGCTGCGCTCGAACCTCGAGCGCTGCGGCTTCGCCGACCGCGGCGAGGTGCTCGCGACGGCGGTCGCGACCGGGCTCCGCAGGCTCGCGGCCCGGGGCGACCGCTTCGGCCTGGTCCTCGCCGATCCCCCCTACCGCACCGGGGCGGCCGACGAGGCGATCCGCGAGGTCCTGGGGCTCGGGCTCGCCGTGCCGGGGGCGCGGATCGTCGTCGAGACCGCCCGGGGAGAGTCGGTCGCGACACCGCCCGGGGCGGGCGCGCCCGACGACGTGCGATGTTATGGTGACGGCCAGCTCACGTTCTTCCACGTTCCAGCCCCGGCCGGACGGCCGGAGGGAAGCGCCGATGCCCGCGACTAGATCCCGCACGAAGGCGGCCGCCCGCCGCCCCTCGTCCCGCCGCTCGCCGTCCGCGCGCGCGTCGTCCCGAACGAAGGCCCGCGGCGTCGCCGAGCCGGCACAGATGGCCGTCTATCCCGGCTCCTTCGACCCGATCACGAACGGCCACGTCGACATCATCCGGCGCAGCCTGCGCGTGTTCCCGCGCCTCACGGTCGCCGTCGCCTACAACCCGAACAAGGACCAGGCGATGTTCACGCCGGCCGAGCGAGTCGACATGATCCGCGAGGCCTTCGCGGACGTCGGCGACCGGATCGTCGTGGACTCCTTCACGGGGCTCCTGGTCGACTACGCGGACCGGATCGGTGCGAGGGTGATCGTGCGAGGGCTGCGGGCCGTCTCGGACTTCGAGTACGAGTTCCAGATGACGATGATGAATCGCCACCTGAAGCCGAACATCGAGACCGTGTTCATGATGGCCGACGAGTCGTACTTCTACACCAGTTCGCGGCTCGTGAAGGAGGTCGCGAGCTTCGGCGGCGACGTCCGCAACCTGGTGCCCGACTTCGTGCTCGACCGTTTCGCCCCACGGTTCGCCCGCAAGCCCCGCCGCTGAGGCGGCGTCCTCGCCGCTTCCCGGCCCGCGGCGACCGCTCTCGGGCGCGTCGTCGACGGCTCGGCGTTGCAGGCCGCGTCCGGTCGGCTAGACCGATGCGGTGGCGGCCGACCCGGAGTCGGCGCAGGAGGGCGTGAACGGTGCGTCTTGCGAAGAGAATCGGGCTCATCAAGCCCTCGGCGACGCT
>JAFMJW010000370.1 GCA_017853315.1 Alphaproteobacteria bacterium
TGGCGATTTTCCACGCAAACGTCCGTGAAATCCGAAGTTGTAACCCCCGAGCGTTCCCCCAATGAAACGTAATCAGGGCGCCGTCCTCCTGGCCCGCACCGGCCTCGCGCAAGAGGTCGTCGCGGCAGTCGTCGGCAAATCGCGCGTCACCGTCTCGAACTGGATGAACGCCCGGAAGCGTCCCGACGAGGCCGCGCGCGTCGTGCTCGCGGAGCGCTACGGGATCCCCGTCACGGCGTGGGACGAAGAGCCTCCGAAGCGCGCGCCGAAGGCGTCCTCGGCGTCCACGGTGGCCCCTGTCGCGCCGAGCTCGCCGATCCTCGCGCATGGAGCGGGCCATGGGGCGACGGTCCCGGACCAGGTCCTGAGCATGGCCGACGAGCTCATGGGCGATCTTCGCCAAGGGCTGGACGAGCTCCGGAAGGACTCCGACGCGCTCCCGCTGGAGAAGGCCCGTGTGCGCGCGTCGCTCGGGCAGACCCTGGCCATCCTGGGCAAGATGACCGGCGCGTTCGATCTCGGGGCGCGGTTCTTCAAGCTCCCCCTCTGGCGCGAAGTCGAGCAGGCCTTGGCCCGAGGTCTCGCGGGGCATCCCGAGGCGGCGGCGGCCGTTGCCGCCGAGCTGCGGCGCGTCGAAATGGAATCGGGTTACAAACGGACGTAACCGGGGGGCCGTAACCCTGTTTTGCAACCTCGGTGGCGCGCAGCGTGTGGAACGGTCCTGGTGTGGCCGGAGGCGTCGCACACACGGGAGCTCGGGGCGCGCGTCGGCGTGAGCGCAACCCGTTTGGCGCCTTGGCCCATGTGGCCGAGCGCATCGCGACCCGTGGCAGCGAGCACTCGTGGCCGTCGCCGAAGTACCGCCGAGACCCGGTGCGCTTCGCTCGCGAGGTCCTTCGCGTGCAGGTGACCGACGCGCTTTGCAACTTCCTGGTTGCGCTCTTGGGAAACCGAAACGTCACGTGGCGCTCGGGACACAAAACCGGAAAGACCACGGCCTTTGCCGTGGCGGCTCTCTGGTTCTTTTGCTCGTTCGAGCGCGCGTGCGTGCCGATCGTCGCGGTCAAAGAGGCCCAGATCGACTTCGGGGTCTACAAAGAGCTTCGCCGGTTGCACCGCGGCGCGCTCATCCCGATCGGCGGGGAGCTCCACGCGACGTGCCGCGGTGGCCTGCACGAGGCTTCCGACGACCGGAAGGTTTGGGGCATGACCGCCCAGAAGCCCGAGGGTGTCCAGGGCATCAGCGGTCCGAACGTGCTCGTTCTTGTCGACGAGGCGAGCGGCGTTCCTGACCCCGTGCTCGAGGCGATCGGTACGTCGACCGCGGGCTCCGGCGGGTTTGTGCGCAAGGCCTACGCGGGCAACCCGACCCGTACGAGCGGCGGTTTCTACCGGTCGCACCACGCCGAGAAGGCGAATTGGTTTTGCCTGCACACGAGCTCGGAGGACACGCCGAACGCTCGTGGAGCGACGGGCGCCGACGTTGTGCCCGGGCTCGCCGGGCCGGACTGGATCGCCGAGTGGAAGGCGAATCCCGGCGAGGATTCGCCCGAGTACGCGATCCGCGTGAAGGGCGAGTTTCACTCGGGCGCTGAGGGCAAGGTCGTCGCGGCCGAGGCCATCAACACAGCGGAAGCGCTCTGGGACGCGACGGCGTTCGAGGGGCAGCTCCAGATCGGCATCGACCCCGCGGGCGACAAGACCACGAACGACGAGACGGCGATCGCCGTGCGCCGCGGGCTCAAGATCGGAACGCTGCTCACGTGGCGAGGGCTCACGCCCGACGGCATCGTGGAGAACGCGCTTGCGCTGCTCGAGTCTCATCGGCTCCCGCGCGAGGCGAGGCCGAGGATCGCGCTCGACGCGGAGGGCGTGATCGGCATCGACGTCGAGCGCGCGCTCCGGGCGCGTCTCCTTCGGGACCCCGAGGCCTTCGAGCTTGTCATCGTTCGTGGCTCGAAGATGCCGCGGCAAGGCGGCGGCTCGAAATACCAGCTTCTTCGTGACGAGGTGTGGGGCGAGTTCCGAGACTGGGTCGAGGCCGGCGGCGCGATTCCCACGCGCTCGAAGCTTCGCCAGGACCTCAACGCGCCCGACTTCGTGAACGTCCTGTGCAAGGACGGGCGCGAGCGGCTTTCTGCCACGCCCAAGAAGGACCTCAAGAAGACCCTTGGTCGCTCGCCTGACGAGGGTGACGCGGCGACGCTCTCGGTCTACGGCTGGCAGTCTGCCAGCACGGAGGCCGACGAGGCGGAGGCGGCCGCGGCTGCAGCTGCGACCGCTTCGCCGCAGGTCGACGACTACGACGCGCCCGCCATGAACCCGTACGACGGCCTCGCCGTGTGGGGTGGGTGATGGGCGTTCGCGAGAACATCCGAGACGCGGTGGCGGCGCTCCTCGGCGTTTCGGCGTTCGCGGCGGCGCCCGCGACGGCGCCGAGCTTCGGTGACGAGCAGGTCGACGCGCGCCTGAAGGCGCTCGGCGGGCAGGTCTCGCCGCTGCCGACCACGCGGCTTCGGTGGTACCTGCGCGACCTCGAAAGCGCGCAGTACACGGCCGACACCGGCGATCTTTCGATCGCGGCGCAGATCACGAGCGCGGCTCTCGGCGACGGCTTTTTGCGCGGCGTGCTCTCGGCGCGCATGGGCGGCGTGACGAAGCTTCCTCGGACGTGGGCGGGCGACGAAGAGCAGATCGCGGCGCTCACGCAGATCGACGGCGCGCGCAGCGTGTTCGACGACATGCTCCCGGCGTCCGAGCTCGCGGCGATGGCGACCGACGGGCTCATGCTCGGCGTAGCCGTTGGTCAGCTCGTGCCGGTGCCCGGCCGAGACTTCCCGGTCTTGGTCCGGC
>JAFMJW010000371.1 GCA_017853315.1 Alphaproteobacteria bacterium
CACGCCAAGCGCGAGGCATCCCTGTCGGCACGGGTGACGCCCCATGCCTGACGAGACGCCCTCCATCGCCGATGCGATCCGCGACAACGCTGCGGGCCTGAAGAAGGCATCGAACGACGCGGGCAGCGTCGAGCAGCACCCGATCGCGGACCAGATCGCGGCCGACCGCTACCTCGCCTCGAAGCAGGCGATGTCGCGGCGGAACCGCGGACTGCGGATCTCGCGCATCGTGTCCCCTGGCACCGGAGGCACGGCCTGATGGGCTGGCTCGCCTCGATCCTCGGCCGCAAGGCGACCGCAGCGCCGCGCGCGATCTCGATCCGCGCCCGCTACGACGCCGCCGCGACCACCGACGCCAACCGCAAGCACTGGGCGAACGCCGACGGGCTCTCCGCCGACGCCGCTGCCTCGCCCGAGGTGCGCCGCACCCTTCGGAACCGTGCTCGCTACGAGTCGGCCAACAACAGCTACGCCGCCGGAATCGTCTCGACACTTGCGAACGACGTCGTGGGCACTGGCCCGCGGCTCCAGGTCCTGACCGACGATCCCGAGGCGAACAACGCCATCGAGCAGGCCTTCAACGCGTGGGCGCGCTCGATCAACCTGGCCGACCGGCTCCGAACCATGCGCATGGCCCGGGCCCACTCGGGCGAGTGCTTCGCGAAGCTTGCGTCGAACCCCGCGGTGCCGGGCCCGGTGAAGCTCGATCTGGTCCTCGTCGAGGCCGACCGGGTGGCGAGCCTCAACTACGGAGTGCTTGGCCCCTACGAGGTCGACGGCATCGTCTACGACGCCGCCGGGAATCCCGTGGCCTACCGCGTCCTTCGCGAGCATCCGGGCGACCGCTCGATGACGCTCGCCTCGGACGTCTTCGACGCCTCGCGCATCGTCCACTACTTCATGCCTGCCCGGCCCGAGCAGCACCGGGGCATCCCCGACCTCGTGCCAGCCCTCCCGCTTTTCGCGCAGCTCAGGCGCTACACGATCGCCGTCCTCTCGGCCGCCGAGACCGCGGCGAACTTCGCAGGCACCGTCGAGACCGACGCTCCGGCGAACGGTGAGGCCGATCCGGTCGAGCCGATGGACACGATCGAGCTCGAGGCGAACTCGCTGCTGACGCTTCCCGCGGGTTGGAAGATGTCGCAGGTCAAGCCCGAGCAGCCCGCGACGACCTACGGCGAGTTCAAGCGCGAGATCCTGAACGAGATCGCCCGCTGCCTGAACATGCCGTTCAACGTCGCCGCGGGGAACAGCTCTGGCTACAACTACGCGAGCGGTCGTCTCGACCACCAGACGTACTTCAAGGCCATCCGCATTGACCAGGCGCACATGGCCCGGACGGTGCTCGACCGCGTGCTCGCGGAGTGGTTCGACGAGGCGAAGCTCACGGAGTCGCTCGTCCCCACGCGAGTGCGCGTCCTCGACGCTCTGCCGCACCAGTGGTTCTGGGATGGCACGGAGCACGTCGACCCGGCGAAGGAAGCCACCGCGCAGGCGACCCGGCTCGCCAACCACACCACGACCCTCGCGAGCGAGTTCGCGAAGCAGGGCAAGGACTGGGAGGCGGAGCTCAGGCAGCGCGCCCGGGAGCTTGCGCTCATGGAGGAGCTCGGGATCACCGCGGCCCCGTCGGTACCTGCCGGAGAGACCGCGCCCGGCCCGAACGACCAGCCTGCGGACGGTCCCCCCGACGAGGAAGCGAATGACGAACCAGACCTTTGATCCGGCGACCGCCGCGCGCCCAATCGCGCTTGCGATGACCGCGCCCGTCGAGATGCTCGCGGCGGAGGCAGCCCCCTCGACTGATGTCGCTGCCGAGACCGCGGCGCCCGTCCTGAAGCGTTTCGCGATGAGCGCATACACCGGAGGAGCGATGACGCTCCGCGGCTGGCGCAATCCGACCGTCATCGACCTTGCAGGCCTCGCCTGGAGCTCGAAGCCGCGGCCGATCCTCAAGGACCACAACCCGTCGCTGATCGTGGGCCACACCGACAGCGTGTCCGTCGTCGACGGCGTGCTGCGCGTGTCTGGCGTCGTGAGCGGCGCAGGCAGCGTCGCGCGCGAGATCGTCGAAGCCGGGTTCAACGGATTCCCGTGGCAGGCGTCGGTGGGCGCATACGCCACGGAGACCGAGCAGGTCCCCAAGGGCCGCAGCGCAGTTGCCAACGGCAGGTCGTTCGAAGGTCCGGTGTCGATCGTGCGTCGGTCGGTACTGGGTGAGGTGAGCTTCGTCGCGCTCGGCGCCGACGACGCAACGGAAGCACGCATCGCGGCCGAGGCCGCAGGAAGCGCAGAGGAACACACGATGTCCGAAGTCGACAACGTCGCCCAGGCAGCGGCCCCCGCCGCCGAGACCACTTCGATCGCGGCGCGCATGCGCGCCGAGGCCGCGGCCGAGAGCGCACGCATCGCGTCGATCCGCAAGGCGTGCGGCACCCAGCACGCCTCGATCGAGGCGAAGGCGATCGGCGAGGGATGGGACGAGACGCGCACCGAGCTCGAGGTGCTCCGCGCCTCGCGGCCCGTCGGCGGCGCCCCCGCCGCGCACGTCCGCTCGTCGGACGCGACGCCCGACGTCGTCGAGGCCGCGCTCTGCAAGGCTGGCCGACTGAACGGGCTCGAGGACCACTTCGACGAGAAGACCCTCGACGCCGCCGACCGCCGCTTCGGCCGCGGGATCGGACTGCAGGAGGTGCTCCTCGAAGCCGCGTGGGCCAATGGCCACACGGGCCGCTCGATCAAGGGCGACACCCGCGGCGTGCTGCAGGCGGCCTTCTCGAACCTGACGCTCCCGGGCATCTTCTCGAACGTGGCCAACAAGTTCCTCCTCGCGGGCTTCACCG
>JAFMJW010000372.1 GCA_017853315.1 Alphaproteobacteria bacterium
CGCGGTTGAAGCGGTCGTCGCGCAGGGGCGCGAGACCGAGGCCCCAGCGCGCCTGGCGCAGGAACTCGTAGTAGGAGAACAGGCTGCCCATGAAGGGCCGGACTTCGACGCGGGGATGGCGCGCGAGTTCGGCCGGAGCGTAGTTGATGAACTGCGCCCGCACGTGGTCCCAGCGGTCGAGCGCGGCGAGCAGCGGCCGCACGACGACGCGCAGGTCGCTCTCGTGGGTCGACGAGCCGCCGTAGCCGATGACGAGAGTCGCGTCGTCCTCGGGCGGGTCGATCGCGGCGGCCGAGCGGGGCGCGTTGATCTCGACGAAGCTCGGCAGTCGACCGATCGTGATCCGCCGGGCGAGCGCCTCGTAGCGGCGCCGCATCTCCGGCGTGTAGAGCCACACGAGGTCGGCCTCGGCGACGAGGGACTCGTAGGCCTCGAGCGTCTGGGGCTCCAGGTGCAGGCGGCCGAGCGGCGTCTCCGGGTCGAGCTCGCGGAAGTCGTCGTCGGTCGAGTAGACGACGACCCGGCCATGGTGGCGCGCGTAGCGCGACAGCGCGAGCGAACTCTGCGTGAACGAGCGCAGGAAGAAGACCACGTCGGCCCACAGCACGGCCTCCTGCTGCTCGGCCGCCGTCGACTCGTTGTCGAAGACGGTGCGGAACTCGATCGCGCCCTGCTCGGCGAGCCCCTGGAAGACCAGGTCGAAGATCTGCGTGCTCGCGATCCGCCCGGGAGTCACGACGAGCAGGCGCAGGACCGGGAGCGCCGGGAGGCGGTCGCCGGCCGCCGCTGCCAGTCTCCCGTCGTGCAGCACCTTCATCGCGACCCCGGCCCGACCTACCCGAGGCGGTCGTGCGCGACAACCGGCCGGGATTGAATCCCCCGCGAACCCGGGCTAGACGCGCCGGGGAGGAAGGCGACGTTGGAACCCATCCACCTCTTCGTGCCGCGCTTCCGCGTCGAGGAGTGCCTCGCGCAGGTCCGCGAGTGCCTCGAAAAGGGCTGGACCGGGCTCGGCTACAAGACGGTCGAGTTCGAGAACGCCTGGCGGACCTACACCGGGCTGCCGCACGCCCACTTCCTGTCGTCGGCGACCGCCGGGCTCCACCTCGCCGTGCGCCTGTTCAAGGAGCGCCACGGCTGGAAGGACGGCGACGAGATCGTGTCGACGCCGCTCACCTTCGTCTCGACGAACCACGCGATCCTCTACGAGCGCATGAAGCCGGTGTTCGCCGACGTCGACGAGCACCTCTGCCTCGATCCCAAGTCGATCGCGCAGCGGATCGGCCCCCGCACCCGCGCCGTGATCTTCGTCGGGCTCGGCGGCAACACGGGACGGCTGCAGGAAGTTCGCGAGCTCTGCCGCGAGCGAGGCCTCGTGCTGATCCTGGACGCGGCCCACATGGCCGGCACGCGCCTCGACGGGCGCCACGTCGGGGGCGAGGCCGACGCGACGGTGTTCAGCTTCCAGGCGGTGAAGAACCTGCCGACCGCCGACTCCGGCATGATCTGCTTCGCCGACGCCGATCTCGACACGGAGGTCCGCCGCTGGACCTGGCTCGGCATCAACAAGGACACCTACACGCGCACGGTCGAGCAGGACGGCGTGTACCGCTGGTACTACGACGTCGAGCACGAGGGCTTCAAGTACCACGGCAACTCGATCATGGCGGGCCTCGGGCTCGTCTCGCTCAAGTACCTCGACGCCGACAACGCATTCCGCAGGCAGATCGCCGCCTGGTACGACGAACTCCTCGCCGGCGAGGAAGGGCTCGAGCGCATCCCGCAGGCGCGCGGCTGCGAGTCTTCGCGCCACCTCTTCCAGGTAGAAGTCGACCGAAGGGACGAGGTCATGGCCGCGCTGAACGGCGCGGGCATCTACCCGGGTGTCCACTACCAGGACAACACCGTCTACCGGATGTACGCGGACATGGCGGGGACGTGCCCGCGCGCGCACCGCGCGAGCGGCCGGATCGTCTCCCTGCCGATGCACCTCGGGCTCACGCGCGCGGACGTCGAGCGCGTCGCCGACTCGCTGCGACAGGTGCTCGCGCGCAGGCGCTCGGGAGGCTCGCGTCCGCTCGCGAGCGTCAAGTCGATCGGCTGAGCGCGTGACGGCGGGCGACCGTCCGGCCGGCGCGCGGGCGAAGGCGCGCATGCGGGTTCTCGACGGCGAGCGCGTGCGGCTGCGGCCGCTCGCCGAGGCCGACCTGCCGCTCACGCGCGCGTGGCGCAACCGCGACGAGATCCGGCGCTGGTTCCGCACCAGCGAGCTGATCGGAGCGGCCCAGCATGCGGCGTGGTGGGAGCGCTACCGGGACCGCGACGACGACCTCGTCTGGATCGTCGAGGAGAAGCGAGAGGCGGGAGGCGCCCGCCCGGTCGGCATGGTCTCGCTCTACGCGATCGACCCAGCGCGCGGCGAGGCGGAGTTCGGCCGCCTGCTGATCGGCGAGCCCGGCGCGGGAGGCAGGGGCCTCGCGACCGAGGCGACGCGTCTCGTCGCGGAGCTCGCGCTCGGCGAGTTCGGGCTCCGGCGCGTGCACCTCGAGGTCGCGGCGAACAACGCCGCGGCGATCGCCGTGTACGAGCGCTGCGGCTTCGTTCGCGAGGGCGGCGACGAGGACTGGGTGATCATGGCGCGTCGCGCCTGATCCCGTCCGGTCGGCGCAGGCGACTCGCCTCGCAACCCCGTCGGCCCGTTCCGCCCGGCGTCGCGAGCTTCGGTCGACCGAGTCGCCGATCACCATCGCAGCCGGGCCACGTGGCGGCACGACGGCGTGCCGCGTAGGATCCCTCCGTGAGCCTCGAGATCGACGCCGGCC
>JAFMJW010000007.1 GCA_017853315.1 Alphaproteobacteria bacterium
GGCAGTCGTGCCGCGGCCCGGCGCGCGGGTCTCAGTGGACGGCGGGCGCGTTGCGAACGAGCTGCGCGAGGGCTCTCCGGACGACCGCCCTCTCCGGGTCGCCCGGCGCGCGCTCGCAGAACCGCTCGAGGTCGGCGATCGCGGCGTGGGTGCAGCCGAGGTGCTGGTAGAGGGCGGCGCGGTCGCGGAGCCAGTGAGGCTGGTCGGGATTCAGGAGGACGAGCCGGTCCACGTCGGCGAGCGCGCGTTCCATCTCGCGTCGGCGGAGGTGGATCGCCTTCAGGTTGCGAAGCACCCGGCTCAGGATCTCGCGGTGGCCCGGGGGGTGGGCGAGCAGGAGCGCGGCCGTCGACCCGACGTCCTCGACGCCCGCGGCGCGCAGTCGCCGGGTGAAGTCTTCGGCGGAGACCTCGCGGCCACCGGTGAAGGCGTCGATCAGGGCCTCGCCGTGGCGTACCAGGAAGTGGCCGGGCGCGTTCACCCCGAAGGCGCGCTGGCCGATCCGGGCGGCGGCGGCGACGTAGAGGATCGAGAGCGTGATCGGGATGCCGCGGCGCCGGACGATCACCTGGTCGAGGAAACTGTTGCGCGGGTCGTCGTAGTCGTCGGCCGCACCCTCGAAGCCGCGGCGCACGAAGATCTCGTCGACGAGCGCGCTCCTCGCCGCGGCCGGGTCCGCGTCCGAGCACAGGCGCGCGGCGGCCGATGCGGCGATGCCGTCGACGAAGTCGAGCGAGTCGGCGAAGGCGAGCGCCGGGTTCTCCTCGGCGGCGACGAGCAGGGCGCCCTCGGCGAGATCGGCCGAGGGAGACTCGGCGATGCGCACGAGGCGCGCGCGGATCTCCTGGATCGAATCCAAGGGCAAACCTTCCCTCGTCATCTACCACTCCGCCGTCTCGTCGTCATGGGTGGCCCGCGGAGGCTCCTTCCCCCGCCGGACTGGCGGGCCGCAGGGGCGAGCGCTAAGCAACGCCCCACGCGCCGGCAGGATGTGAGAGGCCGCCGCGACCTATGGGCCAATCGAAGGGACCCCTGGTCTCGCTGCTCGAGGCGGTGGAGGGAGGCGACCCGGTCGTCATCCTGCCGCACGACAACCCGGATCCCGACGCGCTCGCGAGCGCCGCGGCGCTGCAATACCTGCTCGAGGAGGTCGGGGAGGTCGAGTCCGTGATCGGCCTCGGTGGCATCATCGGCCGGGCCGAGAACCGGGCGATGGTCAAGTACCTGAACATCCAGCTCGTGCCGGTGAAGGAGATCGCCTTCGGCCCGGCCTCCCGGGTCGTGCTGGTCGACACGCAGCCCGGGCGGTCGAACAACTCCCTCCCGCCCGAGGTGAAGCCGATCGGCGTGATCGACCACCACCCGGCCTACGGCAACCACGAGGGCGTCGCCTTCGTCGACCTGCGCGACGAGTACGGCGCCACCTCGACGATCCTGACCGAGTACCTGCGCGACTCGCACGCGACGGTCGAGAGCAAGATCGCGACGGCGCTCTTCTACGGCATCAGCGCCGAGACCCAGGACCTTGGCCGCGAGGCCACCCCCGCCGACTTCGCGGCGAGCCAGTTCCTCTACCCCTACGCGAACAAGCGTCGGCTCGGGAAGATCGAGAACGCGCGCGTGCCGCGCGAGTATTTCCGGACCTTCCGCGACGCGATCGAGGGAGCCGTGGTCTACGGCAAGGTCGTCGTGTCCGACCTGGGCGACGTGCTCTACCCGGACATGGTCGCCGAGGTCGCCGACTTCCTGCTGCGGCTCGACGAGGTCGACTGGTCGCTCGCCATGGGGACCTACAAGAAATCGCTGCACGTCTCGGTCCGCACGACCGATCGCGAGGCCAATGCGGGCGACGTCCTCCAGAAGGTGCTCGGCAGCCGCTCGGCCGGTGGTCACGACATGATCGCCGGCGGCAAGCTGCGGATCGAGGGCAACGGGCTCGAGCGCGAGAAGGTCGCCGTCCGGGTGAAGGAGCGCTTCCTCCGGCGCGTCGGCGTCGAGTCGGCGGAGTCGCGCGACCTCGTCTGACGTCGCGATCGCGCCGCTGCCGAACGGCTGGCGCGCCGTCTCCGGGCGGGGCGCCCCGCGCCGCCCGCGCGCGGCCCTCGTCGGGGACGGTACCGCCCGCGACCGGCTGCAGGCGCGTCGGCTCGATCAGCCGCCGCCCGCGAGCGCCGCGGTCGACTCGGCGCGGACCGCCTCGTCGGGATCGCGAAGTGCCGCATCGAGGGCGCGCCTTCCCCCCGGCCCACCGCCGTCGGGGAGCGTGCCCATCGCCCACGCGGCGTGCGCGCGGACCAGCGGGGCGTCGTGCGAGACGATCGCGGCGGCGAGGATCGGAACCGCGCCGGGCTGTCCGCCGTTGCCCAGGGCGACCGCGGCGTTGCGCGCGACCCGGATGCGCCCCGAGCGCCGCAGGGCGGTCGTCCCGTAGGCGCGGTCGAACGCGTCGTCGTCCATCGCGAGCAGGTCCGCGAGCCGTGGCGAGAGCTCCGTGCGATCCCGCCCCCGCTCTCCGCCGTTCCACGGGCACGGCTCCTGGCAGAGGTCGCAGCCGAACACCCATGCGCCGAGCAGCGGACGGAGCGGCGGGTCGATCGACCCCTTGTGCTCGATCGTCAGGTAGGAGATGCAGCGGCGCGGGTCGAGGCGGTAGCCGTCCTCGATCGCCGCCGTCGGGCAGGCGGCGACGCAGCGGTCGCAGGTGCCGCAGCGGTCGATCGCGGCATCGTCCGGCTCGATCTCGAGGTCGAGGAGCACCTCGGCGAGGAAGCCCCAGGAGCCTCGCTCCTCGTTCAGCGTGAGCGTGTGGCGACCGGTCCACCCGACGCCGGCCCGGGCGGCCCACTCGTGCTCGAACACCGCCCCGGTGTCCACGAAGACCGCGGTCCTGCAGCCGGGCGCGATCCGCGCGATCTCGTCGCGCCAGGCATCGAGCCCGCGCGCGATCACGTCGTGGTAGTCGGGTCCGTAGGCGTAGGCGGCGATGCGGCCGCGCATCTCGCGCCGCCAGTCGATCGGCGGTGGTGGCGGCTCGTGCGGCACGAACGCGCTCACGAGCGATCGCGCCCAGGGGTAGCGAGTGTGGGGATCGACGCGCGCCCTGCGGTGGTGGAGCAGGAATCGCATGTCGCCGGCCCGCCCCTCGGCGATCCAGCGTTCGTAGAACTCGCGGCGGTCGACCGGGCCGACGCGGGCCACCCGCGGGCGGGTGAAGCCGAGCCCGATGCCGGCCTCGAGGATGCGCCGGCGGCGCTCGTGTACGGTCACGCGGCGCACAGCAGCATGCGGGACCGGGCCACGACAAGAGGCGGAGACGGCGTCGGCGCGCTGGCCGGGGTGCCGTCCCTCGCGCTCGAGTCGTGCCCGACCTGCCGCCCGCGTGCGGCAAGACCTCGCCGATCGTCACCGTCTCGTCGACCCTGGCGAAGCGACGCCGCCCGCGAGGCGCTCCCGGGCGGGCACGCCGGTTGCATTGGACGCGGTGGCCCCCGGAGGGGCCGGTCGAGGGACGAATCGACGATGGCGCAGGCGGCGAGAGCACGAGAGGCGCGGCAGAGGCCCGGCGAGGACGCCGCGGTCGCCCTCCACCTGCCGCTCGTCCGGCAGGTGGCACGGCAGATGGCCGCGGCGCTGCCGCCGTCGGTCGAGGTCGAGGAAATCGAGAGCTGGGGCACCGACGGACTCCTCGACGCACTCCGCCGCTACGAGGAGGGCGAGTCGGCGAGCTTCCCGACCTACGCGAAGTTCCGCATCCGGGGAGCGATCCTCGACCAGCTCCGCGGTCTCGACTGGCTCTCGCGCACGGGTCGGGAACGGGCCAGTCGGCTCGAGCAGGGCCGCCTGCAGGTGGAACACCGGCTCGGTCGGCCGGCGACGCACGAGGAGGTCGCGGGTGCGCTCGGCGTCGACCTGGGCGAGTTCCATCGCTGGCTCGGCGAGGTCGGAGACCTGGTCCTCGTGTCCGTCGACGACCCGGAGGGCTGCGCGCTCGATCGGATCGGGCGATCGACGGGAATCGAGGCCGACGACCCGGCGGACGTCCTCGCCTCCCGCGAACGGACGCGCGACCTGTGTTCCGCGATCGAGCGGCTGCCCGGCAAGGAGCGCGAGGTGCTGCCGCTGTACTACGCGGGGGACCTCACGATGAAGGAGGTGGGCGCCCGTCTCGGCGTGACCGAGTCGCGCGTCTGCCAGCTCCACGGACAGGCGATCGGCCGACTGCGCGAGATGCTCGCGGCCTGGGCTCCCGGGGCGGACGCGGGGCACTGAGCGCAGCGGCGTCGCGGCGGGCGCTCGACGCGCGGAAAGAGCCGGTGCCCGCCGGGCACGCCGCTCACGTCGATCCGCGGCCGGCGCGCGCGCGAGCCTGCGCGAGTTCGGCGGGGTCGTTCACGCCGAGGAAGCTCGAGCCGTCGACGTCGAGCCGCGCGAGCGCCTCTCCTTCGACCGCGACGACCAGCATCGCGGCCCACGAGGCCGTGGGCCGCAGCTCGCCCTGCTCGAGCTGGGCCGCGTAGACCCGCGCCATCGACGCGCGCCGCAGGACGACGGGCATCGGCTCCCAGAAGCCGCCGCGCCGCGCGGCCACGACGTCGGGCTTCCCGGGTTGCTCCGCGAACTCGAAGAACCCGCGGACGAGATCGGGCGAGAGGAAGGGGAGGTCGCAGGGCGCCACGAGCACCGTGTCGGCCCGCGACTCCGCGAGCCCGGCGGCGAAGCCGGCGACCGGCCCCCTCCCGGGCGACGCGTCGCAGGCGAAGCGGAGGCCGCCGGGGCGGGCTGCGAACGCGGTCCCCGCCAGCACCTCGCGCAGCTCGCGCTCGGGTGCCACGGCCGCGGAGCCGGGTTCGCCGGCCGTCACCACGACGAGCTCGTCGCAGGCCCGCTCGAGCGCGTGCGCGACGCGGGCGACCATCGCCAGCCCCCCGACGCGGAGGAGTGCCTTCGGCTGCCCCATCCGCGAGGAGCGGCCGCCCGCGAGCAGGACCGCCCCGCGCGCGCGACGGGGCAGGTCGTCGGCCGTCCCCAACGCCGGTCCGGCCGCCTCAGATGGTGTGGAAGTCCGTGAGCCGCAGGAAGGCCTGCCGGCGCGCCTCGATGTCGGCGCCCGAGAGCTCCCAGAGACGGCGCATGCCGAACTTCTCGACCACCAGCGAGGCGAGCACCGAGCCGTGCGCGATCGCGCGCCGCAGCGACGCCGCGTCGACCCGGCCGCCGTCGCGGGCGAGCGACCCGATGCACCCGCCGGCGAACGTGTCGCCGGCGCCGGTGGGGTCGAAGACCTCCTCGAGCGGGTAGGCCGGCATGGCGAAGGTCGAGCCGTGCTCGAAGGCGATCACGCCGTACTCGCCGCGCTTGATGAGCACGCGCTGCGGGCCCATCTTCAGGATCGCGTGGGCCGCCCGCACGATGTTGTGCTGCCCGGAGAGGAGGCGCGCCTCCTCGTCGTTCACCACCAGCAGGTGGACCCGCTCCAGCACCCGCATGAGCGCGGGCCGCGCGATGTCGAGCCACAGGTTCATCGAGTCGCAGGCGACCAGGCGCGGTTCCCGGAGCTGGTCGAGCACCTGGGCCTGCAGCACCGGGTCGATGTTGCCGAGGAACACGGTCTCGGCCGAGCGCAGGTGCTCGGGAACCTTGGGCGAGAAGGAGGAGAGCACGTTCAGCTGGGTGTCGAGCGTGTCCCGGTTGTTCAGGTTCTCGTGGTAGCGGCCCGACCAGCGGAAGCTCTTCCCCGGCGCGTGCTCGACCCCGGCGAGGTCGATGCCGCGTCCCGAGAGGTCGTCGAGGGTCGCCTTCGGGAAGTCCTCGCCGACCACGGCGACGATGGCGGTCTTCGTGCAGAAGCTCGCTGCGAGCGCGGCGTAGCCGGCCGAACCGCCGATCTCGCCCTCGACGCGTCCGGAGGGGGTCTCGATGTCGTCGAATGCGAGCGTGCCGACGATGAGCAGCGACATGGGCGGCTTCCATAACAGGATCCCGCCTGCACGCCACGGGTCCCTGCGGACGGCGGCCGCGCCCCGGGGCTAGTCGAGGTCGCCCTGCCGGGGTGCCGGTCGCGCGACCTCGAAGAGGCCCAGGTCGGTGAGCAGGGCGTCGACCGGCGCGTCGTGGGGCTCGCTCGGGACGCGTTCGAGCAGGTGGGCCGAGTGGCAGACGCCGATCGCGCGCCAGCCGAGATCGCGCAGGCCTCCGAGCACGCGATCGTACGCGCCGCCGCCGCGCCCGAGCCGACGCCCGGCGCGATCGAGTGCGACCGCGGGCACGAGGACCGCCGCGGGGAGGGCGACGCGGGAGGGGTCGACGGCCGGGCCCGACGGCTCGAGGATGCCGCCGCGTCCGAGCGAGAACCCGGGCGGCGTCACGCCGTCCGCGACCGAGGCGAGGACGGTCGCAGCCGACTTCCCGTCGAGGGCCACGAAGTCGATGCCCCCGTCGGCGCGCATGCGGGGCAGGAGGACGGACGCGCCGTCCCGGAGCGCCCGAAGGAGGATGCCGTCGACGGGAATCTCGCCCTCGGTGGCGAGGTATCCCGCGACCGTGCGCAGGCCCGCGATCGGAGCGTGGCGCTCGGCGGACTCCCGCGCGGACGCCACCTCGGATGCGCCCAGCCGCCGTCGTCGCTCGCGGAGGCGGCCGCGGAGCTCCCGCTTGTGCTCCGAGGGATCGTCGGCTCCCGGCATGGCGCGGAATTGTACCCCCCGGGGGGGCTTGGTACACCCCGGCGTCCGCGTTCAGCGCGGCGGCCCCTCTCCGGTCGTCGCCCCACCCCTGGCCGAGAGGAACCTCGATCGATGGCGCTCAAGAACTTCCTTTTCACCTCGGAGTCGGTCTCCGAGGGGCACCCCGACAAGATGTGCGACCAGATCTCCGACGCCGTCGTCGACGAGATCATCCGCCACGACCCCAAGGCGCGCATCGCCTGCGAGGTGCTCTGCAAGACGGGCATGGTCGTCATCGCGGGCGAGATCACGACCGACGCGCGCGTCTCCTACTCCGAGCTCGCCCGCGAGACGGTGAAGGAGATCGGGTACACCTCGTCGGACATGGGCTTCGACTACCAGACCTGCGCGGTGCTGACGGCGATCGACCGCCAGTCGCCCGACATCGCGATGGGCGTCGACCGCGCGAGCGAGCTCGACCAGGGCGCCGGCGACCAGGGGCTCATGTTCGGCTTCGCCTGCGACGAGACGCCCGAGCTCATGCCGCTGCCGATCTCGCTCTCGCACCACCTGGTGAAGCACCTCTCCCAGATCCGCAAGGAGGGCGTGGTCGACTTCCTGCGGCCGGACTCGAAGTCTCAGGTGACGGTGCAGTACGAGGACGGCAAGCCGGTCGCGGTGAAGAGCGTCGTCATCTCGACCCAGCACTCGCCGGAGGTCTCGAACGAGCGCCTGCGCGAGACGATGATCGAGCAGGTCGCGAAGAAGGTGATCCCGCAGCGCTTCCTGCGTCCCGACACCGAGTTCCACATCAACCCGACCGGCCGCTTCGTGGTCGGCGGCCCGATGGGCGACTGCGGCCTCACCGGGCGCAAGATCATCGTCGACACCTACGGCGGCTACGGCCGCCACGGCGGCGGCGCCTTCTCGGGCAAGGATCCCTCGAAGGTCGACCGCAGCGCCGCCTACATGGGCCGCTACATGGCGAAGAACGTCGTGGCGGCCGGGCTCGCCTCTCGCTGCGAGGTGCAGATCGCCTACGCGATCGGCATCGCCCGCCCGATGTCGGTGCTGGTCGACACCTTCGGCACGGGAGTCGTGCCCGACGACCAGATCGCGAAGGCCCTGCTCGAGGTGCTCGACCTGCGTCCGCGCGCGATCATCCAGACCCTCGACCTGCTGCGCCCGATCTACAAGAAGACGGCCTCCTACGGGCACTTCGGGCAGGCGCCCGAGGGCGGCTTCTTCACCTGGGAGCGCACCGACAAGGCCGAGGCGCTCGCCGACCGCTGCGGACGCAAGGCGCCCGGTCGCTGAGAGCGGCTTCCCGCGCCGCGACGAGACGACGAGGGCCCGCGCGGGACGTCCCGCGCGGGCCCTCGTGCGTCGAGCCGCCGGCAGGACGGCGCGGGCGGCGACCCGGTGATCGCCGCCGCCCGCCGGCGCTTCGCGGAATCGTCCGGGCTCAGCGCCCGGTCGCCATCGCGACCTGCATCAGGAAGCCCATGTCGCCCTGGACCTTGATCTTGCCGGTCATGAAGGCTTCCTGGCCGTTCATCCGCCCCTCGTCCATCGCGATGCGGTCGACGAGTGCGACCGTCATCTCGGTCTTCGGCGCAGCGGCCCCGTTGAAGCACATCTCCATCTCGAGCGGGTCGCCGTCGGGACGCGTCAGGTGGAGCACCATCGTGCCCTTCAGGCTTCGCGCCGCGGCACTGCCGCCGCCCTTGCCGGGCTGCTGGATCGGCAGGACCAGGCCGGGGACCGCGCCGTTGCGCGAGTTCACGGCGTCGAGCAGGTCCTTCGACGAGAGCTTGAAGGTGACGAGCGCCGGCTCCGGTGCCGGCCCCGCGGCGACGGTCATCTTGCCGTCGGCGACCTTCACGTTCCACTCGCCGCCTCCGTCGCCGGTGACCACGTAGTGCAGGCTCGCGTTCTCGGCCCCGGCTCCGTGGTCCTGGGTCGCGAAGCCCTCGGGCAGGATCTTCTCGAAGAATTCCTCGGCGCTGTTCACGGCAGGCTGGTCGGCCATCGATCGATTCCTCCTGGGTTCGGTTGAGGTTCAGGGCAGCAGCGGGAGTCCGGGCACCCCGAGCGGGACCGAGGCGACCGTGGTGCCGCTGCCGAGAGCGGGAAATCCGTAGTTGGTGAACCAGGCGCGCCCCGGGTCGCGTCCGCGGCCCGCGCCGAAGGCGAGGCTCGCGGGGCCGGCGATGTCGCCCTCGACGACGTAGGGCCGGGGAGCGGCCGGCTCGCCGGCGGGCACGAGCCAGATCTGCCCGGCGCCGGTCACGAGCAGGTCGCCGTTCACGTCGAAGGCGATGCCGTCGGCGAGCAGGGTGCCGTTGGCGAACGTCCCGGGCGCGCCGACCGAGCCGTCGGTCACGTCGTAGTCCATGCGGACGACGCGGTTCTGCAGGGTTTCGGCGACGTAGAGGCGCCCGTCGGATCCGAACGCCATGCCGTTCGGCGAGATCACGCGGTCGGTGAGCGTCCGCTGTCCGCCCCCGTCCACGATTGCGATCTGCGGACGCCCGCCGAAGCCGCTCGCCGACACGAGCACGCGTCCGTCGGCGTCGAGGGCGATGCCGTTGGGGCTGTCGAGACCACTCGCGATCACGGTCTGCGAGCCGTCGGGCCCGACGCGAACGACCTTGCCGTCGGCGAACAGCGCGGCGAGGATCGCGCCGTCGGGCGTCGCGGCGAGCCCGGCGAGCTGTCCGCCGACCTCGGCGAAGGTCGACGACGCGCCGTTTCGCGAGACGCGGACGATGCGCCCGGTGGTGCTGCCGACGTAGAGGTTGCCCGCGCGGTCGAAACAGAGTCCCTCGGGACCGTCGAGGCCGGTCACCTCGGCGACGGCCGGGGGGGGCGGGTCGGGCAACGTCCGTGGTCCCGAGTCGACGTTGCCGCAAGCGACGAGGGTCAGGAAGGCGAGGGAAGTCCGGAGATGGCCTCGCGGAGACGAGAGTCTCATGGGCGTTTCCTCGGCTGAGAGGTCGGAGCAGGCGTGGCGGCCGCCCCCGGGGATCAGTGGAAGGACTTGGCGGGGGGCGCGTCGATCCCGCCCATCGCCTCGACGAAGTGCCCGAATTCCTCGTCCGGCATGTAGAGGTCGATCCCGTTCGCGTTGAACGTGATGCAGACCTGCACCTGGCCCTCGTCGTCGGTGAACCGGATGACGCGGAAGCAGTCGCACTCGTAGAGGGTCTCGTCGTCGTCGCGATCGCTCATGGCCGTCCCCCGGAGTCCCCGGCGGGACTCCTCGCGAAAGGGTCCTACCCGGTCGGCAAGCGGAAGCCAACCGGCTCCATCGGCCGCACGCGACCGGGGTCAGCGCCCTCTCAGCCTCGAGATCGCCCTGCGGTCCCGCTTGCTCGGCCTCCCGGCGCCGCGCTCCGCGACCGGGAGTCCGTGCGCGCCGGGCCCGGGTCGCGGCTCGGGCGGAGGGCTGTGGTCGGCGTAGAGAAGCTCGGCCTCGCTCGCTGGCAGCCGCTTCTCGCCGAGCCGCAGGATCTCGAGGTCGCGCAGCCCGCGCTCGGTCCGGATGCGCACCCGGTCTCCCGCGCGCACGGCCTTGTGCGCGTTCGCGCGGGTCCCGTTCACCTCGACCCTGCCGCCCTCGCAGGCCTGCTGGCAGAGCGGGCGCGTCTTGAACACCCGCGCGGCGAGCAGCCAGCGGTCGATGCGCACCGAGGGCGATCCGTCGGGAGCCGAGTCCACGCCGTTTGATTGCCGCCGTGCCGCGCGCGGCGCAAGTCGCCTCGCCTTGCACCTGGTGGCGTCACGGCGACATGCTGCGGACGTGGGAACCGGGGACCCGGCAGAGCGGCTCTCGATCCGTCGGGGCGAGCCGCGCGACCGCGCCTGGATCGTGCGGTCCTCGCACGCGACGTTCGCGGGCTTCGGCGACTACGGGGACATCATCGACCGCTGGCTTTCGGCCCGGGGCGTCGCGAGCGTGGTCGCGGAGGAGCAGGCGCGCCCGCTCGGCTTCTCGATCCTCTACCCGCACCGCCGCCTCGGCTTGCTCCGGCCGTCGTTCGTCGAGCTGGTCGCGATCGTGGTCGAGCCCGGACGGCGTGATCGCGGGCTCGGGCGTTCGCTGCTCGACCGCTCGGAGCTCGTCGCGCGGGCGTGGGGCGCCCGCGAGGTGCGGCTGCACACGGCGCGCGAGAACGACGGCGCGCAGCGCTTCTTCCTGCGCGCCGGCTACCGGCCGCGGGAGGCGGAACCGAGTTTCTACCCGCGCGGGCAGGCCGCGATCGAGATGGCTCGCCGGTTCGGCTGACGGCGTCCGCTCAGCGGGCGCGCCGGAGCAGGAGCTCGAGGTAGCTCTCGGCGATGGGGGCGGCGTCCGCGAGCCCGAGCCGGCGCAGCGCGCCGTCGAGGGCCCGGCGTCCCGACGCGACGTCCTCGGCCGCGACCTCCACTTCGCAGAAGCGGCCGAGTCCCTCGACGTCGTCGATGCTCACGACGACGGCGTCGTCGGGGCCGGGCAGGCGCCACTCGACCCGCCGCTTCGCGACGGTCGCGACGGCGCGAAACCCGAGTCGCTCGAAGAGCAGGGCCGCGGTGTCCCCGTCGGTCGCGAGCGCGAACTCGATCTCCTCGCGCGTCTTGCGCGGCGGATCGAGCTTCGGGCCCTTCCAGGTCACGCGCAGCTCGTCCCCGTCGTGCCGCAGGCGCAGCGCCTCGTCGGTCGCGGCGAAGTCGCGCGAGGGATGCGCGAGGTAGACGTCCGATTGCAGGTGTTCCGGACCCGCGACGGCACCGAGCTCGGCCAGCCTCGCGAGCAGGCGCGCGTGGCGGTCGCCCTCGAGCGCGAGCTTGACCTCAGCCTCGAGCAAGCAGCGCCTCCCGCAGCGCCGCGAGACGGTCCTCGCCCAGGTTGCGGATGGGAAAGCGGTCGCCCGAGCTCATGTTCACGACGCGCCCGCCCTCGAGGTCGACGCGAAGTCGCGCCCCGGTGTGGATGACCAGCGCCTCGTTCAGCTGCACGGCCGGCAGGCCGATGCGGTCGGCGGAGCGCTCGAAGGAGGGGTCGAACGAGTGCGCGACGACGGCGGCGATGCCCGCCTCCCGGAGCGCGCACGCGGCCGCGTCGGCGACCGCGCCGTGCCCGAATCCGCCGCCTCCGACCAGGAAGTCCCCCGCGGCGATCCGGTCGGCGAGCGTGGGGTCGATCGGGGAGAGGATCGGTCCGCCGCGCTCCCCGCCCGGGAGGATCAACTCCGAGGGGACGTCGAGCCCGAGCGCCCAGGCCGTGCCGACCAGGATCGGAAGGCGGACCTGCCAGCGCTCTCGCGCGGTCGACTCCTCGTCGGCGGCCATGCCCCACCTATCGCGGACCGCGGCCGCGAACGCTAGGAGCAGGGCCATGCGGATCCTCGTGTCCAACGACGACGGCATCCTCGCCCCGGGGATCGCGGCGCTCGCCGACGCGCTCGCGCAGGTGGCGGAGATCGACGTGGTGGCGCCGATGTCGGGGCAGAGCGGGGCGGCCCACGCGATCACGTTCATGACGCCGCTCATCACCGAGCGGATCTCGGTCGGCGGGCGGCCCTTCGGCTGGGGAGTCGACGGGAGCCCGGCGGACTGCGTGAAGGTCGGAGTCCACGAGCTCTGCGAGGCGCGGCCCGACCTGGTCGTCTCGGGCATCAACGCCGGCTCGAACCTGGGCGTCGACGTGATCTACTCGGGCACGGTGGCGGCCGCCGTCGAGGCCGCGTTCATCGGGATTCCCTCGATCGCCTTCTCGCTCGAGGTCGGGGGCGGGTTCGATTTCGCGGGCGCGGGGCGCCACGCGCGCGAGATCGTGCTGCGTGCCGTCGAGCTCGGGATCAGCCCCGGCATGGTGCTGAACGTCAACATTCCGCGTCTCGACCGGGGCGAGCCGCGCGGCGTGCGCGTCGTGCCGCAGAGCACGGCTCCGTGGACCGACAGCTACGATCGCAGGACCGACCCGCGGGGCCGCACCTACTTCTGGCTCGGCGACGCGGGAGGGCGGGCCGCCGAGGACGATCCGGACACGGACCTGATGGCGCTGCGCGCGGGCTACGTGACGATCACCCCGCTCCAGTACGACCTCACCCAGTACGCGCAGCTCGAGCACCTGCAGTCCTCGTGGGTCGCGGGCGGGTCGGGGCCGACGCGCCGCTGAGGGTCGCAGCCGGCGTCGCCCGCATGCGGATCGCCGCGCGGGGCAAGCCCGAATTGCCGATCCCGGGTCGCATGGTACCTCCTCCCGCCATGTCGATCCCGGCCGTGAGAGGGTTTCACGACGCGCTGCCCGAGGCCGCGCGCGTCCTCGGCCGGATCGAGCGCATCGCGGCGCAGGTCCTGGAGCGCCACGGTTTCTCCGAGGTGCGGCTGCCGATCGTCGAGCGCACCGAGCTCTTCGCGCGCTCGATCGGCGAGACCACCGACATCGTCGAGAAGGAGATGTACACCTTCCCCGACCGCGACGGCACGCTGCTGACGCTGCGCCCCGAGGGCACCGCACCGCTCGCCCGGGCCTTCGTCGAGCACCACCTCGACCAGCGCGACCAGGTCTCCCGTCTCTACTACGTCGGCCCGATGTTCCGGCACGAGCGGCCGCAGAAGGGCCGGCTGCGCCAGTTCCACCAGGTCGGCGCCGAGCTGATCGGGCGGGAGGACCCGCTCGCGGACGCCGAGACCCTCGTCTGCCTGGTCGACGTGCTGGAAGCGGTCGGGGTGCCGGAGCCGCGGCTCCTGGTCGGCTCGCTGGGCGACGAGGCCTGCCGGCCCGCCTACCGGGACGAGTTGCGGGCCTTCGGCGAGGCGCGCTCGGAGCGCCTGTGCGGGAACTGCCGCCGCAGGCTCGACAAGAACCCGCTGCGCATCCTCGACTGCAAGGAGGAGGGCTGCCGCGAGGCGACGGCCGACGCGCCGGCGCTGGTCGACCGCCTGTGCGCTGCCTGCGGCGAGCATTTCGCCCAGGTCCGCGCGTTGCTCGACGCGCAGGGGATCGCCTGGGAGCTCGATCGACGGCTGGTGCGGGGGCTCGACTACTACGTTCGCACGACCTTCGAGGTGACCGCGGCAGGGCTCGGCGCCCAGGGCGCGATCGGCGCCGGCGGTCGTTACGACGGCCTGCTGGCGCAGATCGGCGGGCCCGCGACCTCCGGCATCGGCTTCGCTCTGGGCGTCGAGCGTCTCCGGATCGCGCTCGAAGCGGCCGACCCCGGACTCGAGCAGCGGCTCTCTGCGGAGGCGTCGCCGACGGTGTTCGTGATGCCGATCGGCGCCGCGGCGGAAGTCGACGCGCTGCGCATCGCGAGGCGGCTGCGGGCCGAGGGCGTGCGGGTCGAGCTCGGCGGCGGGCGCAGCGTGAAGAGCCAGATGCGGCGGGCCGACAAGCTCGGCGCGGCGCGCGTCCTGCTGATCGGCGACGAGGAGCTCGCGGCGCGGCGCGCCACCCTGCGCGACATGCGGGAGAAGGCCGACCAGCGGCTCGCGGTGGACATGGATCTCGAGGGGGCGGCTCTCGTCGCCGCCGTGGGGGAGGCACGATGACGACGGAGGAGACGACCCAGGTCGCGACGGAACCGCTCGGCGACTGGCGGCGCGACACCAACTGCGGGGTGCCGCGCCTCGAGCACGTCGGCCGGGAGTTCACCGCGATGGGGTGGGTCGCGACCCGTCGCGACCACGGCGGCATCGTCTTCATCGACCTGCGCGACCGTACCGGCATCCTCCAGGTGGTCTTCGACCCCGACGACAGCCCGGATGCGCACCGCCGGGCCCACGGGCTGCGCAGCGAGTGGGTGATCGCGGTCCGCGGCCGGATCGCCGCCCGGCCGGCGGAGACCGTGAACCCCGACCTGCCGACCGGACAGGTCGAGCTGCGGGTCCAGGAGCTCCGGGTGCTCGGCTCTTCGCGGGCGCTGCCGTTCGCGCTCGACGACGACGACCAGACCAACGAGAGCGTCCGGCTGAAGCATCGCTACCTCGATCTCCGCCGCCCGCGGCTCACGCACAACCTGCTCTCGCGCCACCGCGCGACGTCGGCGGTGCGCCGCTACCTGGACGAGCAGGGATTCGTCGACCTCGAGACGCCGATCCTCACCCGCTCGACCCCCGAGGGGGCGCGCGACTACCTGGTGCCGAGCCGCGTGAACCCCGGCTCGGTCTACGCGCTGCCGCAGTCGCCGCAGATCTTCAAGCAGATCCTCATGGTCGCGGGCTTCGAGCGCTACTACCAGGTGTGCCGCTGCTTCCGCGACGAGGACCTGCGCGCCGACCGCCAGCCGGAGTTCACGCAGATCGACCTCGAGATGTCCTTCGTCGGGCAGGAGGACGTGCTGCGCCTGACCGAGGGGCTGCTCGTCGCGGGCGCGTCGGCGATCGGCGCGCCGCCGCCGGAGACGCCGTTTCCCCGGATGACCTACCACGAGGCGACGACGCGCTTCGGCACGGACCGCCCCGACACCCGCTTCGGGCTCGAACTGGTCGAGCTCTCCGACCTCCTGCGCGAGACCAAGGCGCGGATCCTGGCCGAGGTCGTGGCGCGCGGCGGGATCGTCTCGGGAATCGTCGCCGACGACGGCGCGCGGCTGTCGCGTCGCGAGCTCGACGAGCTGGTCGCCTGGGTCCAGACGCTCGGCGCGGGCGGGCTCGCCTGGATCCGCGCCAACGAGGACGGGTGGCAGTCGCCGCTCGCGAAGTTCTTCGACGAGGGCGAGCGCGAGCGGATCTGCGAGCGCACGGGCCTGCGCGTCGGCGGGGTGCTCTTCCTGGTCGCCGGACCGCGCAAGCATGCCCAGTCGGTGCTCGGCCAGCTGCGCCTGCGCCTCGCGCAGATGCTCGGCAAGATCCCCGAGGGTCGCTGGAACTACCTCTGGGTGACCGAGTTCCCGCTGCTCGAGGAGAACGCCGAGGCGAAGCGACTGGTGGCGGTGCACCACCCGTTCACCGCCCCTTTCGAGGAGGACCTCGACAAGCTCGAAAGCGCCCCGGAGTCGGTGCGCGCGCTCGCCTACGACGTGGTGCTGAACGGCACCGAGCTCGGCGGCGGCAGCATCCGGATCCACCGCCCCGAGGTGCAGGCGCGCGTCTTCCGCGCGCTCGGCATCGACCCGGAGCAGCAGCGCGAGCAGTTCGGCTTCCTGCTCGACGCTCTCTCCTTCGGCGCGCCCCCGCACGGCGGGCTCGCGCTCGGTCTCGACCGCCTGTGCATGCTGTGGCTCGGCGAGAGCTCGATCCGCGACGTGATCGCGTTCCCCAAGACCCAGCGGGCGGCGGACCCGATGAGCGACGCCCCGGCGCCGCCGGCCCCGGGCCAGCTGCGCGATCTCGGATTGCGGCCGATCTGACGCATCCTCCCGCGCCGGGGCTGGCTCGCTTCAGCCGCGAGCCGTCTCGAGTCCCTCGGCGCGGGGCAGTCCGGGGAAGGCGGCGGCGACGCCGGGGTGCTCGATGCGGCCGTCGTCCACGTTGAGCGACCGCCGCAGCGCGGCGCTCGTCGCGAGCGCCGCGCCGACGCCGTGGTCGGCGACCTGGAGCGCGTAGCCGAGCGTCGCGTTCGTGAGCGCGTGGGTCGAGGTGTGGGGGACGATCCCGGGCATGTTCGTCACGCAGTAGTGGACGACGCCCTCCTCGACGTAGATCGGGTCGTCGTGGTTCGTCGGTCGCGACGTCTCCGACGAGCCGCCCTGGTCGATCGAGACGTCGACGATCGCCGCCCCGTCCTTCATCGCGGCGACGAGCGCCCGCGAGAGCAGCTTCGGGGCCCGCGCGCCGGGGATGAGCACCGTTCCCACCACCAGGTCCGCCGCGAGGCACTCCTCCTCGACGTTGGCGCGGTTCGACATGACCGTGTTCACGTGACCGCCGAGGACGTCGCGGACGTAGCGCAGGCGGGCCGAGTTCACGTCGAGGATCGTGACGTCGGCGCCGATCCCGGCCGCGACCTGGCAGGCGCTCGTGCCAGCGATGCCCGCGCCGAGGATCACGACGCGGCCCGGTTTCACGCCCGAGACGCCCGAGAGCAGGATCCCGCGCCCGCCGTTCTGGTGCTCGAGGCACCACGCCCCGACCTGGATCGACAGACGCCCGGCGACCTCGCTCATGGGCGCGAGCAGCGGGAGCGATCCGTCGTCGAGCTGGAGGGTCTCGTAGGCGAGGGCGGTCGCGCCCGAGTCGATCAGCGCGCGGGTGAGTTCCTCGCCCGCCGCGAGATGGAGGTAGGTGAAGAGCACGAGGCCCCGCCGCAGCCGCGACATCTCCGGCCCGACCGGCTCCTTCACCTTGAGCACGAGCTCGGCGTCCGCCCAGAGCCGGTCCGGGTCGTCGACGATTCGCGCGCCGGCCTCGAGGTAGCGCGCGTCCGGGAGCCCGGAGCCCGCACCGGCTCCGCGTTCGAACAGCACCTCGTGCCCGTGGGCGACGAACGCGGCCGCGCCGGCCGGCGTGAGCGCGACGCGCTTCTCCTCGGCCTTGATCTCCCGGGGCACGCCGACTCGCATCGGCCGCGACCGTATCCGCAGAGGCGCGGAGATCCAAGCGTCTCGCATCGGGGCCGAAGCGCGGCGCGGCTGGACACGATCGGGGGGTGCCTGTACGAAACGCGGCGATGGCGGACACGGAGAGCGGTCGGGCACGCGTGATCGACGGGAAGGCGGTCGCGGCGAAGGTGCGCGCCGAGGTGCGCGAGCGGGTCGCGGCCTTGAAGACGCGCGGCGTCGAGCCCGGCCTCGCGACGGTGCTGGTCGGCGACGACCCGGCGTCGGCGATCTACGTCGGGAACAAGGAACGGATCTGCCGGGAGATCGGCATGGCCTCCTTCGGCTTCCGCCTGCCCGCCACGACCGGCCGCGCGGAGCTCCTCGCCCTGGTCGACGAGCTGAACCGGCGGGACGACGTGCACGGCATCCTCGTCCAGCTGCCGCTGCCCGCCGGGCTCGATGCGAACGAGGTCATCGAGCGCATCGACCCGGCCAAGGACGTGGACGGCCTCCACCCCGCGAACCAGGGACGGCTCCTCGCCGGCACACCGGGTCTGCGGCCGTGCACGCCGAGCGGGGTGATGCGGCTCGTCGACGAGACCGGCGTCGACCCGAAGGGGCTGCAGGCAGTGGTCGTCGGCCGCAGCCTGCTGGTCGGCAAGCCCGTCGCGCTCATGCTCCTCGAGCGCCACGCGACCGTGACGATCTGCCACACGCGAACCCGCGACCTCGGCGCCGAGATCTCGCGCGGCGACCTCGTCGTCGCGGCGGCCGGCAAGCCCGGGGCGGTGCGCGGCGAGTGGATCAAGCCCGGCGCCATCGTGATCGACGTCGGCACGAACCGGACCGAGGCCGGGCTCGTCGGCGACGTCGAGTTCGCAGCGGCCTCCCTGCGCGCCGGTTGGATCACGCCGGTCCCGGGGGGCGTCGGCCCGATGACCATCGCCATGCTCATGTCGAACACGGCCGACGCGGCGTCGCGGCGGGCTCGCTGAGATGCGCCGCACGGCGCTCTTCGAGCTCCACCGCGAGGCGGGAGCCCGCTTCGTCGAGTTCGGCGGCTGGGAGATGCCGGTGCAGTACCGCGGGGTCCTGGCCGAGCACGCGGCCGTGCGCGAGCGGGCCGGCCTCTTCGACGTCTCCCACATGGGAGAGATCGAGGTCGAGGGCCCCGGGGCGCTGGCACTCTGCCAGGACGTCGCGACGAACGACGCCTCGCGCATCGAGCCCGGGCACGCCCTCTACACGCCCTGGTGCGACGAGCGCGGAGGGACGATCGACGACACGATCCTCTACCGGCTCGCGCCCGAGCGCTGGATGTTCTGCGTGAACGCGTCGAACGCGGCCACCTGCGCCGCCTGGATCGCGGAGCGTGCACGGGGTCGCGAGGGTGTCCGCGTGCGCGATGCGAGCGACGCGACCGGCCTGCTCGCGCTGCAAGGGCCGGCCGCGGCCGAGGTGGCGGCGCGGCTCGGTGCCGGCGACCTGGCCGGGCTCCCCCGCTTCGGGGTCGCGGAGACCCGGGTCGCCGGGGTGTCCTGCATCGCCGCCCGCACCGGGTACACGGGCGAGGACGGGTTCGAGCTGTTCGCGCCGGTGGAGGACTCGCCGAGGCTCTGGCGGGCGATCCTGGAAGCGGGCGCACCGCTCGGGATCGAGCCGATCGGACTCGGGGCGCGGGACACGCTGCGGCTGGAGGCGGCGCTTCCGCTCTACGGACACGAGCTCTCCCGCGAGATCTCCCCGCTCGAGGCGGGGCTCGGCTGGGCGGTTCGGCTCGACAAGGGCCCGTTCCGTGGACGCGACGCGCTCGCGGCGCAGAAGGCGAGCGGCCCTCCGCGGCGGCTCGTCGGGCTCCGGCTGGTCGACCCGGGGATCGCCCGGGCCGACCACCCGGTGACGGCCGGCGACGAGGTCGTCGGCGTGGTGACGAGCGGCACGAAGTCGCCGACGCTCGGCCACGCGATCGCGCTTGCGCTGGTTCGCCGCGAAGCGGTAGACGCAGCCCTGGCCGTGGACGTGAGGGGCCGCCGTCTCCGGGCCGAGAGGGTGCCGCTCCCGTTCTACCGACGCACCTGAACCCCGCCCCCGACACCGACAGGACGAGAGCATGGAATTCCCCGAGGAGCTCCGGTACACCCGCGACCACGAGTGGATCGCCGTCGACGGCGACGTCGCCACGGTCGGCATCACCGACCACGCCCAGCACGAGCTCGGCGACGTCGTCTTCGTCGAGCTTCCCGCGGTCGGCGAGAAGCTCGAACGGGCCGAGTCGCTCGGCGTGGTCGAGTCGACCAAGGCGGTGTCCGACGTCTTCGCGCCGATCTCGGGCGAGGTCGCCGAGGTGAACGACGGGCTGCCCGGCAGTCCCGAGCTCATCAACGAGGATCCCTACGGTGACGGCTGGATGGTGAAGATCAAGCTGGCGGGACCGCTCGATTCCGCGGGCCTCATGACCGCCGCCGAGTACCGTGCCTACCTCGAGGAGTCCCCGGGGAGCTGACGCGAGTCGCCCGAACGGCGCCCCGCGGGGGCTCGACCCTTGCCCGGTTGCGGGGCGTTGCTAGCAAGGAAGTGGATTCGCCGGCGATCGCCATGGACTTCACGCCCCACACCGAGACGGACGTCGCCGAGATGCTGACGGCGATGGGCCTCTCGCGGACCGCCGAACTGTTCGGTCACATTCCGGCGGACCTTCGCCTCTCGCGTCCGCTCGCGATTCCACCCGGACTCTCCGAGCCCGATCTCCGCGCGAGACTCGCGGCGCTCGCGAGCCGAGACCGCGCCGAGACGCTCTCGTTCGTCGGGGCCGGGGCGTATGCCCACTTCGTTCCCGCAGCGGTCGACGCGCTCGCCTCGCGCTCCGAGTTCGCGACCGCCTACACGCCCTACCAGCCCGAGGTGAGCCAGGGCACGCTGCAGGCGATCTTCGAGTTCCAGACGATCTCCTCGATCCTGCTCGGCGTCGAGGTCGCGAACGCGAGCATGTACGACGGCGCCTCGGCCGCCGCGGAGGCGGTGCTGATGGCCCTGCGTCTCGGCGCGCGTGAAGAGCGGCGGACGGTGCTCGTCGCGCGCTCGCTGCATCCCGGCGTGCGCCAGACCATCGCGACCTACGCGAGCGACCTCGAAGGAGTGGAGATCCGCGAGATCCCGTTCGGCCCCGACGGTCGGGTGGACCTCGCGCGGGCGGGCGGCGGCGAGCGGCCCGCGTGCGTCGTCGTGGGGTACCCGAACTTCTTCGGCGTGGTCGAGGACCTGCGCGCCGCGGCCGCGTTCGCGCGCGAGGCCGGGGCGCTGCTCGTCTCGGTGACGCTCGAGCCTCTCGCGCTCGGCTGGCTCACGCCGCCGGGCGCCCTCGGGGCGGACATCGCGGTCGCGGAGGGGCAGGGGCTCGGGCTCCCGATGGCCTGGGGCGGGCCCGGCGTCGGCCTCTTCGGCACCCGCGAGCGCTTCCTGCGCGCGATGCCGGGCCGTCTCGTCGGGGAGACCGTCGACCTCGAAGGGCGACGCGCGTTCTGCCTCACGCTCTCCACGCGCGAGCAGCACATCCGCCGCGAGAAGGCGACCTCGAACATCTGCACGAACCACAGCCTGTGCGCACTCGCCTTCACCGTGTGCGTCTCGCTGCTCGGGCCGCGCGGGCTGCACGACCTCGCCCGGCTGAACGCGCGCAAGCTTCGCTACGCGGTCGCTCGACTGCGCGAATCGGGGCTGGCCGAGGTGTTCTCGGGCCCGACCTTCAACGAGGCCGTCCTCCGCGGCCCGGGTGCCCCCGCGACCTGGGAGCGGCTGCTGCGCCGGGGCATCGTCGCGGGGCTCCCGCTCGGCCGCTGGTACCCGGAACTCGCCGACGCGATCCTCGTCTGCGCGACCGACGTGCACCGCCGCACCGACGTGGACCGGCTGGCGAGCGAGTGGTCGGCGGCGAAGGCGGAAGCGGCGTGACCGACGAGCGGCTGATCTTCGAGTCGAGCGCACCCGGCCGGCGGGGTGCCTCTCTGCCCGCCGACGACGTACCGGCGGACGTCGGCCTGCCGGCGATCGAGCCGGAGCTTCTCCGGCCGGGCACCGGCGATCTCCCCGAGCTCTCCGAGCTCGACGTGGTCCGCCACTTCACGCGCCTCTCGCAGTGGAACTTCTCGATCGCGACGAACTTCTACCCGCTCGGCTCCTGCACGATGAAGTACAACCCGATCGTGAACGAGTGGTCGGCGCGCCTGCCCGGCTTCGCGGGGATCCATCCGATGTGGCCCGCGCCGCTGGTGCAGGGGGCGCTCGCCCTGTGTGCGGACCTCGAGGCGATGCTCGCCGAGGTGAGCGGCATGGACGCCGTCACGCTCACGCCCGCCGCCGGCGCGCAGGGCGAGTTCGTCGGGATCAAGATGATCCGGGCGCACCACGTGCGCGCAGGGCACCCGCGGCGCAAGGTGCTCATTCCCGCGAGCGCACACGGCACGAATCCCGCGACCTCGGCGCTCTGCGGCTACGACGTGGTCGAGATCCCGGTCGGCTCCGACGGACTCGTCCACCTCGGCGACGTGACGCCCCACCTCGACGACGAAGTCGCGGCGATCATGATCACGAACCCCAACACGCTGGGGCTCTTCGAGCGCGAGATCGGGGCGATCGCCGCGGCGGTCCACGAGGTGGGCGGTCTCGTCTACATCGACGGCGCGAACATGAACGCGCTGTGCGGCGTGTCGCGCCCGGGCGACGTCGGCGCGGACGTGCTCCACATCAACCTGCACAAGACCTTCTCGACGCCGCACGGCGGGGGGGGGCCGGGGGCGGGCCCGGTGTGCGTCAAGTCGGTGCTCGAGCCCTATCTCCCGGTGCCGCGCGTCGTCCGTGTCGAGGGCGCTCTCGCCCTCGACGAGGATCGTCCGCTGTCGATCGGCCGCGTGCGGACCTTCCAGGGCAACTTCGGCATGCTGGTCCGCGCCTACACCTACATGGCCGGGCTCGGCGGCGACGGCATCGCGCGGATGAGCGAGCGCGCGGTCCTGAACGCGAACTACCTGCGTGCACGGCTCGGCGGGACCCTCTCGATCGCGCAGGACCAGCCCTGCCTGCACGAATGTGTCTTCACCGACCAGTCGCTCGCGGGCACGGGAGTGAAGACGCTCGACGTCGCCAAGCGGCTGCTCGACTTCGGCTTCCATGCGCCGACGATCTACTTCCCGCTGGTGGTTCCCGGTGCGCTCATGATCGAGCCGACGGAGACCGAGAGTCGCGAGACGCTGGACGCGTTCGTCGCCGCGATGGAGACGATCGTGGCCGAGGCGAAAGCCGACCCCGATCGCCTCTCGGGCGCGCCGCACTCGGCGCGCGTCCGGCGTCTCGACGAGACCCGGGCCGCTCGCAAGCCGGTGCTCCGCTGGCGCCCCGTCGGCGCGACCCCGGGCACAGGCGGCGGCGACGAGGCCTGAGGCCTCAGAGCAAGCCGACCCGCAGCCGGCTCTCGATCATCCGAACCTGGGGGCCGCCCGGTCCGTCGCCCACCTGGGCCGCGATCTGGGAGACGAAGACGAACTCGTAGTCGCCGTTCGCGTTGGCGGCCGATCGAGGCGGGTTCGAGTCGAAGGCCGCCTGTCGCAGGGCGTCGAGCAGGGTCTGGTCGACGGCGAGGCTTCCCGAGCGGTCCTCGACGGTGATGTCCTTCAGGTGTCCCTCGGGGTCCAGCAGGCAGCGCACCGTGACCGGCTCGTGCGCGGCGAGAATGTCGTTGATCCCCAGGTTCTGGCGCTGGAAGATCAGCAGGTTCTGGAACACGCGCGTGCCCACGCGTCGCACGAAGGGCGCGAACCGGTCGGCCTTCGTGTTGAGCATCGTGAGACTGCCCTGGGCGACGCCGGGGAGGCTGTCGAAGGTGCCGCGCGGCCCGCCGAAGAATCCCGGCTTGGGTGGAGGCGCGCTCACGAGATCGCGGCGCGGGTCGTCGCGTCCCTCGGTGCGGCCGCCGGCGTCCCGCCGGGCGCCGGCCCCGGCGGCGGGGCCCGCGTCGGCGAGCACCTCCGCTGCGGGCGGAAGCAGGGCGTCGAGCCCGGGCAGCGCGCGCTTGCCGCCACGCGCGGCCGGGCGAGTCCTGGCGTCGGCGCGCGAGGGGGCGGAAGGCGGCTGCGGTTCCGCGAAGGCGTCGGGCTCTGGGCGCGGCCGGGGCGCCGGGGGCGCTCGGCGCGACCTCGGCTCGACTCGGGGCGGCGCATCGAGGCGATCGGCCGGAGGCTCGAGCATGGGGCGGGCGTCGGCACGCTGGACCGGTTCGGGGGGCGAGGCGTCCTCGCGTTCGGCGGGCGGGGGTGCCGGCTGCGGTCGGGGCCGCGCCTGTGCCGCCGGGCGCGGCGGAGCGGGCTTCGGCGCGGGCGCCGCGCGCGGCGCGACGGGCTTCGGTGCCTCCGCCTTCGCGAGCTGGCCCGGTGGCGGCTTCGGTGCCCCGGTCTTCGGGGCGGCCGGTGCGGGTTTCGGAGCAGGCCGGGCCTCGGCAGCCTTCGGCGGCGGGGGCTTCTCGCCGGCCTCGGGATTGCCGCGTTTCACCGTTTCCTTCTCGACGCGGTTGTCGCGGTCGCTCAGCAGGGCGGTCTTGTCGGGAGCCTGCCCGTTCTCCTCGTCCGAAGGGGCGACGACCTGGTTGCGAAGCGGAGCCGCGGGCGGCTGCATCTTCTGCGGGGCCTGCGCCGTCGGCGCCTGCGGCTCGGGCGGCCGGGCCGCGGGAGGAGCGGCCGGAGCGGGTTTCGCCGGGACGGACGCGGGCGGCTGCGCCGGCGCGAGCTGCACGACGATCGGCCGGTCGGGCGGCGGCGCGACGGAGAAGTGCGCACCCCGGAGCCACGCGAGCAGGAGCGCATGCAGCAGCAGCGAGAGCCCGACGAACGTCGCGAGGGTCGAAAGGCGAGGACGTTCGGGGTCGAAGGTCCAGTTCAAGCGCGCGCCTTGCGGGGGAGCGGCCACTGGCCTACACGATCGGCCATGGGTCTCGGCGTTCCCGAGCTGCTGATCATCCTGGCGGTGGTCCTGATCCTGTTCGGCCCCGGCCGGCTCCCCGGCCTCGGTTCCGGAATCGGTAGCGCGATCCGCAACTTTCGCAAGGCCGTCAACGAGCCGGACTCGATCGACGTGACCCCGTCGAAGGGCTCCGACCCCGCCGAGAAGCGCTGACCGCCTTCAGGCGGCCCTCGCGTCCACGATCCGGCAATCGACCTCGCTGGCGTTCGCGGGCGGGTCGGGAAAGACGAGCAGGAACGTCGCCGACTCTCCCGGCCGGACGACGAACCGGCGATTCGGCTCGAGCCGCAGGAGCATCTCGACTTCGCTCGCGGAGAGGTCGCGGATCGTCTTGCGCGCCTGGTTCGCGGCGTAGACGACCTGGCGGCGGCGCTCGACGCCGTCGGCGACGAGGCGGCCCTCGACCTCGATCAGGCGCAGCGGCTGACCGGTGGTGTTGGTGACGCGACCCGAGACGACGAGCGCGGACCGGTCCCCCTTGATCTTCTCGACGGTTCCTTCGAGCCCGCTGACCTCGAGGCGCGCGAGCACGAGTCGACCGTCGCCGACGAGACGGCCGAGAAGCGGCACGGCGGCAAGGCGCTCGAGCGCGAGTTCCGGGTTGCGACGCAGCAGGCCGGCGAGGCCGAGGAACCCCGCGAGCACGAGGCCCACGCCCGCGAGGACGGGTCGCATCGGCGAACGACTCGGGGCCGCGGTCGAGCGCCGGGTCGTCACGGGCGACCGATCCGCCTCGCGGATCAGGAGCGGTCCCTCGTCCTCCTCGGCGGTCGCCTCGTCGTCGGAGGGCGGGGGCGCAGGGGTTGCCCGGCGTACCCGGCGCCTGGGCGGCGAGGGGGCCTCGTCGAGGTCCGGCGGGCCGGCCTCGCGGTCGCGCGGCTCGTCGAGTTCGAGGTCCTCCTCGTCCGCCGATCCGTCCGCGGAGACGAAGGCCGGTTCGTCCTCGGCCTGCGCCGGATCCTCGTCGGCCTCGGGCTCCTCCGGTTCGTCGGCGAGGCCCGTCACCCGCTCGTCGGCCGTCTCGTCTTCCGGCTCCGCGGCCGGCCGCGCGGCGGCGCGGCGCGTTGCGGGTGCCGCCTCCTCGGGCTCCTCGGGTCGTTCGGCCGCGGCGGAAGCAGGGCGCCCCGCCGCGCGTCGCCCGCCGAAGGGCAGAGGCAGGTTCCGATCCTCGGCCGCGCGCGAGCCGCGGCTCGCGGTGCGCTCGCCGCTCGCGAACACGTGGTTGCAGCGCGTGCACTTGAAGACCGGGCGCGCGTCGCTCAGGCGAGCATCGGGCACCCGGTACTGGGTTCCGCACCGCGGACACTGAACGGTCACGGCATCGCCTCCATCCTCCCCGCCTCTCCCCGACCGTCCACCGCGGGGCGACGGCGCCCCTGGTCGAGTGCGAGAGGGGGGACTTGAACCCCCACGGGTGTTACCCCACAGGCTTCTGAGACCTGCGCGTCTGCCAGTTCCGCCACTCTCGCGCGCCTTGCGCCCTACCAGTCGCCGCCCGGGCCTTCAATGCGCTGTCGTCGCCGCCGCGCAAATTGACTCGTGTCGCGGAGGCGGGTAGCCGCAGCCATGGCCCGGGGAACGTCGAGAAAGGCCGGGTCGGGGAGCGGCGCCCCCGATCCGTTCGACCATCCCTCGACACGCGCGCTCGTCGCCCGCGGCCTCGAAGAGGACGTCGGGCGCGGCGACGTCACGACCGCCGCGACCATCGACCCGGGCCTGTCGGGCCGCACGGCGCTGGTGGCCCGCGAGGACTGCGTGGTCGCCGGCCTGCCGCTCGTGTCGATCGTGCTCGAGGCCGTCGCCGGGCGCCGGGCGCGCGTGCCCTCGGTCTCGGTCGAGGTCGGGGAGGGCGAGGCGGCCCGGAAGGGCCGCAGGCTCGCGGTCGTCGCCGGCCCGCTCGCGGTCACGCTCACCGGCGAGCGTCTCCTGCTGAACCTCGTGCAGCACCTCTGCGGCGTCGCGACCGAGACGCGACGCTACGTGGAAGCCGTCCGCGGCACGCGAGCCGCGATCGTCGACACGCGCAAGACGCTGCCAGGGATGCGCCTCCTGCAGAAGTACGCGGTCCGCTGCGGCGGCGGGCGCAACCACCGCTTCGGGCTCGACGACGGCGTGCTCGTGAAGGACAACCACGTCGCCGCCTGCGGCTCGGTCGCGGCGGCCGTCCGCGCCGCGCGCGCCTCGGTGCCGCACTCGCTGCGGGTCGAGGTCGAGTGCGACCGCATCGCGCAGGTCGAGGAGGCGCTGCGGGCCGGGGCCGACGCGATCCTGCTCGACAACATGACCCCGGAGCAGGTCCGCGCCGCGGTCCGCCGCATCGACGGGCGGGCGATCGTCGAAGTGTCGGGCGGGGTGAACCTCGACACCGTGCGCGCCTACGCGGAGAGCGGAGCCGACCTGGTGTCGATCGGGCGACTCACCCACTCCGTTCGGGCGGTGGACGTTGGCCTCGACTTCCTCTCGCGCCGCGCCTCGCGGGCCGGGGCCCGCCGGGCCTGATGACCCGGGACCCGGTGCTCTCCGCCCTCGCGGGCGGGGACTGGCGCTCGGGCGAGGCGCTCGCCGCGGACCTCGGCGTCACGCGCGCCGCGGTCTGGAAGTCCATCGAGCGGCTGCGGCGCGACGGCTACGAGATCGAGGCCGAGGCCGGGCGCGGCTACCGACTCGTGCGTGCGACCGAGCGGCTCCTGCCGGCGGAGATCGCGCGCCACTTCCGGCCGCGGCGGCTCGCCGGGGCCATCGTCCACCGCGACGAGGTCGACTCGACGAACCGGCTCGCGATCGAGCTGGCGCGCGAGGGCGCCCCGGAGGGCACCGCGGTCGTCGCCGAACGGCAGACCGCCGGTCGCGGACGGCTCGGGCGGACCTGGGAGTCGCCCGCCCGCCTGAACCTCTACCTGTCGGTGATCCTGCGTCCGGAGCTCTCCCCGGTCGAGGTGCCGCGGCTCACGCTCGCCGCGGCCGTCGCGGTCGCGGACGCGATCGCCGCGACGACGGGCCTGCGACCGGAGATCAAGTGGCCGAACGACGTGCTGCTCGGCGGTCGCAAGGCGTGCGGCATCCTGACCGAGCTCGAGGCGGAAGCCGAGCGCGTGCGGTTCGTCGTCGTCGGCATCGGCGTGAACCTGAACGCGTTGCCCGACGACTTCCCGCCGGAGCTCCGCGCGAAGGCGACGAGCCTCGCCATGGAGATCGGGCGCCCGGTCGATCGCGCCGCCTTCGCCGGAGCGCTGCTCGGTGCGCTCGACGAGGTCTACGGCGAGATGCTGCGCGGGGGCTTCGCGGCGGTCCGCGAGCGTTACGAGGCGTGGCACGGGCTTCCCGGCCGGGTCGTCTCGGTGGAGGGCGGTCCCCGGCTCGAAGGCGTCGTGCGCGGCATCGACGACGAAGGGGCGCTGCTCGTGGAGACCGCCGACGGGGTGCGCCGCGTGCTCTCGGGGGAGGTCACGTTGCGGAGCACGTACCCGGCGTCCTGAGCGGTCGGCGGCGCTTGCGCAGCGCGGCGCAGGGCGCTTAGGTCCCCGTTCGCGATGCTGCTCGGGATCGACGTCGGGAACACCCACGTGGTGCTGGGGCTGTTCGAGGGCCCCCGGCTCCTGCGTCACTGGCGCGTGCTGACCGACCGCGGCCGCACCGCCGACGAGTACTCCGTCATCGTCTGGAACCTGCTGCGGATGGCGGAGCTCGAGCCGTCGCGGGTGGCCGGGGCGATCGTGTCGAACGTCGTGCCGCCGATGCAGCCGATCGTCGACGAGATGTGTCGCAACACCTTCGGCTGGACCCCGCTCGTCGTCGGCCCGGGCACGCGCACGGGGATGCCGATCCTCTACGACAACCCGCGCGAGGTCGGGGCCGACCGGATCGTGAACTCGGTGGCGGCCTACGAGCGTCACCGGGACCTGTCGATCGTGGTCGACTTCGGGACCGCGACGACCTTCGACGTCGTGAGTGCGCGCGGGGAGTACCTGGGCGGCGTGATCGCGCCGGGCGTGGGGATCTCGCTCGAGGCACTCTACTCGCGCACCGCCAAGCTGCAGGCCGTCGAACTCCAGAAGCCGCCCAAGGTGGTGGGCCGCAACACGGTGAACGCGATCCAGGCCGGCGTCTTCTTCGGCTACGTCGCGATGGTGGACGGCGTCGTCGAGCGGATCCAGAGGGAGCAGGGCGGGCCGGCCCGCGTGCTCGCGACCGGCGGTTTCGCGTCCCTGATCGCGGCGGAGTCGCAGACGATCACCGAGGTCGACGAGTTCCTGACGCTCCACGGGCTGCGCATCATCTGGGACCGCAACCGGGAGGGCGGGCAGGCGAGGTCGGGCGGCGGCAACGCGTGACTCCGGGAATCAAGCCCGATTCGATCCCTTCCGAGGAGCGCACGCCCGAGTTCGAGGAGATCCTCGCCGGGCGCGACGCGATCGTGCTCGACGCGGATCTCCTCGCCGACGCTCCGGCCGGGGCCGCGCGTGCCACGCCGAGCCTCGAGGGCGCGAGCGTCGAGGAGATGGAGGCGGGGCTCGGGCGGAACGCGATCCGGTCCGGCGAAGACCCGGACGACCCGTCCCTCCCGGGACGCTACGTCCCCGAGAACGAGGCGATCTCGATCCGCGTGAAGCGGATGCCGGTCGCCCACCGGATCAAGCTCGCGCTCGCCGGCGGGCACGAGGCGCGTGTGGTGCTCGGCCGCGACCCGGTCCGCCTCGTGCAGCGCTGCGTGCTGATGAACCCGCGCATCACGCTGGAGGAGGTGCTGGCGATGGCGAAGAACCGCAGCATCCACGGCAGCCTCCTGCGCCAGGTGGCCGACCAGCGCGACTGGGTCCGGCAGTACTCGATCCGGCTCGCGCTCGTGACGAACCCGAAGACGCCGCTGCAGATTTCGCTGAAGCTCATGCCCGGCCTGCACGAGCGCGAGGTCCGAGCGCTCGCGAAGAGCCGCAACGTGTCGAGCGTGATCCAGGCCCAGGCGCGCCGGATGGTCCTGCGCAAGAACTGAGGCTGGCCCGGGGGCGGGCTCAGGGCGTCGGCTGCGGTGCCGGGGTCGGCGTGGGCGCTCGGCCCACGGTGATCGTCGCGGTCGCGGTCTGGATCGGGAAGTCGACCACGGCGTTGGTCACGGAGACCTGCTCTCCCGAGCCGACACCGACGAGCTTCCGGTTCGGATCCGAGAGGCGGGCGAGCGGGTCGCCCGGGTCGATCTGGCCGTTCTGGTCCTCGTCGATCCAGAAGAAGATCGTCTCCGAGCCCGGCTCGACGCCGCTCCGGGCGAAGGTGAAGCTCGAGGTGACCTGCGCGAGGAAGCTCTTCGGGCAGGCGCTCGCGTCGTCTCCCTCGGGCAGGCCGACGCAGACGATCACGGTCACGGTGGTGGGATCGCTCACCAGCGTGGTGAAGCGGCTCACGTTCCCGGACACGGAGACGGTGTAGGACGGCGTCGGGGACGTGTCGGGGTCGCAGTTCCCGGAGAGGCAGATGTCGTCGCCGCCGCAGGCCGCGATCGCGGCGGCGACCAGCGCCGAGCCGGCGAGCGAGACGAGGAGGGCGGCGATCCGCGACATCGCGGAGGACCCTAGGCCCGCGCCGGACGCGCGTCAAACCGCCTTCGCGGCACGCGAGCCCCGCGAAGTTGGCGCCGGAACGGCGCGAGCGCTAGACGCTTCGCGGCGCCGGGGCACCCGTTCCGGCCGCCTCGTACCCGGGCCGAGGAAATCGAGGGAGTCTTCGATGGCGAGCTACAAGATCGTGGAGGTTCCCTCCGAGGGGCAGCCCATCCGCATGGGCGCCGACGGGCGCCTGCAGGTCCCCGACCGTCCGATCCTGCCCTTCATCGAGGGCGACGGCACCGGTCCCGACATCTGGCGTGCCTCGCGTCACGTGCTCGACGCCGCTGTCGAGAAGGCCTACGGCGGGCGTCGCAAGATCGCGTGGTGCGAGGTCTACGCCGGGGAGAAGGCGTTCAACCGCTTCGGCGACTGGCTGCCCGAGGAGACGGTCACCGCGTTCCGGGAGTTCCTGGTCGGCATCAAGGGACCGCTCACGACCCCGATCGGCGGGGGGATCCGCTCGCTCAACGTGACGCTTCGCCAGATGCTCGACCTCTACGTCTGCCTGCGCCCGGTGCGCTGGTTCGTCGGTGTACCGTCCCCGGTGAAGCATCCCGAAGCGGTGGACATGGTGATCTTCCGCGAGAATACCGAGGACATCTACGCGGGCGTCGAGTGGGCGGCCGAGAGCCCCGAGGCGAAGAAGGTCATCGACTTCCTGCAGCGCGAGATGGGCGTGAAGAAGATCCGGTTCCCCGAGACGAGCGGCATCGGCATCAAGCCGATCTCGCGCGAGGGGACGGAGCGGCTGGTGCGCGCGTCGATCGAGTACGCGATCGCCCAGGGCCGCCGCAGCGTGACCTTCGTCCACAAGGGCAACATCATGAAGTTCACCGAGGGCGCCTTCCGCGACTGGGGCTACGGGGTCGGCACCCGGGCCTACCGCGAGCAGGTCGTGACCGAGCGCGAGAGCTGGATCCTCGGCAACCGGGAGGCGAACCCCGCGATCTCGGTCGAGCAGAACGCCCGCGAGATCGACCCCGGCTACGACATGATGACGCCCGACCAGCAGGGGGCGGTCCGCCGCGAGGTCGAGGCGGCGCTCGCGCTCTGGCCGACCCACGGCGAGGGGCGCTGGAAGAAGAAGCTCATGCTGCGCGACTCGATCGCCGACATCACGCTGCAGCAGGTGCTGACCCGCCCGAAGGAGTTCGACGTGATCGCCACGCCGAACCTGAACGGCGACTACCTCTCGGACGCGCTCGCGGCCCAGGTCGGCGGCATCGGCATCGCGCCGGGCGGCAACATCAACTACGCGACCGGCCACGCCATCTTCGAGGCGACCCACGGCACCGCGCCCAAGTACGCCAACCTGGACAAGGTCAACCCCGGCTCCGTCATCCTCTCCGGCGAGATGATGCTCCGCTTCCTCGGCTGGAACGAGGCGGCCGACGCGATCATCCGCGGGATGGACGGGGCGATCGGCGCGAAGACCGTGACCTACGACTTCCACCGTCTCATGGACGGCGCCACGCTGCTCAAGTGCTCCGAGTTCGGCGAGGCCGTCGCCCGGCACATGTAGGATCGAGGAGGACCCCATGCGGAAGAAGATCGCGCTCATCGGCGCCGGAAACATCGGCGGAACGCTCGCCCACCTCGCGGCGCTCAAGGGGCTCGGCGACGTCGTGCTCTACGACGTCGTGGACGGCCTGCCCCAGGGCAAGGCGCTCGACCTCGCGGAGTCGGGCCCGATCGAGGGCTTCGACGCGAGCATCGTCGGCACGAACAAGATCGAGGACATCGCGGGCGCCGACGTCTGCATCGTGACCTCGGGCGTCGCCCGCAAGCCCGGGATGAGCCGCGACGACCTGCTCGGGATCAACGCGAAGATCATCTCCGAGGTCGCCGGCGGCATCAAGGCGCACGCGCCCAAGGCGTTCGTCATCGTGCTGACGAACCCCCTCGACGCGATGGTCACGCTCATGAAGCGGGTCACCGGCTTTCCGAAGCAGCGCGTGATCGGCATGGCGGGCGTGCTGGACTCGGCGCGCTTTCGCACCTTCCTCGCGATGGAGCTGGGCGTGTCGGTGAACAGCGTGCAGGCCCAGGTGCTCGGCGGGCACGGCGACGACATGGTGCCGGTCCGCTCGATGTGCACGGTGAGCGGGCTGCCGGTCGACCGCATGATGTCGGCCGAGCGCCTCGACGCGATCGTCGCCCGCACCCGCGGCGGCGGCGGCGAGATCGTGGCGCTGCTGAAGACCGGGTCCGCCTACTACGCGCCGGCGTCGGCCGCGATCCAGATGGCGGAGTCCTACCTGCGCGACCGCAAGGCGGTCCTGCCGTGCGCGGCCTTCCTCGAGGGCGAGTACGGGCTGCGCGACCTCTTCGTCGGTGTCCCGGTCCAGATCGGCGCGGGCGGCGTCGAGAAGGTGATCGAGCTGCCGCTCTCCGCGAAGGAGAAGGAGGAGCTCGCGGTCTCGGCGAGCCACGTGGCCGAGCTCGTCGCGGCGCTCGACGGGGTCTTGAAGAAGTAGGGAAGACGGGCGGTGGCCCGACCGCGCCCGCGCTGGTCGGCGGCCGTCGACTTCGGCGGCACGCTGACCGACGTGATCCTGCGCCCCTCGCCCGACGACGGGTGCGGGGACCGCCTTTCGTCGCTCCTCTCGGAGGGGCCGGCCGACCCGTCGCGCCTCGACGCGGCGCTCGCCGGGGCGCTCGCCCGCCACGGCGTCCTGCCGGGCGACCTCGACGTGGTCGCGGCGACCGGCGGGCGCTCGTTCGCGCTGCCGGATCGCTGGCGCGGACGTCCGCTCCGGCGGGTCGCCGAGACCCGCGCGATCGCGCGTGGCGGGCTGGTCTCGGGTGCGGCGGCCCCGGCACTGGTGGCGAGCCTCGGCACCGGGACCGCGCTGGTCCTCGCCCGCGAGGAGGAAGATCCGATCCACCTGGTCGGCAGCGGGATCGGGGGCGGCACGCTGCTCGGGCTGTCGCGACTCCTGCTCGGCACGACCGACGTCGGCGAGATCGACGCGCTCGCGCGGGAGGGGGACCCCGGCGCGTGCGACCTCCAGGTGCGCGACATCCTGGGTGGCGGGATCGGCTCGGTCCCGGCCGAGGCGACCGCGGCCCACTTCGGACGACTGGGGCGAGAGCCCGGGGGCGGGGCGGCCGGGCGGGCCGACGTCGCCGCCGCGTTGGTGAACCTCGTCGCGCAGTCGATCCTGCGCCTGGCCTTCGAGGCGGCGCTCCACCACCGTGTCCGCTCGATCCTGCTCGCCGGACACCTCCTCGACGTCGCGGAATTCCGCGCGGCCGTCCTGCGGATCCCCTCGCTCGACCCCGGGTTCGTCCGGTTCGCGCCCGACCCCGGGCACGCGGTCGCCCGCGGAGCGCTCGAGGAGGCCTTGCGGGAATCCGCGGCCCGGGCGTGAGCTGCCTGACGGGAAGCCCGAGGCGTGGCGACCACGGCGTCGGTCTGTTTAACGAGTCCGGTTTGATCGCGTCCGGACCGGAGGGAAGGGATCGATGAACATTCACGAATACCAGGCGAAGGAGATCCTCCGCCGTCACGGGGTCGCGACGCTGCGCAACATCGTCGCGAGTTCGCCCGACGAGGCCAAGGCCGCCGCGCAGGAGCTCGGCGGCAACGGTCCGTGGGTGGTGAAGGCCCAGATCCACGCCGGCGGTCGCGGCAAGGGCGGCGGCGTGAAGCTGGTGAAGACCCCGCAGGAGGCGCACGACTTCGCGAAGGCGATCATCGGCAAGCCCCTGGTCACCCATCAGACGGGTCCGGGCGGCCGCATCGTCCACCGGGTGCTGGTCGAGGAGGGCTGCGCGATCGACCGCGAGCTCTACCTCGGCATGGTGCTCGACCGGGCGACGAGCCGCCTCGCCTTGATGGCGTCGGCCGAGGGCGGCGTCGAGATCGAGGAGGTCGCGGCGAAGACCCCCGAGAAGATCTTCCGCGAGGCGATCGAGCCGGTGGTCGGACTCCAGGGCTTCCAGGCGCGCAAGCTCGGCGCGGCGCTCGGGCTCCCGGGCGGCTCGCTCGGGAAGTTCGCGAAGTTCGCGACCGGGCTCTACGAGGCCGTGCTCGCGACCGACGCCTCGCTGGTCGAGATCAACCCGCTCGTGCTCACCAAGGGTGGCGACCTGGTCGCCCTCGACGCGAAGATGGGCTTCGACGACAACGCGCTCTTCCGCCACGCCGAAATCCGGGCCATGCGTGACCCCAACGAGGAAGATCCTCGCGAGGTGCAGGCCCAGGAATACGACCTCTCCTACATCGGTCTCGACGGCAACATCGGCTGCATGGTGAACGGCGCCGGGCTCGCGATGGCGACGATGGACATCGTCAAGGTCGCGGGCGGGTCGCCCGCGAACTTCCTCGACGTCGGCGGCGGCGCGAGCGAGGAGAAGGTCGCCGCGGCGCTGCGCATCATCCTCGCCGACAAGAACGTGAAGGCCGTCTTCATCAACATCTTCGGCGGCATCATGCGCTGCGACGTGCTCGCGTCGGGCGTGGTGGCGGCCGCGAAGCAGGTGAGTCTCTCGGTCCCGGTCGTCGTCCGCATGGAGGGCACGAACGTGGAGCAGGGCAAGAAGATCCTCGCGGACTCCGGCCTCGACGTGACGGCGGCCGTGGACATGGCCGACGGCGCGCGCAAGGCCGTCGCCGCGGCGAAGGGCTGAGGTGGCGCCATGAGCATCCTGGTCGGCAAGGGCACCAAGGTCGTCACGCAGGGCATCACCGGCGCGACGGGTCAGTTCCACACGCGCACCTGCAAGGAGTACGGCACGCAGATGGTGGCCGGCGTCACGCCGGGCAAGGGCGGCACCGACTTCGAGGGCATCCCGATCTTCGACACGGTCGGCGAGGCCCGGGCGAAGACCGGCTGCGACGCGAGCGTGATCTACGTCCCGCCGCCCTTCGCGGCCGACGCGATCATGGAGGCCGCGGACGCGGGCGTCGAGCTCGTCATCTGCATCACCGAGGGCATCCCGATCCTCGACATGGTGAAGGTGAAGCGCTACCTCGCCGGCCGCCGAACGCGCCTCGTCGGGCCGAATTGCCCGGGCGTCATCACGCCGGGCGAGTGCAAGATCGGCATCATGCCCGGCTACATCCACAAGCCCGGCAAGATCGGCGTCGTCTCGCGCAGCGGCACGCTCACCTACGAGGCGGTCCACCAGTTGACCGGCCTCGGCATCGGCCAGTCGACCTGCGTCGGCATCGGCGGCGATCCCGTGAACGGCACGAGTTTCCTGGACGTCCTCGAACTCTTCAACGCCGACCCCGGTACGGAAGGCGTGATCCTGATCGGCGAGATCGGCGGGAGCGCCGAGGAAGAGGCGGCGGACTACATCCGGCGCGAGATGAAGAAGCCGGTCGCCGGCTTCATCGCCGGACAGACCGCGCCCAAGGGCAAGCGGATGGGCCATGCCGGCGCGATCATCGCGGGCGGCAAGGGCACCGCGGCGGACAAGATCGAGGCGCTGAAGGCGGCCGGCGTGAAGGTCGCCGCGAGCCCGGCGGACCTCGGGACCACGATGCGCGACGCGCTCGCGCGCTGAGGAGCGACACCGACATGCAGCAGAGAACCCTTTCCATCGTCAAGCCCGACGCGGTCGCGAAGCACGGCATCGGACCGATCCTGGCCCGCATCGAGAAGGGTGGGCTTCGGATCGTGGCGGGCCGCCTTCTGCGCCTCTCGCGCGGGGAGGCCGAGGCCTTCTACGCGGTGCACTCGGCGCGCCCGTTCTTCGGCAGCCTGTGCGACTTCATGAGCTCGGGCCCGGTCTTCGTGTCGGTGCTCGAGGGCGAGAACGCGATCGTGCGCTACCGCGAGGTACTCGGCGCGACCGACCCGGCCAAGGCCGACGCCGGCACGGTGCGCAAGGACTTCGGCACCGACGTCGAGCGCAACGCGGCGCACGGCTCCGACGCTCCCGAGACGGCGGCGCAGGAGATCGGCTTCTTCTTCTCCGCGCGCGAACTCGCCGGGCTCGGCGTCCGCTGACGCTCGCCGGTCCGGTGCCCGCCGCGGGCGCGCGCCGGACCGGGGCACCCTGCGGCCCGGGTGGCCCGGTCGCCGCGCCGGCGCGGCGCGGACAGGTCGATCCGGCTCAGAGCTGCGATGCGTTGAACGTGTCGCAGGCCGAGAAGCGCCCGGTTTCGAGCCCTCGCTTGAACCAGCGCACGCGCTGCTCCGAGGAGCCGTGCGTGAAGGCGTCGGGGACGACGTAGCCGGTCGAGCGGCGCATCATCTTGTCGTCGCCGATCGCGCTCGCGGCCCGCAGCCCGTCCTCGACGTCGCCCGACTCGAGGATCCCGCGGGCGCGGTCCGCGTTCGCGGCCCACACCCCGGCGAGACAGTCGGCCTGGAGCTCGGTGCGCACCGAGAGCTGGTTCGCCTGCGCCTTCGGCATGCGCGACATCGCCGACTGCACCTGGCGGGAGATGCCGAGCAGGTTCTGCACGTGGTGCCCGATCTCGTGCGCGATCACGTACGCCTGGGCGAAGTCTCCCGGCGCGCGGAAGCGGGTGCGCATCTCCTCGTAGAAGTCGAGGTCGATGTAGACCTTCTCGTCGGCCGGGCAGTAGAAGGGTCCGACCGCGGCCTGCGTCATGCCGCAGGCCGACTGCACCATCCCCTTGAACAGCACGAGCTTCGGCTCGCGGTAGGTGCGGCCGCTCTGGCGGAAGATCTCGTTCCAGGTGTCCTCGGTGTCGGCGAGGACCAGCGACACGAACTTCGCCGACTCGTTCTCCGCCGGGTCGGTCGGGCGATTCTGCTCGACGTAGCGGGGACGCGGCGCCCCGGCGATCTGCAGGACGAAGCGGGGGTCGATCCCGAAGTACATGGCCACCAGCGCCAGCAGGAAGAGGCCGAGGCCCCCGCCTCCCACCGCGACCATGCCGCGTCCGCGGCGGTCCTCGACGTTCTCGCTGGCTCTTCCCTGGTCGAAGCGCATCGGTTGCTCCTCGCCGACGCCGAACCCGTCGGGCCCCCCCCGGGAGCGCGCCGGCCGCCTGCCGTCGGTGATCCGGTTCGACCCCGGTGTTACAGGGAATCATGATCGCGGTCCACGGGCTCACTCCTGCCGTGCTCGGTCCGGTCCTCGAACGGCTCGGCGCTCCGCCGTGGCGCGCCGCGCAGGTGCTCGACTGGGTCTACCGCCGGGAAACGGCCGACCCCGGGTCCATGGCGACGCTCCCGGCCGCGCTGCGGCAGTCGCTCGCGGACGAGCTGGCCGGCCCCGCGGTCGAGGTCGCGGTCCGGTCGGTCTCGGGCGACGGAACGCGCAAGCTCGCGGTGCGCCTCGCCGACGGGGAGCTGGTCGAGAGCGTCCTCATCCCCGACCGGCACCGGCTCACGCTCTGCATCTCCTCGCAGGTGGGCTGCGCGATGGGGTGCCGGTTCTGCGCCACCGCTCGCCTCGGGCTGCGCCGCCACCTCCGGGTCGAGGAGATCGTGGGGCAGGTGCAGCTCGCCCGGGCTGAGGTCGGCCGGGAGCCCTTCTCGGCGCCGGGGCTCACGAACCTCGTCTTCATGGGCATGGGCGAGCCGCTCCACAACCTCGACGCGCTCGTGCCGGCGCTCGAGATCCTCTCGGCGCCGTGGGGCCTCGGCATCTCGCCGCGTCGGATCACGGTCTCGACCGTGGGCCTCGTGCCGCAGATGCACGAGCTGCTCGACCGCACCGGCGTGAACCTCGCGGTGTCCCTCACCGCGACGACCGACGAGGTCCGTCGCGACCTGATGCCGATCGACCGGAGGTGGGATCTCTCGGACCTGCTCGGGGCCTGCCGCGCCCTGCCGTTGCCGCGCCGACGCCGGATCACCTTCGAGTACGTGATGCTCTCCGGCGTGAACGACTCGGACGAGGACGCCCGCCGCCTCGTCTCCCTCCTCCACGGCATCCGCTCGAAGGTGAACCTGATCTTCTTCAACCCGTTCCCCGGAGCGCCGTTCGCGCCGAGCCCGCGCGCACGCGTGGAGTCGTTCCAGCGCCTGCTGCTCGACCGGGGCGTGAACGCCACGGTGCGCGAGAGCCGCGGCTCGGACGTCGCGGCGGCCTGCGGGCAGCTGGCGGCGCAGGGGAGGGCGGCGGAGGGGGCGCGCGCGGGCGGCGGCGCGGAGACGGCGCCGCCGGCAAACGAGCAGCGAGCCTCCTGAGCATGGGCGGGATCGCGGTCATCCTGAACCCGCATGCGGGCGGGAACGTCGAGGAGTCCGCGCGGGCCGAGAAGCTCCGGCGCATCGTCGGTGACCAGGGCGAGGTCTTCGAGACGCAGGACCTCGACGAGCTCTCCGGCGCGATCGGCCGGGCCCTGGAATCGCGTCCCGAGATCCTCGCGCTCTGCGGCGGCGACGGCAGCTACTTCCGGGCCTTCACGGCGATCGAGCGGCTGCTCGGCGACGCGCCGTGGCCCGAGATCCTTCCGCTCCCCGCCGGCACGATCAACAACCTCGCGCACGCCGTGCAGTCGATGGCGCTGTCCCCCGAGCGGCTGCTCTCGCGGGTGGCCTTCGACCACGCGCGCGGGATCGCGCACGCGAAGGCCGAGGTCGACCTGTTCCGCGTCGGCCCGCACGACGTCGGCTACATCTTCGGGGCGGGCATGATCGTGAACTTCCTGCGGGCCTATTATGCGACCGAGCGCCCGTCGCCCGCTTCGGCCGCGCGGCTGATCGCGCGCCTGATCGGGTCGGCCGCGGTGCGGGGGCCGCTGCAGGCGAAGATCTTCCAGCCCTTCGAGGCCGACGTGGTCTGCGACGGGGAGCGGGTGCCGCACCGGGCCTTCCGCATGCTGATCGCGAGCAGCGTGCGCGCGATCGGGCTCGGCTTCGAGCCCTTCTACCTCGCCGGCCGCCATCCCGGGCACTTCCACGTGCTCGGCGGGCCTGCGCGGGCGACCAGGCTCATCCGCAGGCTGCCCCGGTTTCGCAAGGGCTTTCCGGCGAACGACCCGCAGCTCTACGACAACCTCGCCGGCGAGATGCAGGTCGAGTTCGCGCGCCCGTCCTGGTACACGGTGAACGGCGACCTGCTCGGTCCCGTCCGGCGCATCGAACTGCGGAGGCTGCGCCGGATCACGGTCGTGCGCGGCTAGGGCTCGCCCGGCCCCCGCCGTTGCCCGCGGCCGGGGCCGTGTGCCAAGGATTCCCCCGTGGACGACCGGAACACCCCCTCCCTCGGCGTGATCGGAGGCAGCGGCCTCTACGATTTCGCCGAGCTCACCGAGGTCGAGCGCAAGCGCGTCGAGACCCCGTTCGGCGACCCCTCCGACGAGATCGTCGTCGGCACGCTCTCCGGGCGGCGGGTCGCCTTCCTGCCGCGGCACGGGCGCGGGCACCGGATCCTGCCGGGAGAGCTCGACTTCCGCGCGAACGTCCACGCGCTGAAGCAGCTCGGGGTCGTCCAGCTCGTGTCGATCGGGGCGGTCGGCAGCCTGCGCGAGGAGATCGCGCCGGGGCACCTCGTCGTGCCCGACCAGTTCTTCGACCGCAGCTTCAACCGCGTGTCGACCTTCTTCGGCGACGGCGTGGTCGCGCACGTCCAGTTCGGCGAGCCGACCTGCGCGGGGCTCGCGGCCGCGGTGGCCGCCGCGGCGGAGACGACCGGCGCGCCGGTCCATCGCGGGGGCACCTACGTCTGCATGCAGGGCCCGCACTTCTCGACGCGTGCCGAGTCGAACTTCTACCGTTCGATCGGCGGCTCGGTGATCGGCATGACGGCGCTGCAGGAGGCGAAGCTCGCCCGCGAGGCCGAGATGTGCTTCGCGTCGCTCGCGCTCTCGACCGACTACGACTGCTGGCACGAGAGCGAGGCCGAGGTCGATGCGGCGGCGATCCTGCGCGTGCTCCACGAGAACGCGGACCGGGCGCGGGCGACCGTCGCGGCCGTCGCGGCCTCGCTGCCCGGCGGCGACTGCGCGTGCCGGCACGCCCTCGAGGGCGCGATCGTGACCGACCGGGCGACGATCCCCGAGGCGACGCGACGCCGGCTCTCCCTGGTCGCGGGCAAGTACCTGTGACCTCGGGGCACCCGGCTCCCGCGGTCTCGGTCGTGGTGCCGTTCTTCGAGGAGGAGGAGTCGGTTCCGCGCTTCTTCGAGGAACTCCTGGGCGTGCTCGACCGGCACGGGATCGACGCCGAGGTCGTGGCGGTCGACGACGGGTCGGGGGACGCGACCTGGCAGCGGCTCGCGGAGGTGCGGACGCGGGACCCGCGCGTGCGGGCGATCCGCTTCCGTCGCAACTTCGGCCAGACCGCGGCGCTCGCCGCCGGCTTCGAGGCGGCGCGCGGCGCCGCGATCGTGACGATGGACGGCGACCTCCAGAACGACCCGGCCGACATCCCCGCGCTGCTCGGCCGTCTCGACGAGGGATGGGACGTGGTGTCCGGCTGGCGCCACCAGCGACAGGACGACGCGCTCACCCGGATCCTCCCGTCCCGGATCGCGAACGGGATGATCTCGTGGGCGACCGACGTCCGGCTCCACGACTACGGGTGCGGGATCAAGGCGTACCGCGCGGAGATCGCGAAGTCGCTGAATCTCTACGGCGAGATGCACCGCTTCCTGCCCGCGATCGCGGGCGACCAGGGCGCGCGCGTCACGGAGATGCCCGTGAACCACCGGGCGCGCACGATGGGTCGCTCCAAGTACGGGCTCTCGCGCACCGTGCGCGTCATCCTCGACCTGATGACCGTCAAGTTCCTCTCGGACTACTCGACACGCCCGATCCAGGTGTTCGGGCTGCTCGGGCTCGGCGGAGCGGCGATCGGCCTCCTGATGCTGCTCGTGCTCGGGATCCAGCGCGTCTTCCTCGGCATCGACCTGGGCAACCGCCCGATCGTCCTGCTCGCGATCCTGCTCGTGGTGACCGGTCTCCAGTTCATCACCTTCGGGCTGCTGGGCGAGATGCTGGCCCGGACCTACCACGAGTCGCAGGGCAAGCCGGTCTACGTGGTGCGCGAGCGCCTCGGCTGAGCGGCCGTGACCCGGATCGCGATCGACGCGCGCAAGTTCGAGGACGGCGGCATCGGCCGGTACGTGCGCGAGATCCTCGCGCGGGCGCCGGCGCTGCTCACCGACGCCGAGATCACCGCGGTCGTGCCGGCGGGTGGGCAGGCTCGGATCGCCGAGATCGCTCCCGGACTCCGGACGCTCGAGGCGCGCTCGAAGGGCTACTCCCTCGCGGAGCAGGCGGAGATGCCGAGACTGCTCCGCGGCGGGCGCTTCGACCTCG
>JAFMJW010000099.1 GCA_017853315.1 Alphaproteobacteria bacterium
CCGGCGCCACGACGATCGCCGAGCTCACCTCGCTCGGCAAGGCCGCGATCCTGGTTCCGTTCCCCTTCGCGGCGGGCGACCACCAGCGGCTGAACGGACAGTCGCTGGTCGACGAGGGGGCGGCGTGGATGGTGCTCGACCGGGAGCTCGAGCCCGAGGCGCTTGCCACGCTCGTGCGGCGGGCGATCGACGAACCCGCGGCGACGGCCGAGCTCGGGCGGCGAGCGCGTGCGCTCGGGCACCCCGACGCCGCCGCGCGCGTCGTCGACGAGTGCCTGCGCCTGCTGCCCGGCGCCCGTTCCGCGTCCTGACGGGCCGTCGCGGCCGGCCCGGGACCGGGCGGGATGCGGTGCCCCCGGCCGGTCGGTAGAAGGCCGACCGTGCGCGGCGGACGACACCACATCCACTTCGTCGGAATCGGCGGCATCGGCATGAGCGGGATCGCCGAGATCCTGCTCAGCATGGGCTACGTCGTGAGCGGGTCGGACCTCGCCCGCAGCGAGACCTCCGAGCGGCTCCAGGGGCTCGGCGCCCGCATCTTCTACGGCCACGACCCGGCGAACGTGAGCGAGGCGACCGACGTCGTCGTGATCTCGTCGGCGGTCAAGTTCTCGAACCCGGAGGTCGCGCGCGCCCGCGACCTCCACGTGCCGGTGATCCCGCGCGCGGAGATGCTGGCGGAGCTCATGCGCGTGAAGTACGGGCTCGCGGTCGCCGGGACCCACGGCAAGACGACGACGACCTCGCTGCTCGGGGCCGTGCTCTCGGGCGGAGGCCTCGACCCGACCGTCGTCATCGGCGGCAAGGTCCTTTCGCTCGGATCCAACGCGCGGCTCGGCGGCGGCGAGTACATGGTCGTCGAGGCCGACGAGAGCGACGGCACGTTCCTCCTGCTTTCGCCGACGATCGCGATCGTGACGAACATCGACCCCGAGCACCTCGACCACTACGGCGACGTGGAGCGCGCGGCCGACGCCTTCCTCGAGTTCGTGAACCGGGTGCCCTTCTACGGCGCGTCGATCCTCTGCATCGACAGCCCGCGCGTCCGCGCGCTGCTGCCGCGGGTGCGCAAGCGCCACGTGACCTACGGACTGTCGCCCGACGCGGAGGTGAGCGCCCGCAACCTCGTCGTCGAGGGCTTCTCGACCCGCTTCGTCGCGACGCGCGGCGGGCAGGACCTGGGCCCGGTCGAGATCCGCATGCCCGGGCGCCACGTCGCGCAGAACGCGCTCGCGACGATCGCCGCCGGGGCGGAGGTCGGCGTGCCCTTCGCGAGCGCCGCGCGCGCGCTCGCGGGCTTCACCGGCATCCACCGCCGTTTCGAGCAGCGGGGGGAGGCCCGGGGGGTGCTCGTCATCGACGACTACGGCCACCACCCCGAGGAGATCCGCGTCACCCTGCGCGCGGCCCGCGAAGCCCTCCCGCGCCGCCGCGTGGTGGCGTTCCAGCCGCATCGGTTCACCCGCACCCGCGACCTGTTCCACGACTTCCTCGACGCCTTCGACGACGCCGACGTGCTCTTCCTGACCGAGGTCTACCCGGCGGGGGAGGAGACGATCGAGGGCGCCACGGGAGCCGCGCTCGCCCACGCGCTCTCGGCGCGCGGCCATGCCGACGTCCGCTTCGTGCCCGACCGGACCGCGCTCGCCGAGCGCCTCGCCGAGGAGTCCCGCGAGGGCGACGTCGTCCTGCTGCTCGGTGCCGGGGACATCGTGAAGACCGGGCCCGAGCTCCTCGCGAACCTTCGCGGCGGACGCCCCGAGCACGTCCGCAGGGTGAAGTGACCGAGCCCGCCGCGGCCCGCGCGGGACGGGGCCCCGCCGACGAGCGGGGGCTCCGGCGCGACGAGCCGCTCTCCCGCCACACCTCGATGCGCGTCGGCGGGCCGGCCGACCTGTTCTTCGAGGTCGAGACGGCCGACGATCTCGCCCGGCGCGTGCGCTTCGCGCGCCGACGGGGCCTGCCGCTGTTCGTGATCGGCGGCGGGACCAACCTGGTGGTCTCGGACCGGGGCGTCCGCGGCGTCGTTCTGAAGCTCGGCCGGAGCTTCGCCGCGACCCGCTGGAGCGAGGTGCCGGGCGCGGTACGGATCGAGGCGGGCGGAGCCGCCAACCTGAAGAAGCTCGTCCTCGAGACCATCGGTCGCGGGCTCGGGGGGCTCGAGTTCGCCGAGGGCATCCCCGGGACGGTCGGCGGCGGGATCCTCATGAACGCCGGCGCCTTCGGCGGCGAGATCTCCGGCGCGACGGTCGGGATCGAGGGGGTCGATCGCGACGGCGAGCTGGTCCGGATCCCGCGGGCGGACCTGGCCTTTTCCTACCGGAAGCTCGCGCTTCCCGCGGGGTTCGTCGTGACGGCCGTGATCTTCGAGGTCTCCCCGGGGGACCCCGTGGCGATCGCGGCCCGCGCGGCCGACGCCCGATCGAAGCGGGGGAAGCACCAGCCGGTCGGCTTCCCGAATGCCGGGTCGATCTGGAAGAACCCCTCCGGCGACTTCGCGGGACGGCTCATCCAGCTGGTCGGGCTGCGCGGACTCCGGGTCGGCAACGCCCAGGTCGCGCCGGGGCACGGCAACTTCATCCTGAACCTGGGCGGGGCCCGGGCGGCCGAGGTCCGCGAGCTCATGGAGCGGATCCGGGACGCGGTCTGGCGGCGGCGGGGGGTCTGGCTCCAGCCCGAGGTGAAACTCGTCGGAGATTGGGGAAGGGGATCTTTTACCGGGGCGCGTCCTGTCGTATGAGGTGAGCGGCGGTTCGGTGTCGGAGGTGGAGGTGGCAGGGGGATGGAAGGCGGGATCAGCGGTCGCCATCGCGGCCGTCGCATCGGCGTCCTGAGAGGCGGGCTCTCCTCGGAGCGGGAGATCTCGCTGCGCAGCGCAGGCGCCGTGGAAACGGTGCTGCGCGAGCGCGGCTACGACGTGGTCGCGATCGACGTCGGCCGCGAGTTGGCGCGCGACCTGCGCGAGTCCCGCGTCGACGTCGCGTTCAACGCGCTGCACGGGCGCTACGGCGAGGACGGCTGCGTGCAGGGACTGCTCGAGACGATGGCGATCCCGTACACCGGCGCCGGCGTGATGGGCAGCGCGGTCGCGATGGACAAGTGGACGAGCAAGCAGATGCTGCGCGCGAGCGGCGTACCGACGGCGCCCGCGGCGCTCCTGCGGCGCGACGACGACCCCGGCGTGCGTCCGGCGCCGTACCCGCTCGTCTTCAAGCCGCGCGGCGAGGGATCGAGCAACGGCGTCTCGATCGCGCACGACGCCGCCGAGGCGCCCCGCGCCGCGGCCGAGGCTCGCCGCTTCGACGACGACGTGATCGTCGAGGCCTACGTCCCCGGGCGCGAAGTCACGGTCGCGATCCTCGACGACCGCGCGCTCGCCGCCATGGAGGTCGTGCCGCTCGGCGACGAGATGCACTCCTACGAGGTGAAGTACACGCCGGGACGCGAGCAGTTCCTGCTCCCGGCCCCGCTCGGCGACCGCTACCAGGCGACCCTCGACGTCGCGCTCTCGGCCCACCGGGCCCTGTCGGCCGGGCCCTACGGCCGGGTGGACCTGCGGGTTCGGGACGACGGGGAGGCCTTCGTCCTCGAGTGCAACACCCTGCCGGGGCTCCACGAACTCGGCTGGTTCCCGGCGATGGCGAAGCACGTCGGCATCGCCTTTCCCGACCTGGTCGAGACGATCCTCGACCGGGCCACGCTCCACGTGCGCGAGACCAGCCTCGGGGGTGCTCGATGAGGACGGCGACGAGGACCCAGGTGGTATCGGATCGGCGCGCGGCGGCCCGCCGCGCGAGTCGCGGAGGACCGCTGCGACGGCTGCGCGAGATGCCCTCCCGGGTCGCGCCGGCGCTCGCAAGGCAGCGATGGAGCATCGCTTTTTTTCTTGCCGCGGCCGTCCTCTTCTTTACAGCGGGGCCGCTTTTGCGCTATCTCGCCGCTCACCGTTACTTCGCCGTGCGCGAGGTCGAGGTGGTGGGCCTCGAGCGACTCGACACGGCCCAGGTGCTGGTGTGGTTGGGTATGGGGGAGGGGAGTAGCATCTGGGCGGCTTCGCCCCGGGTCCTGGAACGCAGGCTCGAGGACAGGCCGGCCATCGAGCACGCGACCGTGAGGCGCATCTGGCCGGATCGCCTGCACGTGTCGGTGCGCGAACGCGCGCCCAGCGCAGTCCTGCGCCAGGGCTCGCACGCATTCCCGGTCGATCGCTCCGGCATGGTGTTCGACGAGCAGCCGCTGCGCGACGTCGACCTGCCGATCATCACGCTCGGCGCGGAACTTCCCGCGATCGTGGCGACCGCGACCGCGGCGACGGCGCCGCCGCCGCGGTCGCCCGCGACCTCGAGCGCGAAGTCGTCGGAGGCTCGCAAGGGGACGGTCGCCCCCCGTCCCGCTCCCGCCCGCGCATCGATCGACCCGCGCGACGTCGGCGAGTGGCTTCCTGCGCGCCGCGACCTCCGGCAGGCGGTCCACGTCGCCGCGATGCTCGACGGCGGAGCGGCCGGCATCCCGGTCTCGGAGGTCGGGCTGCGGGCGACGGGTTCGTCGACGGGTCGGCCGGAGCTGGTCGCGTATTCGAGCGACGGACGCCTCGTCGTCCGACTGGGCTGGGGCGACTGGCAGCGCAAGGTCGACGCCGTGCGCCGCGTCCTTGCCCACCGCTCCGAGACTCTGCGCACCGAGGCGGCCGCCCGCGCCCACGCGGAGGCGGCGCCCGCCGAGGGGGCCACGGGTCGGAAGTCCGCGAAGGACAAGGCTCCCGACAAGGTCGCGCCCGCGCCTGCGTCGCGCGTCGAGGCGGGATCGGGGCTCGACGGCATCGTCGACGCGCGCGACCCGGAATCCGTCGTCGCGCGCTGGAGCACGGCTCCCGGCGCCGCACCCGGGACGATCTGAGGAGGGTCGGGGCGATGGCGCGCAGGCAGGCAATCCACGTCGCCCTCGACATCGGCACCCACAAGACCACGGTGCTCGTCGCCGCGGTCGAAGACGGCACACCGCACGTCCTCGCCTACGGCAGCTCGGCGACGCAGGGACTGCGCCGCGGCGTCGTCGTGAACATCGACTCGACCGTGCACTCGATCGAGAACGCGGTGCGCGAAGCCGAGGGGATGGCCGACTGCGAAATCCACTCGGTGGTGGTCGGTCTCTCCGGCAACCACGTGCGTGGCTTCAACAGCCACGGCATGGTGCCGGTGCGCGGTGGCGAGGTGACGATGGCGGACGTCGAGCACGTGCTCGACGCGGCGCGCGCGGTCGCCCTCCCGGCCGACCGCGAGGTGCTCCACGTCCTGCCGCAGGAGTACATCGTCGACGAGCAGGACGGCATCGCCGAGCCGCTCGGGATGTCGGGCGTCCGGCTCGAGGCGCGCGCCCACGTGCTCACCGCCGCGAGCGCCTCGGTCGCCAACGTCGTGAAGTGCTGCAATCGCGCGGGGCTCACCGTGTCGCAGGTCGTGCTGTCGCCGCTCGCGTCGGCGACCGCGGTGCTCGGTGACGAGGAGCGCGAACTCGGCGCCTGCGTGATCGACCTCGGCGGAGGCACGACCGACGTGATCGTCTACCGGGGCGGCTCGGTACGTCACACGGCGGTGCTCGGGCTCGCGGGCAGCCAGCTCACCAACGACATCTCGGCCGGGCTTCGCTCGCCGGCGCCCGAGGCCGAGCGACTCAAGCAGCGCTTCGGCTCGGCGGTCGCGGCCTCGGTGCCCGGCGACGAGACGATCGAGGTCCCGAGCGTCGGCGGCCGGGAGCCCCGGGTGCTCTCCCGGCAGATCCTGGCCGAGATCATCGAGCCGCGGATGGAGGAGATCCTGACGCTGGTCTCGCGCGAACTCGTACGGGCGGGCGTCGAGGGGAAGTTGTCGTCCGGCATCGTGCTCACCGGCGGCACCGCCGAACTCGACGGCATCGAGAGCCTCGCCGAGAGGGTCTTCGACGCGCCGGTCCGCGTCGCGTCGCCGAGCCGGCTGGCCGGACTCGCCGACGTCGCGGCCGGGCCCGCGGGATCGACCGGCGTCGGGTTGCTCATGATCGCAGCGCGCGCGGCGAGCGCGCCCATCACGGCGGGCCAGTCGGGCTCGGGCGTCCTCTCGAGGGTGAGGGGCCGCATGTCCGAGTGGATCCGCGATTTCTTCTGAGGCCAAGGGGCGGGAAAGCGAGGAGGCGGGGATGATGGACCAGATCGGTGGTGGACACGGTGGTGCGCGCATCAAGGTGGTCGGCGTCGGAGGTGGCGGCGGCAACGCCGTGAACACGATGATCCAGTCGGGCATGCCCGGCGTGGACTTCATCGCCGCGAACACGGATGCGCAGGCGCTGGCCGCCAATCTCGCGACCGTGAAGCTCCAGATCGGCACGTCGATCACGAAGGGTCTCGGCGCGGGCGCGAATCCGGCGGTCGGCCGCGAGTCGGCGCACGAAGACCACGACACGATCCGGGACCTGCTCGCCGGGGCCGACATGGTGTTCGTCACCGCCGGCATGGGCGGCGGCACCGGCACGGGCGGTGCGCCGGTCATCGCGCAGGCGGCTCGAGAGTTGGGCGCCCTCACGGTGGGCGTCGTCACCAAGCCGTTCCTCTTCGAAGGGCGCCGGCGGATGCTGCAGGCCGAGCAGGGGATCCAGGAGCTCAAGCGCTCGGTCGACACGCTCATCACGATCCCGAACCAGCGCCTGCTGTCGGTCTCCGGGCGCAACATGCCGATCATGGAGACCTTCAAGAAGGCCGACGACGTGCTCCTCCAGGCGGTGCGCGGCATCTCCGACCTGATCACCGTCCACGGTCTCATCAACCTCGACTTCGCCGACGTCCGCACGATCATGAGCGAGATGGGCATGGCGATGATGGGTGCCGCGGTCGCGTCGGGCGAAAACCGGGCGATGGAGGCCGCGCAGCGCGCGATCTCCTCGCCGCTGCTCGACGACATCTCGATCCAGGGCGCGCGCGGGGTGCTGATCAACATCACCGGCGGCATGGACCTCTCGCTGCACGAGGTGAACGAGGCCGCGACGCTCATCCAGGAGGAGGCCGACGACGAGGCCAACATCATCTTCGGCGCGGTCATCGACGAGTCGATGGGCGACCAGATCCGCATCACCGTGATCGCGACCGGCTTCGGCGAGGCGGATCGCCTCGCGGCGCCGGCCCCGGCCGACCTCCGCGCGGGCGCCGCCCCGTCCGTCGGCGAGGTGCGCCGCGGCCCCGTGCCGATCGCGCAGGGCGTCGCCGCGCGCTCGCTCGGCCGCGAGTACGGCCCGCGCCGCGTCGTGCGCATGGGCACCATCATCGACGACGGCGAGAACCCGGTCTGGCAGCGCCGCGAGCCGAAGGAGAGCCCCGAGGAGGAGGCGACGGCCAAGGGCGGCAGCATGGTCGAGGACGAGAGCGAGTACGACATCCCGACGTTCCTGCGGAAGCAGGCCGACTGAGGGGTCGACCGAGTCGCGGACGCCGAGGGGAGGAGTCCGGGACGGGGGCCGGCGACCGAGGTCGCCGGCCCTTTTTTCGTCCGCGGGCGTCCTGCCGGGTCGAAGATCGGTGCCCGTGACGGCGGCGCGAGGGCGGTTCCGCCGGTCGGTCGGAACCAGTCGCCCGACGGCTGCGCGGCCCCTCGAACGGAGATCGCGGGGGGCGCCCGCGGCCGCGCCTGCAGGCGCGGCCCGGCAACCGCCCGTGATACGCTCCGGCGATGTTCCGGAGCGGGGATGCGCGCCGCCTGCTTCTCGGGCTCGTCGCCTACCTGGTCGTGCTCGGGTGGGTCGCGTGGCCGTGGATCCGGGTCGCGGACCGGGCCGTTCCCGCGAGCCCGTTGATCGCGTACCCCGACGACGCGCGATTGATCGTGTCGCAGGTTCGGGCCGGACTCCGACCGCGCCGGCCCTCCGACTTCTTCGAGGCCCCCATCTTCCACCCGGCCCCCGCCCAGGCGCTGGGGAGCGAACTGTTCGCATCGAGCCTGCCGCTCGCCGCTCCCTTCCTCGCGACGACGGGCAACGCCACGCTCGCGGCCTCCGCAGCCGCCTTGCTGACGTATCCGCTCGCGGCGTTCGCGATCGACGCGCTGCTGCTCGCTCTCGGCTGCATCCCGCTCGCGGCCTGGGTGGCGGGACTCCTGTTCGCGCTCGGCCCGTTGCGGGTCCCGGGAAACCTCCAGGTCCTCCAGTACCCGAACTTCTGGCTGCCGATCGTCGCGCTCTCGCTCACGGCGCTGCGCGCGCGCCCGACGGCGCTCCGCGCGGCGCTCGCGGCCCTCGCCGTCGCGCTCGGCGGCCTCTCCTCGCTCTACATGGCGGTGATGGCCGCAACCTGCACCGCCGCGTGGTTCCTCTTCGAACTCGTGAGGGGCGGCCCCGGTCGGGTCCGATACGTCGCCCGCGGTGCGACGGTCGCGTTCGTCGCCGCGATCCCGGTCGCCGGCCTTGCCTGGAACCATGCTCGCTGGGTCGGGTCGTCCGCAGTCCGGAGCCCCTGGATGCAGGCCCCCGAGTTCGTGGCGGGCCTCGGGCGGGCCGTCGCAGCGAGCGCGGGTCCACTGTTCTGGGTGCTCGCTCTCGCCGGCCTCGCGTCCGCGGCGTCGCGGCGCTCGCCGACCCGCGCCTGGGCGCTGGCGGGCGCCGGGATCCTCCTCCTCGCCTGCCTGCTCATGTCCGGGCCCCGGATCTTCGTGGGCGAGCTTTCGGTCCCCGGGCCCTTCTCGCTCCTCCTCGCGTCGCCGCTTCGTTTCTTCCGGGTGCCGTGGCGCTTCGTCGTTCTCGCCGGCTTCGGCGGCTCTCTGCTCGCCGCGGCGGCACTCGACGGTGCGAGCCGGCTTCTCGGGCCGCGCGCGGGAGCGGTGGCGTCGCTCGTCGTCGCGGCGCTCGCCGTCGGCAGCACCCGGATCGCGCCCTTCGGGCTCGACGCGATCGACGGCCAGGTGAACCCCGTCTACGACGAGGTCGCGCGGGTGGCGCGTGCGCGGGGCCCGGGCCCGCTGCTCGAATTGCCGATCGACAAGGGACGCGACGCGCTCGACGGGAGCGAGAGCCGCGTCCCCGTCGGCGACTCGATGGTCGGCGCGACCCGTCACGGCCTGCCGCTGGTGTGGGGCTTCACCGGGTACCCCCCGGCCCACGAACCGATCCTCCGCCGCATGATCGGGAGCCTCGACCGGCCCGGCACGCTCGCCGACGTCGTCGACCTGACGCACGTGCGCTGGATCCTCCTGCGACCGGCCGGCGAGTGGGCCGACCCCGGCCGGCGCGAGCGCATCCTGCGCCTCCCGGCGACCGAGGTCGTCGCGTCGCGCGACGGCTGGGACCTGCTGCGGGTGGGCATGGAGCCCCGTCGTCCCGAGTTCTTCGACGCGATCGCCGCCGGTGCCCGCGCCGGATTCACCCCGCTCGGTGCGCCGGTCGACGGTCCCCGGGAACTCGTCGCCGCGGTGCGGGTGGAGGCGAGCCCGCGCCGGGTCTCGCCGGGAGGTGGCTTCCGCCTCTGGCTCGCGATCGAGAACCTCTCGAAGGAAGCCTGGCCCGCGACCGACGAAGCCGGCGCCCCCGCCGGCGTGGAGCTGGTCGTCGAGCGCCGTCCCGTCGGCGCGAACGGACCGATGGAAACGTTCGTCTTGCCGCTTCCCCGCGACCTGTTGCCCGGCGAGACGCTGCGGCTGCCGCTCGACCTGCAGGCGCCGGCGTCGCCGGGCTCATGGCGGTTCTCCGTCTTCCCGCACGCCACGAACGGTGCGCGACGTCGACTTCGGAGCGAGACCCAGGCGGGGGAGGACGAGGTCGAGGTGACCGCGGGGGCCCGGGCCGCGGAAGGCGCGCGCGTCGCGGTGGAGGCGGGCGCAGGTGCTCCGGGAGCGTCGGTCGCCCCGGGCTCGGCTCCGACGGGTCGGCAGCCCGAGGTCTCCGCATCGCGCTGAAGGTTCGCGCGAGGCGCCGACGCGTGCGCGTCTTGCGACGTCGGGCGACGGCGCGGGGCGGTCAGTCGGCCTTCGCGGGCTCCGCGTCCATGCCGGGCTGCCAGAGCGAGAGCCGGCGCGCCTCGACCGTCCGCGCCGGCTCCGAGAGATCGATGCGCCCGAGACCCCGCAGCCAGCCTCCGTTCGGGATCTGACTGCAGTCGATGCCCGGCGGCAGGATCGTGTCCGTCCCGAGCCGCAGCACCGACCTCACTCCGTGAGCCGCGGTCGCGATCGTGCCACCCGCGCAGTCGACCTCGACGACGCGTCCCGCGAGTCGCACGTCGACCGAGCCTTCCGACCGCCGCTGCACGGAGAGGACGTCCGCGAGGACGACGTCGGGCTCGGCGAGCCCGAGGCGGCCCTCGCCGCGGACCTGGTCGCCGATCGTGATTTCGGAGCAGTCGAGCCCGGAGCCCTCCTCCGAGCGGATCTCGGTCGCGGCATCGAGGCCCGTCCATCCGAGCGTCCGCGCGTCGGCCACCGAGACGAGCCCCCGCGAGCAGTCCTTCGCCGCGACGGTGCCGACGACGTTCACCCCGGCGAGTCCCCCGTCGATCGCGGAGCGCTCGCCGTCGATCGAGATTCCCAGCGCCTCGACCCCGGCTGCCGCGAGCGGGTCCAGCGCGAGCCGCCCGTCGATCAGCACCGACCCGCCCGGGACGATCGCGTCGCAGCTCGCGGGCGTTCCGTCCGAGGTCGCGATCCGGGTCGCGTCTCCGATCGCGACGACCCGGGCTTCGCGGAACGTCCCGCTCGCGATCTCGACGACCAGGGCTCCCGCGTCGCAGTCCTTCGAGACGACGCGCCCGAGCAGGTTGACGGCGCGACCACCGTCGAGGAGGGCGCCACCCTTGGCGAGGACGACGTCCGGCAGGAGGACGAGGGCCTCCGCCGGCACGTCGACCGGCACGCGGACGACCCGGTCGGGAGCCTCGAACCGGAGCACGACCGGCCCGGCGAAGGCGCCCGTCAGGAAGAACGACCCGTCCGCGGCGACCGGAGCCGAGACGCCGGGCGCACCCTCGACGGAGACGAAGACCTCCCCGGGCATGATCGAGGCCGGACTCGCGGCGGCGTCGGCCGGGGCGTCGCCCAGCGGGTCGCCCGGCAGGGCCGCCACGCTGCCGGCGATGCCGCTCGTGCCGCCGAGCCCGCTGATTCCCGTGCCGATCGGGCCGCCGTCGCAGCCGGGAGCGGCGGCCGCGGCGAAAGCGATCGCGATCGCGAGCGCGGCGGCTCTCGCGAGCGCTCTCATCGTCTTCCCCCCGCCGCGCGGCTCGACCGGGTGATGCGGCCCGGCAGGCGGGGCGTCGCGGCGGCCTCGCCCGCGGCTTCCTCCGGGTCGAAGGGCTCCTCGTACCAGTAGGTCGCGACGACCACGCGGGTGCGCCGCCCGCCCGGGGCGTCCGGGTTGCGGTCACGGTCGCTCGCCGCGAGCAGCGCGTTGGTCTCGCGCACGAGCGTCTCGCCCGCCTCGCGGGCCTGCTCTCTCAGCGCGGGCAGCGCGTCGGCGCCGACGTTGTCGTAGACGACCTTGCGATGGAACCAGGGGGGGTCGGGGGACTCGATGTTGTGGACGATCGTCGAGAAGATCTCGCCGGGGTCGGAGCCGAGGAGCTGGAGCTTGCCGTCGGCACCGCGCACCGAGAGATTCGCCTCGCGCGCGAGCTCGACCAGCCCGTCTTCGGACACCCGTGCGCTGCCGCTGCGCACCATCTCGTCGAGGACCGAGCGCGGCGGTCCGTCGAAGCCGGTCTCGCCGACCAGGCGCGCGAAGCTCGGCCCGCGCGCGCCGTCGGCCTCGTAGGGCAGGGGCTTCGCCCGGCGGGAGCGGTCTGCGAAGGGCGGCCCCGCCATCCAGCGGCCGATCACCCGGGTGACGATCGTCTCCTCGAGCCGCACCTGTGCGCGCTCGAGCGGGGGCAGTCCGCGCAGTCGCGCGATCTCCTTGCGATGGATGCCGGTCACCAGCGAGATCCGGCTGTCGGTCTGCCGCTTGTGCGGCAGCGACAGGTCGTTCTCGGCGACCTCGACGAACAGCGACCGGAGCACGTCGTCGAGCACCGGGTAGGTGATCTCCCAGTGCAGGAGCTGGCGCACGACCGGGCGCAGCATGCGCCGGAGGGCGTCGACGAGCTTCTCGCGTGGCATGCGGGCCGGCATGGTCTCGTTCCGTCGGGGGACCGTTATCAGGTCATCCGGTTCGGTCGCCACGGGAGGAACGCGCCGGCGCCGCCGGCGCCGCGAACCTTCGCGGCACCGGCGGGCCGGGCCTCATCCCGCGCCATGCGGGATGGACCGAGCGACGGATGGGGGGGGCGTCACTCGGCGGTGATCGACCGCCTGCCCGGAGCGGCGGGGGAGCCGCCCGGACGAGGCGGTTGCTCTCGACGGGAAGTGAGGTACGCGCGCCGGAGAGGATGTCGAGAGCTTCGCGCGAGATTCTGGAATCGGGCGGGGGGAGGCGCCCGGGCCGGGGGTGTGCTCGCCCGCGGCCCCACCCGCGACGGCGGCGATGCACCCGGCCCGGGCGCTGGACGGACGCTCCTGGCGGTCCGACTCGTTCCTTTCGTTG
>JAFMJW010000373.1 GCA_017853315.1 Alphaproteobacteria bacterium
TCGAGCGGCTGCTCTCGCGCGCCGACCTGCTGGTCGCGAACATGACCGCGGAGCGGCTGGCGCGGCACGGGCTCGACGAGCCCTCGCTGCGGCGCCGCCACCCCCGCCTCGTCGCCGTGAACCTGACGACGTGGGGGACGAGCGGTCCGTGGGCGGACCGACCGGGGTCCGGGACGCTGGCGGAGGCCGCGAGCGGTCTCGCGTGGCTGTCCGGCGAGGGTGACGGTCCGCCGGGACTCTCGCCCGTCGGGCTGGGCGACCACCTGGGCGTTCTCCAGGGAATCGTCGCGGCGCTCGTCGGGCTGCTCGCGCGCTCGCCCGACGGAAGCGCCGGGGCGCGCTCCTTCCACGACGTGGCGATGCTCGACCCGTTGCTCTCGCTGCTTTCCGCGCGCCTCGCCGCGACCGCTCGCGACGGCGAGGATCCGCCGCGGTGCGGGAACCGCTTTCCGACCGTCGCGCCCCGCAACGCCTACCCGACGCGTGACGGTCGCTGGGTCGCGCTCACGGCGGGGACCGACGAACTCGCGCGCCGGACGCTCGAGGTCGTGGGCCTCCCGGGGCTCGCCGACGACCCGCGCTTCGCGGACAACGCTTCGCGCGTGCGCCACGTCGACGAACTCGACGCGATCGTCGGGGCGTGGATCGCGGCGCGATCCTGCGAGGAGGTCGTCCGGGCGTTCGCGCGCGCACGCGTCTCGCTCGCGGCGATCGACCCGCCGTCCGCGGTGCCGGCGAACCCGCAGGTGGTCGCGCGCGGGTCGCTGGTCGAAGTGGACGACCCCGAGATCGGGCGGGTCCGGGTTGCGGCCGCGCCCTGCGGCGGCAGGATCCGTTGGCTCGGCCGCGCGCTCGGCGCGGACGACGAGGCGTTGCGGACCTGGCTCGGCCGCGGCTGAGGCCGGCTCAGCCGACCAGCGACCAGTCGTCGCCGTCGCGGCGGACGCGTCCCTCGCGTTCCAGCTTGCGCAGGTGGGAGCGCACCGAGGTGCCCGCCGCACCGTGCAGGAACGCCGGCACGTCGGCATAGAGCACCGCGACGATCTCCGGGACCCGGCTCTCGCCGGCCGCGAGGCGGTCCAGGATCTGCCGTTCGCGCAGCTCGCGGTGGGCGATGTACTCGCGGATCTTCTTGCCCGCGTCGCGCACCGCCGGGCCGTGGGCCGGGTAGAGCACGCTCGGTTCCAGCTCGAGCAGGCGACGCAGCGAGTTCATGTAGTCGAGCAGGTCGCCGCCGTGCTCCGGGATGACCGTCGTGCCGGCACCGAGCACGACGTCGCCGGTGAAGACGGCGCGCTCCTCCTCGAGCCACCAGCAGAGGTGGTCCTCGGCGTGCCCGGGCGTGTGGATCGCGCGCAGCGTCGCGCCCTCGGTCTCGACCACCGTGCCCTCGTCGGCCACGACGAGGTCGTCGCCCACCGGGGCGTCGTGTCCGGGCCAGGGGCGCTTCACCACCCGCATGCGCCCGAAGCGCTCGCGGACCTGCGGGACGCCGCCCACGTGGTCGACGTGCGCATGGGTGACGACCACTTCCTGGAGCTCGCGGCCGCCGCGGTGCTCGTCGAGCGCGCGCTCGACGAGCGGCAGCCAGGCCGCGACGCCCTGCCCGGTGTCGAGGAGCACCGGCCGGGCCGACGTGCCGACCAGGTAGGTGTTCGTGCCGGGCCCGGTGAACGCGCCCGGGTTCTGGCCGAGCACCGTGACGACGCGGTCGCTCCAGGCGTCCACGTCGGGCATCGAGAGCCCGATCATGTCGCCACGCACGACGCGGCTCACGCGACCGGACCCCGCTCGGCCGAACGGGTCAGACGAAACCCTCCGGCGTGTGGGCCCGGATCCACGACGCGTAGTCGCCCTCGTAGCCGACCGCGCGCTGCCGTTCGCGCACGCGCTCGAGCAGCTTCGCGTTGCGGGCGGGGCGGTCCCGGTCGCCGCCCTCGCGCGCGGCGAGCCCGCGCCGGGTCAGGTAGCCGGCGATCTTCTGGCTGTGCTTGCGCGACGCGACCAGGTTGCCCTTGCCGGTCACGACGTTGCCGCAGCCGAACACCCGCGGGTGGCCGTCGAGGCACGCGTTCTCCGGGTCGGCGAGCTTCAGCAGCTCGCCCTGCATCGGCAGGCCCTCGATCGGCTCGGGGATCGACCCGATCGAGGAGACGATGAAGCGCGACGAGACGTGCTTCTCGGGGCCCGGGACCACGACCGCGCGCCCGCGCTCGTCGAGGCGCGTCCGCGCGAAGCGGAGCCCGGTGAGCCGGGAGCCGTCGTCGATCAGCCCGACGGGCGTGCAGAGCGGCTCGACCCGGAACAGGAACTTGGCCTGCGCCTTCTCGAGGATGCGCAGCCGCACGCCCTCGATCTTCGCGACCTGCTCGGCGCCCGCGCCCTCGGGGATCTCGGCGAGCGGCATGTCCTCGAGTCGCCGGCGATAGTAGACGGTGCAGCCCCAGAGACCGAGGTCGCCCCACCGGAGTCCGTGCTTCTCGAGCGTCGCCGGGATCCCCTCGGCCTCGAGGTCGACCACGTCGGAGGCGATCCCGCGCTCGCCGAGCCGGCGATGGACCGCCTCGATCTGCAGCAGCTTGGCGACGTCGATCGAGGCGAGTCCGCCGCCCACGACGATCGCGTCGTCGGCCGGCTGGTAGGAGGGGCCCGCGTAACCCGCCTGCTGGGAGTGGTTGAACCAGTGGATCAGCGAGTTCTGGTAGACCAGCCCGCGGTCGATCCAGCGCTCCGCGCCCTCGACCGGGAGCGGGCGGTCGCGCCACGCGCCGTTCGCGAGCACGATCACGTCGAAGTCCCAGGA
>JAFMJW010000100.1 GCA_017853315.1 Alphaproteobacteria bacterium
TGGGCTCGACGTAGGTCGCGTCGGCGAACTCCGGGTCGGTCATGATCGTCGCCGGGTTCGAGTTCACGAGCACGACGCGGTACCCCTCCTCGCGCAGCGCCTTGCAGGCCTGCGCACCGGAGTAGTCGAACTCGCAGGCCTGCCCGATCACGATCGGGCCGGAGCCGATGAGGAGGATGGACTTCAGGTCTTCGCGCTTGGGCATGGTGTCAACGACGGTGCGCGTCGATCATGTCGACGAAGCGCCGGAAGAGGTAGTCGGACTCGCGGGGCCCCGGGGAGGCCTCCGGGTGGTATTGGACCGAGAACAGCGGCAGGCGCTCGTGGGCGAGGCCCTCGACCGTGCCGTCGTTCAGGTTCACGTGGGTGAGGACCGCGGTCCCCCGCAGGGAGTCGGTGTCGACCGCGAAGCCGTGGTTCTGGGAGGTGATCTCGACCTTGCCGGTGCGCAGGTCCTTCACCGGCTGGTTCGCGCCGTGGTGGCCGAACTTGAGCTTGTAGGTCCGGCCGCCGAGCGCGAGGCCCAGGATCTGGTGGCCGAGGCAGATGCCGAACAGCGGCACCGCGCCGACCAGGTTCGCGACTTCCTTCTTCGCGTAGGGCACGGCGTCGGGATCGCCCGGCCCGTTCGAGAGGAAGACGCCGTCGGGCTTCAGCGCGAGCACCTCCGCGGCCGTCGTCTGCGCGGGCACCACCCGGACCCGGCAGCCCGCGTCGACGAGGTTGCGCAGGATGTTGCGCTTCAACCCGAAGTCGTAGGCCACCACGAAGCGCTCCGCGCGCGCCGGGGTCACGTAGCCTCGGCCGAGCTGCCATCGGCCCTCGGTCCAGTCGTAGGGCTCCCGGGTCGAGACCCGGCTCGCGAGGTCCTGGCCTTCGAGGCTCGGCAGCGCGCGAGCACGCGCCACCAGCGAGGACTCGTCTCCACCTTCGGTCGTGAGGACCGCCTGCTGCGCCCCGGCCGTCCGCAGGTGGCGCACCAGGGCCCGGGTGTCGACGTCCTCGATGCCCACGATGCCGTGGCGCTTCATGTAGTCGTCGAGCGTCTGCTCCGCGCGCCAGCTCGACGGCTCCGGCCAGTGTTCCCGCACGATGAAGCCACTCACCCACGGCCGCCCGGACTCGACGTCCTCGGCGTTGACGCCCACGTTGCCGATCTCGGGGTAGGTCATCGCGACCATCTGCCCCTCGTAGGAGGGGTCCGTGAGGATCTCCTGGTAGCCGGTCATCGCGGTGTTGAAGACGACCTCGCCGGTCGCCGTCCCCGGCGCGCCGAAGCCGCGGCCGCGAAACACCGTGCCGTCGGCCAAGGCGAGGACCGCCTCCGTCCGCCCTTGCCCGCTCACGGCCTCACCTCCCGTTCCGCCGCGCCCCGCACCGGCTGCGGGGCGCGATCGTCGTGGACGGTGCGACCGTCCACCATCGTGAGCACGGATCGGCCGCGCATCGTCCAGCCCTCGAAGGGCGTGTTCTTGCTCTTGCTGAACATCTCCGCCGAATCCACCTTCCACTCCCGCGCCGGGTCGACGATCGCGAGGTCCGCCGCCCTGCCCACTTCCAGCGTCCCGACCGGGAGCCCGAGCACCGCCGCCGGCTCGCTGCTGATCTTCGCGATCGCGGTCGGCAGGTCGAGCACCCCGTCCTCCACCAGGCGGAGCACCAGCGGCAGCATCGTCTCGAGCCCCACGACGCCGTTGGCCGCGCAGTCGAACTCCACGTCCTTCTCGTCCTTGTGGTGCGGCGCGTGGTCGGTCGCGATGCAGTCGATCGTGCCGTCCGCGAGCCCCTCGAGCAGCGCCTGCCGGTCGCCCTCGGTCCGCAGCGGCGGCGCCATCTTCGCATTCGTGCGATAGGCGGTGACCGCCTCGTCGGTGAGCCAGAGGTGGTGCGGCGAGACCTCGGTCGTGATCCGGATGCCGGCGGCACGGGCCATCCTCACCATGCGGACCGAGCCTGCGCTCGAGATGTGGGCGACGTGCAGGTGCCCCCCGGTGAGCCCGGCGAGCGCGATGTCGCGCGCCACCATGACGTCCTCCGCTGCCGCGGGGATCCCGCGCAGCCCCAGGCGGAGCGACACCGCCCCCTCGTGCATGACGCCACCCGCGACCAGGGCCCGGTCCTCCGCGTGGTCGATGACCGGCATGCCGAACATCTTCGCGCACTCGAGCGCCCGACGCATGAGCTCCGCGTCCATGACCGGGTGGCCGTCGTCGGAGACCGCGACGATCCCGGAGTCGAACATCCCCGCGAAGGGCGCGAGCTGCTCGCCCGCGAGGCCGAGCGAAACCGCGCCGATCGGAAACACCTTCGCCAGCGCGGCGGCGTGCGCCCGCTCCAGGATGAACCGCGTCACCGCCGGCGAGTCGTTCACCGGTCGGGTGTTCGCCATGCAGGCGACGCTCGTCACGCCGCCCGCGACCGCGGAGCGCGTCCCGGTCGCGATCGTCTCCTTGTACTCGAACCCGGGCTCGCGCAGGTGCACGTGGATGTCGACGAACCCCGGCATCACGAGCAGCCCGGTCGCGTCGATGCGGTGGATCGTCGAAGCGCCCCGTCGCGGCAGCTGCTCGGAGATCCCGGCCTCGATCGCCGCGATCACGCCGTCGCGGACGAGCAGATCCGCGCGACGCGTGCGCTTCGCGACCGGATCGACGAGGGTTCCGCCCGCGACGAGCAGCGGCGGCTCGGAGCGGCCCGCCGAAGGTGCCGTGCGCTCACTCACCGGTCGCGGCCCTCCTCGGCGAGGCTTCCGCCAGCGCGATCGGCACCGCCCCCTCGCCCTGCTCGGCCCCCGCCTTGCGGCGACCGACGAGCACGTAGAGCACCGCCATCCGGACCGCGACGCCGTTGGTCACCTGGTCCATGATGACCGAGTACGGCCCGTCGGCCACGGTGCTCGAGATCTCGACGCCGCGGTTCATCGGGCCCGGGTGGAGGATGATGACGTCCTTGCGGGCGCGGGCCACCGCGTCCGCCGACAGGCAGTAGAGGCGCGAGTACTCGTCGAGGGAGGAGAAGTAGCGGCCATTCATGCGCTCGCGCTGGATGCGGAGCATCATGACGACGTCCACGTCCTTCAGGCCCTCGTGCAGGTCCCAGACGATCTCCGCGCCGAGCTCCGAGAATCCGGGCGGGACCAGCGTCGGCGGACCGACGAAGCGGACCTTCGCGCCCATCGTCAGCAGGCCGAACAGGTTCGAGCGCGCGACCCTGCTGTGCAGCACGTCGCCCACGATCGCGACGGTGAGGCCGGCGATCCGCCCCTTGCGCTCGCGGATCGTGAGCAGGTCGAGCAGGGCTTGCGTCGGGTGCTCGTGGGCTCCGTCGCCCGCATTGATGATCGGGCAGTCGACGTGGCGCGCCAGCAGGTCGGGAGCACCCGAGGAGGGATGCCGCACGACGATCGCGTCGGGCCGCATCGCCGCGAGGTTGCGGGCGGTGTCGGTCAGGGTCTCGCCCTTCGCCGCCGAGGAGGCCGACGCCGAGAGGTTGATCGTGTCGGCGGAGAGCCGCTTCGCCGCGATCTCGAAGGAGGTCCGGGTGCGCGTGCTCGCCTCGTAGAAGAGGTTCACCACCGTCCGGCCCCGGAGCGCCGGCACCTTCTTGATCTCGCGCTCCGAGACTTCCTTGAAGGACTCGGCGGAATCGAGCAGGAAGTCGATCTCCTCGGCGGTGAGCCCCTCGAGACCGAGCAGGTGAGGACGAGCGAACAGCATGGTTCAGGCCCTCCGTGCGCGGGTGTCGCGCGACGCCGGTTTCGATTCGACCCCGGTCCCGGGAACCGCCGCGATGCGCGGACCCGCGGGCCGGATGGCGACCTCGTCCAACCCGTCCGACTCCGAGAGTCGCACGAGCACGTCCTCGGCGCGCTGGGTCGGCAGGTTCTTGCCCACGTAGTCCGCCCGGATCGGGAGCTCCCGGTGCCCCCGGTCGACGAGCACCGCGAGCTGGATCGCGCGCGGCCGCCCGAAGTCCATGAGGGCGTCGAGCGCCGCCCGGGTCGTCCGCCCGGTGAAGAGCACGTCGTCCACCAGCAGCACCGTGCGCCCGTCGACCTCCCAGGGAATCTCGGTGATCTGGACGAGGTGATGGTCGGCCCCGCGCGAGATGTCGTCGCGGTAGAGCGTCACGTCGATCGCGCCGATCGGGACGCTTTCGCCCTCGAGCCGCGCGATCTCCTGCTGCAGCCGGCGCGCGATGAGGTCTCCGCGGGAGCGGATTCCGACGATCCCCAGCCCCTCGACGCCCTTGTTGCGCTCGAGGATCTCGTGCGCGATCCGCGCGAGCGCGCGGTGGATCTGGGCTGCGTCGAGGACGACGCGGGTCGCGTCGTCGCGGGAGTTCGGGCTCATCTCACGCCTTTCCGGACCTCTCAGGATCCGATTAAAAGGGTTCGAGAGAGCGGCTACCCTCCGCGGCGGGCGAAGTCAACGGCCGCGGTGCGCCGGAGACGGAAGAAGGGACTCCCGCGTCGCTCAGCGGCGCTTCTCCTGCGCCTTGCGCAGGAGGTCGCCGAAGCTCGACAGGCTGCCCGACGGCGAGGCGAGGGCGTGCTTCTCGAGCGCGGCCCGCTCTTCGCGCTTTTGGGCTCTCGCGACGGACAGCCGCAGTTTCCGGCCGCCGTGCTCGACCGCCGTCACCTCGGCCGCCACCTCGCTGCCCGTCGGGAACGCGTGCGCCAGGTCGTCGCCGCGGGGCACTCCACTCTCCGGCTTCGGCACGACCCCGGTCTGCCCGGGGCCGAGCCGGAGCACGATGCCGAACGGCTCGATCTTCTCGACCACCCCGGTGACCACGTCGCCGACCCGGGCGTGGGCCGCCTCGACCTTCTCGCCGACTTCCGCGCCCTCCGGCGCGAGCGCGAGCGAAACCCTCTTGCGACGGGAATCGACCTCGAGGACGATCACGGCCACGAGCGGCCGCTGGCGCGCCGCCTCGCGCAGCTTCGAGAGAGCCCCGTGCGGCAGCTCGCTCAGGTGGACGAGACCGTCCACTCCCGGCAGGACCTCGACGAAGGCGCCGAACTCGGTCGCGCGCACGAGCCTCCCCTCGACCACCTGGCGCGGCTGGAGGAGGGCCGCCGCCTGCTTCCACGGATCCTCCTCGAGCGCCCGTCGGCTGAGCCCCACTCGGCCGTTCTTCGGATCGACCTTGACGACCTGCACCTCGACGCGTTGCCCGACCGAGAGCAGGTCGTCGGGCCGATCGACGCGGGCGTGCGAGATCTCCGAGACGTGCAGCAGCCCCTGCACCCCGCCCAGGTCGACGAAGGCGCCGTAAGGCGCGATCGAGGAAACCGTGCCCTCGAGGACCGCGCCGGGGACCAGCCGGGCCCGGGTCTCGGCCTCCGTGCGCTTTGCCTCGGCCGCGAGCAGGCGACGCCGCGAGACGACGAGCCTGCGCCCGTCCTCGCCCATCTCGGTCACGAGGAAGTCGAGCGTGCGCCCGAGGTACGACGAGGCATCCTCGATCCGGTGGGCCTCCATCTGCGAGAGCGGGCAGAAGGCGCGGAGTCCCGCGAGCGTCACCTCGAAACCGCCCTTGAGCAGCCCGGCGACCCGGCCCTGGACCGGGACGCCGCCCTCGGCCGCGGCCCGCACCGCCTCGACCGCGTGCGCCCCCGCGACCAGTCGCCGCGAGAGCCGGACCTCGGGCTCGACCGACACGACGATCGCGTCGATCTCGTCCCCGGGGGCGGGCAGTTGCCCGCCGTCGGCGAGGATCTCGGCGCGGGAGATCATGCCCTCCCCTCGCCCGCCGAGCTCGACGAAGATCTCCTCGGATCCGACCTGGACCACCCGGCCCCGGACGCGCTCGCCGGGCTCCGGGCGACGCCCCGGGAGGGTTTCGCCGAGCATGTCCGCGAAACTCGGCCCGCTGCCGCCGCCTGCCTCGCCCTCCCCCTGCTCCGCCATGGTCGTCCCCGGGGCGCGACGCGGTTCAGTGCGCCCGCACCGCGGACACCGCTCCCGGCTCGAACGGCGAAGGCGCGCCGAGCTTCAGCACGCGCTCGCGCAGCTTCGGGTCGAGTCCGCGCGTCACGTTGCGGGTATCCACCACGAGGCTGGAGCCGCGGACGACGTGGGCGACGTCGAAGCAGGAGTGGTCCGTCAGGACGACGACGCAGTCGGCCTTGGCGAGCTCCTCGTCGGTGAGCGGCACGCCGTGGAGGGTGCCGGTGTTCAGCACGAGTTCCGGAACGTAGGGGTCGTGATAGCGGACGTCGCCGCCGCGCCGCCGGAGCTCGTCGATCACCTCGATCGCCGGCGACTCGCGCATGTCGCTCACGTCCTTCTTGTAGGCCACGCCGAGCGCGAGGATGCGCGAGCCCTTGATCGGCTTGCCGTGGTGGTTCAGGCCGGCCGAGACCTTGTCGACGACCAGGTGGGGCATCTCCTGGTTCACCTCGGCCGCGAGCCCGATGAAACGCGCCGTGAAGTCGTGGGCCTTCATCTTCCAGGCGAGGTAGTGGGGGTCGATCGGGATGCAGTGGCCGCCGAGGCCGGGGCCGGGGAAGAACGGCAGGAAGCCGAAGGGCTTGGTCGCCGCGGCTTCGATGACCTCGTAGGCGTCGACCCCGAGCACGTCGCACATCTGGGCGAGCTCGTTCACGAGCCCGATGTTCACGCTGCGGAAGGTGTTCTCGAGGAGTTTCACCATCTCGGCCGTGCGCGCCGAGGACACCGGCACGACGCGGTCGATGAACTGCGAGTAGAGCTGGACCGCGAGCTGGGTACAGCGCGGCGTGATGCCCCCGACCACCTTGGGCGTGTTGCGCGTGCCGTGGGTCTTGTTCCCCGGGTCGATGCGCTCGGGAGAGAACGCGAGAAAGAAGTCGCGCCCGACCCGCATGCCCTTCGCCTCGAGTTTCTCGCGGATGAGCTCGTCGGTCGTGCCCGGGTAGGTGGTGCTCTCGAGCACGATGAGCTGGCCCGGGTGGAGGTGCCGCTCGATCTTCTCGACCGCGTCGAGGATGTAGCTGACGTCGGGGTCCTTCGTCTTCGACAGCGGGGTCGGGACGCAGATGCTGATCGCGTCGCAGGTCGCCAGCACCGCGGGGTCGACCGTCGCCTCGAAGCGTCCCTCGGACACCATCTTCGCGAGGATCTCGGTCGGCACGTCCGCGATGTAGGAGCGCTTCGCCGCGATCTCCTTGATCTTGCGATCGTCAGAGTCGATGCCCACCACGTGGAAGCCCGCCTCCGCCATCTCCATCGACAGCGGGAGGCCCACGTACCCGAGCCCGATGACGGCGAGTCTCGCCTTGCGGGACGCGAGCTTCTCTTCGAGTTCCATGTCCTTCTCCTCGTTTGGATTCCCGTCGGCCCGGCCGCGCGTTCAGCGCACCGGGCTCCCGATCCGGGACCAGCGCACCCACGAGTCGTCGCCGTCCCAGGACCAGTAGATCACGAAGGCCTTGCCCTTGATGTCCTCGTAGGGGACGAAGCCCCAGAAGCGCGAATCGAAGCTGTGGTCGCGATTGTCTCCCATGACGAACACGTGGGCCGGCGGAACGGTCACCGGGCCGTAGTTGTCCCGCGGCGCGGGCCCCTCCGGCTCCGACCTCCAGGCCCAGGGCTCGTCGATCTTCTCGCCGTTCCGATACAGGATCTTGTGCCGGATCTCGATGGTGTCCCCGGGGATTCCCACGACCCGCTTGATGAAATCCTTCTCCCGGTCCTCGGGGTAGACGAAGACGATCACGTCCCCCCGCTCCGGCTCGAACCACCCGAGGTAGCGGGTGCCATAGACCGGGATACGGATCCCGTAGAGAAGCTTGTTCACCAGGAGGTGGTCCCCGATCTGGAGCGTCGGAAGCATCGACCCCGAGGGGATCTTGAAGGCCTGCACGAAGAACGTGCGGATGAACATCGCGAGCGCCAGCGCGACGGCCAGCGCCTCCGCGTACTCCCGCAGGACCGACTTCGGCGTCGCCTCCCGCTCGACCCGTGGATCGGTGCCCGCGCCCCCGCTCACTGGTCCACCTTCAGCACCGCGAGGAAGGCCTCCTGCGGGATCTCCACCCGGCCCACCTGCTTCATCCGCTTCTTGCCTTCCTTCTGGGCCTCGAGGAGCTTGCGCTTGCGGCTGATGTCGCCGCCGTAGCACTTCGCGGTCACGTTCTTGCGCATCGCCTTCACGGTCTCTCGCGCGATCACCTTCGACCCGATCGACGCCTGGATGACGATCTCGAACATCTGCCGCGGAATGAGCTCGCGCATCTTGGCGGCGAGATCGCGGCCCCGCATGTACGCACGCTCGCGGTGGACGATCAGCGAGAGCGCGTCGACCACGTCGCCGTTGATGCGGATGTCGAGCTTCACGAGGTCGCTCGCGGCGAAGTCCTCGAACTCGTAGTCGAGCGAGGCATAGCCCTTCGAGACCGACTTCAGGCGGTCGTAGAAGTCGACCACGACTTCGTTCAGCGGGAGAGCGTAGACCAGCATGACCCGGTTCTCGCCCAGGTAGCGGATGTCCCGCTGCCGCCCCCGCTTGTCCTCGCAGAGCTTCAGGATGCCGCCCAGGTACTCCGAGGGCAGGTGGATCGTCGCCTTGATGACCGGCTCCTCGACCAGCGACACGTTCTGCGCCGGAGGAAGCTTGGTCGGACTCTCGATCATCAGGACCTCGCCGGTCGTGAGCGTCACCCGGTAGGCCACGGTCGGCGCGGTCGTGATCAGGTTCAGGCCGAACTCGCGCTCGAGCCGCTCCTGCACGATCTCCATGTGCAGCAGCCCGAGGAATCCGCAGCGGAAACCGAAGCCGAGCGCGATCGAGCTCTCCGGCTCGTAGCTGAAGGAAGAGTCGTTGAGCTTGAGCTTCTCCACGGCGGTGCGGAGCGCCTCGTACTGCCCCGTGTCGGCCGGGTAGAGCCCGGCGAACACCATGGGCTTCACCGCCTTGAAGCCGGGCAGCGGGGCCGCCGCGGGGCGCTGCGCGTGCGTCACGGTGTCGCCGATCTTCGCGTGGGCGATCTCCTTGATCGACGCGGACAGGACGCCGACCTCGCCCGGCCCGAGCTCGGCGACCTCCCGGGTCGACGGCGCGAGCACCGCGACGCGGGTCACCTCGTAGTCGCGCCCCACCGCCATCAGGCGGATCTTCTCTCCCTTGCGCACGACCCCGTTCATCACGCGGACGAGCACGACGGCGCCGTGGTAGGGGTCGAACCAGGAATCGAAGATCAGTGCCTGGAGCGGCTCCGCCGCTTCGCCCCCGGGCGGCGGGATCCGGGTCACGATCCGCTCGAGGATGTCCTCGGTGCCGACCCCCTGCTTCGCACTCGCGAGTACCGCGTCCGACGCGTCGAGCCCGATGATCTCCTCGATCTGCCGGCGCACCCGGTCCGGGTCGGCCGACGGCAGGTCGATCTTGTTCAGCACCGGCACGATCTCGAGGTTCGCGTCGAGCGCGAGGTAGACGTTGGCGAGCGTCTGGGCCTCGACGCCCTGCGCGGCATCGACCACCAGGATCGCTCCCTCGCAGGCCGCGAGGCTGCGCGACACCTCGTAGGAGAAGTCGACGTGTCCCGGCGTGTCGATCAGGTTCAGAACGTACTCGATGCCGTCCTTCGCGCGGTAGAGCAGCCGCACCGAACGGGCCTTGATCGTGATGCCGCGCTCGCGCTCGAGATCCATGTCGTCGAGCAACTGGGCCTGCATCTGCCGCGCCTCGACTGCGCCGGTCCGCTCGAGCAGGCGGTCGGCGAGCGTCGACTTGCCGTGGTCGATGTGCGCGATGATCGAGAAGTTGCGGATCCGGCGGGTGTCCATCGGGGAGCCTCGGAGCCTACCAGAGGCCGCCCGGGGCCGCCTCCCCGCCCCGCCGGGCGATGCCTATCCCGCGCGCCGGGACCGGAAGAACTCGACCGTCCGCGAGAGCCCGGTCGCGAGATCGACCTCCGGCCTCCAGCCGATGACTTCGCCCGCGAGCCGGGGCGAGATCACGCTGCGACGCTGCTCGCCCGGCTTCGCCGGCCCGTGCCGCTCCGGCACGGTGACGCCGCAGGCCCGGCAGAGGTGCGCGAACAGCGTGTTCACGTCGGTCTCGATCCCGGTCCCGAAATTCACCGCGCCGCAGAAGCCGCTCCCGAGCAGTGCCATGTTCGCGCGGACCAGGTCCCCGACGAACACGTAGTCGCGGGTCTGCTTCCCGTCGCCGTTGATCGTCGGCTCCTCGCCCGCCAGCAGCTTCTCGCTGAAGATCGCGACCACGCCGGCCTCGCCGTGGGGGTCCTGGCGCGGGCCGTAGACGTTCGCGTAGCGCATCGCGACCCACTCGAGCCCGTACATCGCCTGGTAGCAGGACAGGTAGAGCTCGCCGGCCCGCTTGCTCGTGCCGTAGGGACTGACCGGGACCGTGGGGTGGCTCTCGGGCGCGGGGAACTCCTGCTGCTCCCCGTAGGCGGCGCCACCCGACGAAGCGAAGAGCACGCGCCGCAGCCCGGACGAACGACCCGCTTCGAGCAGGTTGATCAGGCCGAGCAGGTTCACTCGCGCGTCGAAGGCCGGATCGGCCACCGATCGCCGGACGTCCATCTGCGCCGCGTGGTGGATCAGCACCTCGGGGCGTTCCCGGGCGAAGATCTCGCGCACCGAGGCGTCCTGGATGTCCACCTCGTGGAACGTCGCGCCGGCCGGCACCTGGTGCCGCTTGCCGCTCGACAGGTCGTCCAGCACGACCACCTGGTGGCCGGCGGCCACGCAGGCGTCGGCGACGTGCGATCCGATGAAGCCAGCGCCACCCGTCACGACGATCTTCATCGCGTCCTCACAGTCCCCCGGCCGCCTGGCGGCCGCGAAAGTACTCGATCGTTCGGGAGAGCCCCTCGTCGAGCGAAACCCGCGGCTCCCAGCCGAGTTCGCGCCGCGCCACCGCGATGTCGGGCCGCCGTACCTGCGGGTCGTCCTTGGTCCGCTCGTCGGTCGGAGCGACGAACTGGATCTTGCTCGCGCCCCCCACCAGCCGCTGCACCGCCTCGGCGAACTCGAGGATCTTCATTTCCTTGGGGTTCCCGAGGTTCACCGGGTCCGTGTAGCGCGAGTGCATCAGCGCGACGATCCCGTCCACGAGGTCGCTCACGAAGCAGAAGCTCCGCGTGCGGGAGCCGTCGTCGTAGACCGTGAGCGGCTCGCCGCGCAGCGCCTGGGCGATGAAGTTCGTCACCACCCGGCCGTCGTCCGGACGCATCCGCGGCCCGAAGGTGTTGAAGATGCGGAAGATGCGGGTGTCGAGGCCGTGGTAGCGGTGGTAGGCCATCGTGATCGCCTCGGCGAACCGCTTCGACTCGTCGTAGACGCCGCGCGGACCGACCGGGTTCACGTTGCCCCAGTAGGATTCGGGCTGCGGGTGGACGAGCGGGTCGCCGTAGACCTCGGACGTCGAGGCCAGCAGGAAGCGCGCCCCCTTCGCCCGCGCGAGCCCGAGCGCCTTGTGCGTTCCGAGCGCGCCGACCTTCAGCGTCGGGATCGGCTTGCGCAGGTAGTCGACCGGGCTCGGCAGCGAGGCGAGGTGGAGGATCACGTCCACCGGCCCCTCGATGTACATGTACTCGGTCACGTCGTGCTTGATGAACTTGAAGCGCTCGTGGCCGGCGAGGTGCTCGATGTTGCGGGTGTGCCCGGTCGCGAGGTTGTCGATCGCGATGACCGAGTGCCCCTCGCCGATGAGCCGGTCGGCGAGGTGCGAGCCGATGAAGCCGGCCCCGCCGGTGATGAGGATCCTCACTTGCCACCCTCCCTGCGGACCGCGGGCCGCCCCATCGAGAAGTAGGTGAAGCCGGCCGCGTCCATTTCCTGGGGCTCGTAGAGATTGCGGCCGTCGAAGATGACCGGGGCCTTGAGGGCCTTCTTCATCCGCGCGAAGTCCGGCCGGCGGAACTCGTTCCACTCCGTCACGATGATCAGCGCGTCGGCGCCGTCGAGCGCGTCGTAGTTCGTCTTGTGGTACGACACCCGGTCGCCGAGGTGGCGTCGGGCCTCCGTCATCGCCTCGGGATCGTGCACGGCGATCGAGGCACCGTCGGCGAGCAGGCGCTCGCAGATCACGACCGCCGGCGCCTCGCGCATGTCGTCGGTCTTCGGCTTGAAGGCGAGGCCCCACATCGCGAACCGGCGGCCGTGCACGTCGCCCCCGAAGAAGTCGAGGATCCGGCCGACGAGAACCCTCTTCTGCCGGTCGTTCACCTCGTCGACCGCGCGCAGCAGCGTGAAGTCCAGCTGGTGGTCCTGGGCCGTCGAGATGATCGCGCGGACGTCCTTGGGAAAGCAGCTGCCACCGTAGCCCACGCCCGGGAACAGGAAGTGGGGGCCGATCCGCCGGTCGGTGCAGATCCCGCGGCGCACCGCGTTGATGTCGGCACCGACCTTCTCCGAGAGGTTCGCGATCTCGTTGATGAAGGAGATCTTGGTCGCGAGCAGGGAGTTCGCGGCGTA
>JAFMJW010000008.1 GCA_017853315.1 Alphaproteobacteria bacterium
ATCACGTCCAAGAGCTACCTGAAGGACATCGTCGAGAAGGAGAGCGCCTTCACCGCCGGCCGCACGATCTACCAGACCTACGAGGCCGTGTACTTCGACCCGTCGGGCGCCGAGGTCGGGCGCCGCAGCGACACCTACATGCGCGCCGACCGCAACAAGACGCGCGAGACGAGCAAGTACAAGGAGCAGGACCAGCTCGCGACCTGGACCCCCGAGGACATCGAGCGCTTCCAGGCCGAGTACCGGGCGGAAAAGCGCACGGCGGAGCGCTTCTGGGAGGACGTGAAGGTCGGCGACGAGATCGGCCGCGTCATCAAGGGCCCGCTCACCGGCACGGCCGAGATCGCCTTCGAGTCGTTCTTCGGCGTCTACCTGGTGGGCAACGTGGTGGCGTCCCGGCTCCTCGACAAGCACCCGATGCTCATGGTGCCGAACGAGCAGGGGGTTCCCGAGCCGCCGCAGCGCGTGCACTGGGACAACCGCTTCACCCAGAACACGCTGGGCCTCGCCGGCGCCTACGACCTCGGCCTCGAGCGCCTCTCCTGGATGTGCCACGCCGTGCAGAACTGGGTCGGCGACGGCGGCTTCCTCTCGTTCGTCGACGCCCGTTACAAGAAGTTCAACTACCTGGGGGACGTGACCTGGGCGACCGGCAAGGTGGTCGACAAGATGGAGCGGGACGGGCGCAAGCTCGTGAAGCTCGACCTGTGGACGTTCAATCACCGCGACCAGGTGACGGCGACCGCGGTGGCGGAGGCCGAGCTCGCGAGCCGCTCCGGGCGCTGAGCCGCCGCGCCGACGCATGACCGACGCACCACCGCCTCCGCCGGCCGCCTCGCGGACGGCGGTGCGCTTCCTCGTGAAGGCGCTCCTCACGGCGGGGGCGTTCTGGCTGCTGTTCGCCCACAGGGTCACCGACCCCGATGGCCGCTCGGCGACCACCTTCGAGGTGATCCGCGACTTCCTGCCGCGGATCGACTTCGGGACCTTCGTCCGCTTCGTCCTGCTCGCCACCGCGACCAAGGTCGTCGGCATCCTCGCCAGCATGCTGCGATGGTCGGTGCTGCTGCGCGGGCAAGGGATCGACCTGCCGTTCCGCCACGTCTTCGGCTCGTTCCTGATCGGGCGCTTCCTCGGCACCTTCCTGCCGTCGACGATCGGGCTCGACGGCTACAAGCTCTACGACGCCGCCCGCTTCTCGGGGCGCTCGGTCGAGGCCTCCGGCGCGACGCTCGTCGAGAAGGTGCTCGGCTTCACCGGCATCTTCCTGACCTACCTCGTGGCACTGCCCTTCGGCGTGTCGATCTTCGGGGACCGCGCGCGGCAGGTGGCGGCGCTGACCCTGCCGGTGGCGCTGCTCCCGGTGCTCGCGTGCTTCCTCGTGTTCGTGTGGCCGGGGCCGCCCTTCGTGCGCTGGATCGCCGCGCGGCTTCCGGGCGGCGCGCACTCGGGATTCCAGGACAGGCTGGTCGCCGCCGTCACCGCCTACCGCGGCAAGCCGGGCACGATCGCGGCCGCGGCCGTCCTTTCGTTCGTCGTCCACTTCACGACGGCCGCGATGTACTTCTTCACCGCGCTCGCGATCGGCGTGACGGCGGAGCAGGCGAGCTTCTGGCAGGTCACCTTCGCCTCGATCATCCAGATCCTCGCGACCGTGCTGTCGCCCTTCACGATCGCGGGCGAGGGCATCCGCGAGATCGCGCAGTACTACCTGCTCGGACACCTCATGGGGCCGGCCGAGTCGATCGTCTCGGCGGCGCTCGGGTTCTGGGCGGCCGAGGCGCTCACCCTGGTGGGAGGCGTCGTCTGGTGGCTGCGCGGCGACGACTACCGGCCGGCGTGGTGCCGCGTCGACGGCCGGCAGGTCGACTGGAACGAGGCGGCGCTCGCGTCGCGCGACCTGGGCTTCGCCGCGCCGGTCGCGGGCAGCGCCGACGCGCCCCCGCCGATCGCGCGGAGGCTCGCGGAAGGTCTCGTGCTCGGCGCGGCGGGCGGGCTCCTCGCGGGATGGCTGCTCGGGGCGGGCGACGCCGCGACCACGGTCGCGCTGTCGGGCGCCGGCGAGGAGCGCCAGGTGCTCTGGTTCGGCGTGCTGCTGTACGGCGTCGTGCTGGCAGGAATCGGCGCCGGCGCGGGCGCGGCCCTCGCACTGCTCCCGCTCGCCGCGGCGTCGCTGCGGCGGGCGACGGTGCCGTTCGCGTTCGCAGCGGCCTTCCTGCCGCTCGGCCTCGCGGTCTCCGTCTTCCGCCTGCAGCGCGACTTCTGGATGGAGCAGCGTCCGCCGATCCCCGTGCTCGCGGCGGCGTTCGTCGCGGCGGTACTGGCGACGGCGCTGCTCGCGTGGTGGCTCGCGCGCCCCGGCGGCGCCGCGCGATCGCCGCTCGCCCGGCTCGGGCGAGCGCTCGCGCTCTGGCTCGCAACCGCGGGCATCGGGGCCGCGGCCGCCGCGGCGACGGCTCCGCCGCCGCCCGTTCCCCCGGCCGCGCGCAGCGAGGTTCCGGCGGTGCTGCGCGACCGTCCGAACCTCGTGCTGGTGATCGTCGACACGCTCCGCGCGGACCACCTGGGCGTCTACGGCGACGGGCGCGGGCTCTCGCCGCACCTCGACGCGGTCGCGAAGCAGGGCACGGCGTTCCGCGGCGCGGGCCAGTCGTCGTGGACCAAGCCCTCGATCGCGACGATTCTCACTTCGCTCTACGCGTCCTCCCACATGGCGATGAGCAAGGCCGCCGTGCTGCCGGACTCGGTCACGACCGTCGCCGAGGCGCTGCGCGACGCCGGCTACACGACGGCGGGTTTCGTCTCGAACGTGAACCTGGCGCCCTCGTTCGGCTTCCAGCAGGGCTTCGGCGAGTACACCTACCTCGCCCCCGACTACCTCTTCGGCGCGGCCGAGTCCTCGTCGAAACTCGTGCTCTACAGCCTGCTGCGCAAGGTCCGCTTCACCGTCGACAAGCGACGGGTGGTCTCGCAGTACTACCAGGACTCGCGCAAGGTGAACGGGCTCGTCCTGCCGTGGATCGAGCGCCACCGGGACGACCGCTTCTTCCTGCTCGTCCACTACATGGACCCGCACGATCCCTACTTCCGCCATCCCTACGACGGCGAGGCGATCGCGCGGGTCGAGAACCCGAATCCCCCGCCCACCCTCGCGCCCCGGATGCGCGAGCTCTACGCGGGCGAGGTCGGGTACATGGACGAGAGCTTCGGGGAGCTGGTCGCGACGCTGGAGCGGGTCGGCGCCTGGGATCGCACCGCGCTGGTCCTGGTCGCCGACCACGGCGAGGAGTTCCAGGACCACGGCGGCTGGTGGCACGGCACGACGCTCTACGAGGAGGCGATCGACGTGCCGCTGGTCGTGAAGTGGCCGGCCGGCGTCGCCGTGCCGCAGGCACCTGCGGCGATCGGTGCGCGCGGCCGCCTGCTCGACGTGGCGCCCACGCTCGCGACGCTCGCCGGACTCGCCCTGCCCGCGGGCTGGCAGGGCACCGACCTCGCGAGCCCGATCGCGGCCGACCGCCCGCTGTTCGCCGAGGAGGACCACGAGGGCAACGTGCTCTCGGCCGTGCAGGTGGGCGACTGGAAACTCCTGCGCGCGAACCCGGGCAACCCCCGGCACCTCGCCCCCGAGGAGCTCTACGATCTCTCGTCGGACCCCCGCGAGAAGAAGAACCTCGCGGCCGCGGACGCAGCGCGGGTCGCGGGGCTCGGAGGCTCGCTCGCGGAGATGGCGAAGGTCGCCGCCGGCGCCGCGGTGGAGAAGGGCGCCGACGTGCAGATGGACGACGCGACCCGCGAGCGCCTGCGGGCGCTCGGCTACGTGCAGTAGCGCGCGCCGGAATGCGCGGCCGCGGCCGCCTGCGGGTGCGCGGCCGCCGAGCCGTCCCTCAGGCGATCGCGCCCGAGCCGCGCAGCTTCGCGATCGCGTCCGCGCCGACGCCCCAGTCGGCGAGTGCTGCGTCGGTGTGCTGGCCCGGCACCGCGGGTGGCCCCTGGATCCCGGGCGCCGTGCGGCTGAAGCGGGGAGCCGGTGCCGGCTGCACGAAGCCGTCCTTCTCGACGAAGGTTTCGCGCGCGCGGAGGTGGGGATGCGCCGGCGCCTCCGACATCGAGAGGACCGGCGCGAAGCACACGTCGGTTCCCTCCATGATCGCGCACCACTCGTCGCGGGTCTTGCGCAGGAAGACTTCCTTCAGGCGCTCCTTGGTCTCGGGCCAGCGCGCCATGTCCATCTGGTGCGGCATGTCCTGGTCGGCGAGCCCGGTGAGCTCGAGGAGCTGCTTGCAGAACTGCGGCTCGATCGAGCCGATCGAGACGTACTCGCCGTCCTTGCACTCGTAGACGTCGTAGAACCAGGCGCCGGTGTCGAGCATGTTCGTGCCGCGCTCGTCCTTCCACAGCCCGCCCTGGCGGAATCCGTGGAACATGGTCATCAGGATCGCGGCCCCGTCGACCATCGCCGCGTCGACGACCTGTCCCTTGCCCGAGCGCTGTCGCTCGACCAGCGCGCACGCCATGCCGAAGGCGAGCATGAGCCCGCCGCCGCCGAAGTCGCCGACGAGGTTGAGCGGTGGCACCGGCGCCCCGCCGGCACGCCCGATCGGGTCGAGCGCGCCCGCGAGTGCGATGTAGTTGATGTCGTGGCCGGCGGCCTTCGCCATCGGGCCGTCCTGGCCCCAGCCGGTCATGCGCCCGTAGACCAGCCGCGGGTTGCGGGCGAGGCAGGCGTCCGGGCCGAGCCCGAGCTTCTCCATCACCCCGGGGCGAAAGCCCTCGACGAGCCCGTCGGCCTTGGCGACGAGGTCGAGGACCAGCGCCACGCCCTCGGGGTTCTTCAGGTCGACGCCGATCGAGCGGCGCCCGCGGTTCAGGAGGTCGAAGGAGGCGCCGCCTCCTCCGCGGACGCGGTCGGCGCGGTCGACCCGCAGCACGTCGGCGCCCATGTCCGACAGCATCATCGCGCAGAACGGCCCCGGGCCGATGCCCGCGACCTCGACGATCCGGATTCCCTCGAGTGGACCCACGTGTGCGTCTCCTTCCGCGGCGCGGGAGCCGCGCCGTCGCCACCTCTACGGAAAGCGCCCGGCCGGGTCCAACGCGTGCAGGTGGTGCCGCGCGCGACGTCCGCGCGATCCGGCAGGTCGCGCCGGCCCCGGCAACGCCTCAGCCGCGACGGTCGCGGCCCGCGAGCCAGTCGCCGAGGACGCCGCGCGAGTGTTCCGCGTCGTGGCAGTCAACGCAGAGGTTCTCCCAGTTGCTGCCGTCGGGAGGGTTGCGGTCGTGGTTGCCGTCCCTGTGGTGCACGGTCAGCAGGTGCAGGTTCCCGGCCTCGAACTCGCGCGCGCAGCGCGCGCAGATCCAGCCGTGGATCGCGAGCGAGCGCTCCCGGTATCCCCGGGAGCGGGCGAGCTGCTCGCGGCGCGCCTCGCGGAAGACCTCGTCGTGGTCGACGTCGCGCGTCGTTCCGGGGCGGGATCTGGGCTTGAAGCGCAAGGCGTCGCGCGGGCGGGCGGCCGACTCAGCTCGCCTCGTCGAGTCCCAGGTCGCCGCCGAGAGCCTCGCTCTCGGCCGACTCCATCAGGGCCACGACCTCGGCGTCCGCCTTGCGGTAGCGCGCGATCGCCTCGTCGAAGCGCCCGGACTGGCCACGCTCCGCCGCAAGCTGGCGGCCGTACTTGCGGATCCAGTCGATGTGCCAGGCCTCGTCCGAGCTCACCGCGCGGAGCACCTGCTCGGTGTCCGCGTCGACGCCGGGGCGCCGCAGGTGCTGCTGGTACCGGCGCAGCGCCCGCTGCTCGACGACCACCGTGAGCGCCATCAGGTCGATCACGTCGCGCGGCATGCCGCAGGCTCGCCCCATGCGGGTCTGGTAGCCGTCGCAGACCACGAGCGGCTTGTGCCCCGCGCGCACGATGCGGTCGGTCCACAGCCAGGCGTGCCGGGTCTCGTCGGCCAGGTGCTGCGAGAGCTGGATCTGAGCGTCCGGCTCGGGGAGGTGCTTGAGCAGGCGGAACAGCAGGTTCGCACCGTGCTGCTCGGCGTTGCGGTAGTAGGAGAACACCGCGACCTCGGGAGGGATCGACGGGTCGATCTCGGTCTCGATCACCTGCTTCTCGGACATCGTGGAACCCTCCTCGGCAGCCCGGCCTCGCGGCCCGGTCCGCCCCTCACCACCACGCCAGACGGTAGTTTTCGCGCAAGGCCATCGCAATGGCACCCTGGGTCGACGCATCGCGTTAGCAGCCCGTGCCGGCACGGGCAAGGGACGGAATGCGGGGCGTCGCTCCGTCCGCATGCGGCCGAGGCCCGGCGTCAGGTCGTCAGGTCCGGCAGCACCGGGAGTCGCATGCGCGCGGTCGCGCGGCGAAACATCCCGGGCACGAGGAGGCGGAACACGTACGAGAAGCCGACGTGCCGGGGCACCGTGACCTCGTAGTCGCCTCGCTCGAGCGCGCGCAGCACGGCCGCGCAGAACACGTCGGGCTCGATGAACGCGCGCTTGGCCACCTCGGGCATGCGCGCCAGCACCTCGGGCGTGAACATCTCGGTGCGCACGACCGCCGGGTGCACGCACAGCACGTGGATCCCGAGCGGGTCGAACTCGTAGGCGAGGCTCTCGGAGAGTCCGGAGATCGCGAACTTCGTGGACGCGTAGACGGCCTCGTCGGGTTGGCCGAGCTTCCCGGCGACCGAGGAGAGGTTCACGATCCAGCCTTCGCCGCGACGGCGCATGGCAGGAAGGACGGCCTTGATCCACCAGACCTGTCCGAGCACGTTCACGCGGAACATCCGCTCGATGTCGTCGACCGGATGGTCCTTGAACAGCCCGTGGGTGTTGTAGCCGGCGTTGTTGACGAGCAGGTCGATGCGGCCGAGCCGGCCCAGGGTCCCTTCGGCCGCGCGCTCCACCGAGGCTCGCTCGCCGACGTCGCAGGGCACGACGATCGCGTCGCCCCCGGCCGCCCGGATGCCGGCGGCGACCTGCTCGAGTTCGGCCTCGCGCCGGGCGACGAGCGCCACGCGCATGCCGCGCCGGGCGAGCTGGCGCGCGAGCTCCGCGCCGATCCCGGTCGAGGCCCCGGTCACGATCGCGGTGCGACCTGCGTAGTCGGGAAGGCCCTTCATGCGCGACTTCTCCCGCACGCCCGATCCCGAGGCAAGCGGGCGAGGTCCGTCGGCGGGACGATTCCCGCGCGCGCCCTCTCTCCCTCGCGGGGGCGGTCGCCCTCTCGCCGCTCGCTCAGGCCCGCTCCGGGGCCCCCTCGACGCGGCGCTCGATCCAGGCCCAGGCGACCGTGAACAGGAAAGTGAGACGTCCGTGGTAGAAGGGCATGTCCACGAGGCAGAGCGCGAGGAACACCCCGATCGAAGCCGCGAGGGAGACTGCCTCGACGCGCGTCGGCGCGACGTCTCGCCACGCCCGTCGCGCGAGCCCGAGCAGGCGCCACACGAGCCAGCCCGCCGCGATCCCGCCGGCGATCCCGCAGCCGGTGACCGCGTCGATCGCGAAATTGTGCGAGTGGAACAGGAAGAGGCTCTCGCCGAAGAGTTCGATGTAGCGGGCGGGGAACCAGGTGCGCAGGTTCCGGCTCCCGAAGCCGACGCCGAAGAACGGGTGGTCGCGGAACAGGGAGAGCGACGTCTCCATGATCCGGAGCCGTTGCGCATCGGCCTCGCCGCGACCGGCCGAGAGCCACGCCACGACGAGCGCCATCGCGATCGCGGCCGCGAGGCCGGCGAGCGTCACCGCGGTCGACGGCAGTCGGCGGCCCCCGCGAACTCCCGCGGCGAGAGCGGTCGCGACCAGCGCGAGCGTGAGCGCGAGCCACGCCGAGCGCGAGAACGTGATCGCCACCCCGACCACCGAAAAGGCCGCGTAGAGGAGGGCGGCGCCGTGATCGGGCCCGCGCTCGAGGCGCCCGAGGAAGAGCGGTGCGAGCAGCGCGAACAGGAATCCGAGCGTGTTGGGATGGTCGGTGACGAGGTTCTCCCGCGCCGACTCGCGAAGCGCGAGGATCCCGGGGTCCGCCGCGATCTCGCGCAGGACGATTCCGACCGCGACCAGCCCGAGCCAGTGGAAGACCCGCCGCTCCCCCCGCTCGGTCGCGGCGAAGGCGCGTGCGACGAAGAACACGCCGACGGCGGCGGCGAAGCCGCGCAGGTCTCCCCACCAGCCCCGGTTCGCGGCGCAGGAGAGGGCGGCGGCCGCGAGCCAGGCGAGCAGCGCCGTGCCGACCGGCGAGCGCTCGAAGCGAAGTCCGCGCGCGCCGACGAGGTGGCCGATCGCGCCGACCACGACCAGGTTGCGCGCGAGGCTGTTGTAGCTGAACGACTCGCCGCCGGGCAGCGGGAAGCGGCCGAGCGGAAGCGCCACGGCGAGCAGCGCGAAGAGCGCGGCCGCGAGCGGTGGCAGGGCGCGCCGCAGCGGTTCGAGCGCGGGAACGCTCCGCAGCGTCTCGAGCATCGGCGCCGACCCGTCTCAGGTGCCCGCCGCGCGGGTGCGGGGCAGCGTGAGGAGGCGCCAGCGGTAATACGGCGAGAGCGGCCGGAGGGCGACGGCCCGCCGCATCGCCTGCTCGGCCCCGGCCCGGTCGCCGGCCTTCAGTCGGTGCTTGCCCGCACGCACCCAGCGGCGCGCGCGCGCGTCGGCGAGCTCGCCGGGGGGAACGAGTTTCGCGAGCTCGGGGTGCTCCTCGACGAAGCGCTCGAGCATCCCGAGCATCTGCTCGGCGTAGACGTGCTGCTTCATCGTCATGCTCCCGGAGTGACGCCGGTAGAGGAAGACCGGCTCGTCCAGGAACGCCATCACCAGCGAAAGAGACGCCCGCAGCGCGAATTCCCAGTCTTCGACCCGCTCGTGGACGAAGCCGCCGAGGGCGAGGAAGCGCTCGCGCCGGACGGAGAGCGCCTGGGGGTAGACGAAGCCGCCGATCAGCATCTCGGCCGGACCGCAGCGCCGGGCGAGCCGCCGGGCGTAGCGCCGCGGGATGACCGGGCCGAGCCGGGCCCCGTGCTCGTCGATCTTGAAGCCGTTGCCGAACACGAGGTCGACCCCGGGGTTCGACTCGAGCAACTCGGCCTGGCGCGTGAAGCGGCCCGGCAGCACGACGTCGTCGGCGTCGTGGAAGGCGAGGATCGCCCCGGTCGCCGCGCGCGCGCCGAGATTGCGCGAGAAGCCGGGTCCCTGCGCGGTCTCGTTGCGCAGGAGCGCCGCGCGGCCCCGCCAGCGCTCGACGGCCGCCGCCGTCGCGTCGGTCGAGCCGTCGTCGACGACGATCAACTCGGAGTCCGCCGGCAGCTCCCGCAGCGCGCTCTCGATCGCTTCGCCGATCCACGGCTCCGCATCGTGCGCCGCGATCACCGCCGAGATCCGCACCTCTAGGTCCGCCGCCCCGCCGGCTCGCCTCGCCCGCGCTCGGCGAGCGCCAGCTCGAGCATCACGCGGTAGTGGAAGTAGCGCCCCTTGGCCCGGTAGCGCCGCCGGGTGTTGCCGGTGACCGTGTAGAGCACGTAGTGCCCGGCCGCCTTCGCCATGTTGGGCAGGATGCTCGAGAAGATGCCGTTGTGCTTGTAGGCGTAGCGGCTGCGGCCCTGGCGGCGGTGGTACTCCTTGAAGTAGGACTCGGTGAGCCGAGCCCGGTCGATCTCGTGCACGACGCGCGCCTTCGCCATGTAGCCGATCCAGCCGCCGTGGCGCAGGATCCGGTCGGCGAGTTCGTTGTCCTCGCTGAGCCCGGCTGCACCGGGCCCGATCGCCTCGTTGAACGTGCCGACCACGGCGAAGGTGTGCCGGCGCACGGTCATGTTCGCGCCGGTGAGCTTGGTGCGCACCGTGTCCGGAGGCAGGTCGAGGTGGACGATCGTGCGGTAGCGGTCGAGCAGCGCGTAGAGCTCGGGGTCGCGCATCGCCTCGTCGGGCCAGACGACCGATCCCTGCGCCGCGGCGCAGTCGTGCGACTGGAAGTAGTCCCAGATCTCGGCGAGCCAGCGGGGCTCCACCTCGACGTCGTCGTCGCACATCGCGATCAGCTCGCCGCGCGAGCGCGCGATCGCCGCGTTCACCGCGCGCGACTTGCCGGGCTCGGCCACCCGCACGAAGTCGCGGTTCGGGCCCGCCGCGCGCCAGTCCGCGAGGATCCGGGGAGTGTCGTCGGCCGAGCCGTTGTCGGCGACGATGATTTCGTAGGGCACCGGCGGAGCCTCGAGCCCGTCGAAACTGTCGAGCAGGAGCTTCAGGCTGCGCGCGCGGTCGCGCGTCGGCACGATGACCGAGATCGTCGGAGCAGGGGTGTCGGCGGCCATGGCGGGGGATTCCTCAGGGGGCGGCCGGGGAGGCGGCGCGCGAAGGGGCTTCGGCGAGGTGCGCGCCGCCGCCCTTGCGGGGATCGCCGGCCCCGGCGAAGCCGCCGGCGCCGGAGGTGGCGATGCTGACGGCGGCGACCATGGGAGCCTCGCGCAGAGAGTGGCCGATCCGCGCGAGCGCCTCGCGGTCGATCGGGCGCACGCCGGGCTCGACCAGGAGGACGTCGGGCTGCCACTGGTGGTGCACCCGCGGCGCCGCGACGGCCGCTTCGGGCGAGAGTCCGAAGTCGAGCACGTTCGTCAGCACCTCCAGCGTCGCGCTCACGATGAGCGGGCCGCCCGAGGCCCCGACGGCGACCACGGGGCGGCCGTCGCGCACGGCGACCGTCGGCGTCATGGAACTCGCGGGACGCTTGCCCGGGGCGATGCGGTTCGCGCGGCCCGGCACGAGCCCGAACAGGTTCGGGGCGTCGAAGCTGAAGTCGTCGATCTGGTTGTTCAGCACGATACCCGTCCCCGGCACGCCGACGAGCGCACCGAAGCCGGTGTTGATCGTCGTCGTGAGCGCCGCGGCGCCTCCATCCGCGGAAAGTACCGAAACATGGCTGGTCCCGCTATCCGGGGGCGGAGGAGCCGCTGTGCCGTAGAAGCCCGGCGGATGGGTGGCGGCCGCCGTGATCCGGGTTGCCGGGACGGCGGCCGCGTCGCGCCGAGCGGGTGCGCCGAAGTCGGGATCGCCCGCGAGCTGAGCCCGGTCCGCGAACGCGTGCTTCAGGATCTCGGCGTAGAGTTGCCAGCGGGTGGGCGAATCGACGCCGAGCGCGGCCACGTCGTGTCGCTCGAGCGTCCGGAGCGCGGTGACGAGCGCGGGCCCGCCGCCGCTCGGCGGCGGCATCGTGAGGACGGTCGCGCCCCGGTACTCGACGCGCAGCGGCTCGCGCCAACGCGGGCGGTACGAGGCGAGGTCGCGCACGTCGAGGACCCCGCCCGAGTCGCGCACGGCGCGGGCGATCGCGGCCGCGACGCGTCCCCGGTAGAACGCGCGCGGGCCCGCGGCGCCGATCGCGTCGAGGGTCGTCGCGAGGTCCGGGTTGCGGACGATCGTGCCGCGCGCGGGCGGCCGGCCCGCGGCGCCGAGCAGGATCGCCGAGAGCGTCGGCTCGGCCGCGAGCGCCGCCGCGTTCGCGGTCAGCTGTCGCGCGAGGTGCTCGCTGGCCGGGAAGCCCCCGCGCGCGAGCCGGGCCGCCGGCGCGACCAGCCGACGCCATGGCAGCCGGCCGTATCGGCGGTGTGCCTCCCAGAGACCGGCCACCTCGCCGGGCACGCCGACGGCGAGCCCGCCGCGGCGGCTGCGCTCGACGACCGCCCGGTCGCCGTCGCGGTAGAGATCGGCTCGTGTGCGGGCCGGCGCGGTCTCGCGGAAGTCGAGCGCGCGCGCCCGCCGGGCCGCGGGATCCCACAGGACGAGGAAGCCGCCGCCGCCGATGCCGCAGGACGACGGTTCGAGAACGCAGGCCGCGAACGCGGTCGCGACGGCGGCGTCGACGGCCGAGCCTCCCTCGCGCAGCACGTCGGCCCCGACGTCGGCGGCGAGCGGGTTCTCGGCGGCGACGACCCCGCCGCCGGTGCGCGCAGCGGCGCTGGACGCGGACGTCTCCCGGCGGGAGCGGCCCGCCGCGGCGGCATCGAGCGCCGCCGCGGGGCCGGCGAGCAGGGCCAGGCAGGCGGCGGCAGTGGCGAGCGTCGCGACGACTCTCCGCACCGGCGCAGGCCCGCGTCGCGGGACGTCGGTGGGGGCGTGGTCGGTCGTCATGGGCGAACGTTCTCTAGCCCGGCCCGCGGCGTACCGGCAACGCCGCGTCGTCCGGCGCCGCGGCCTGTGCTAGGACGCGCCGGCGCGATGGCGACCTCGGCGGAAAAGGACTTCTACCTCGACGAGTTCCACGACAAGACGCTCGTGTTCTCGATCGGGTACCGCTCGCTCGCGGGGGTCACCGCGAGGCGGCGGCTGCGGGCGGTCGTCGCGGACCTCGTGCGGCACGAGTCCCGCGTCCTGGTCGTCGTGGGCGACGCGCCGCTCGCGAGTTCCACCGAGGGCAAGCTGCGGCGCATCCTCGGGCTCCCGCCGGGTCGGGTCGAGCGGCCGAGCCGGGCGCTCGGCCGGCGCGGCGACGCCGTCGTCTGGGATCCCGACGACGTCGAGGAGTCGCTCGCCGGGATCTGGCAGGTGCTGCGGGTGCGCTCGCTCGGCGTCGTCTTCCACGAGGGCCCGGCCGGGCATCCCGCGTGCCGGATCGCCGAGCGACTGCGGGTGCACAAGCTCGTGCTGGTCGATCCCGCGGGGGGCCTGGTCGAGCGCGGCTCCCGGCGGACGATCTCGTTTCTCGACGAGCACGCGCTCGACGTGCTGCTCGCGGCCGGCGAGGCGGAGTTCCAGGGACTGTCCCGGCGACGCGCGCTGCTCGGCGACATCGACCGCGTGCTCGCGGGCGGGGTCGGCTCGGTGAACCTGTGCCGGCTGAGCGGTCTCGCCCGGGAGCTCTTCACCTACGAGGGCACGGGCACGCTGTTCACCCGCGGCGCGTACTGGCGCGTCGACCGGCTCGGGATCGACGACTTCCACGAGGTGGAGCGCCTGGTCGAGCGCGGGCAGAAGGAGGGGCTGCTCAAGCCCCGGAGCCCGCGCGAGATCGGCGAACTCCTGCTGAACGGCTTCGGCGCATGGATCGCGGGCGACCAGCTCGCGGGCATCGGCGCGCTGCGCACCGAGCCCTACCTCGCGGAGTCGGCGGGCGAGATCATCGGCCTCTACACGATCACCCGCTTCAAGGGGGAGGGCATCGGCTACCGGCTCGTTCGCCGCCTGGTCGAGGAGGCGCGGCGCATGGAGCTCTCCTACGTCTTCGCGGTCACGACCGCCGAGCGGGCGGCGCAGTTCTTCCGGCGCGAAGGCTTCCGGCAGGTGACCGCGAAGGCCGTGCCGGTGGTCAAGTGGGAGGGCTACGACGAGGGCCGCCGCTCCCGGGCGATGGTGTTCCGCCGCGAGCTCGACTGACGCGGCGGACCTGCCGAAACGAGAACGGCGCCGGGGCGTTTCCGCACCCGGCGCCGTCTCGAAAACGGTCGTCGCGCGAGGCGATCAGCCCATCTTGAAGAGCTGCTGCATCTTCATCGCGAGGCCCATGTCGCCCGCGATCTTCAGCTTGCCGCTCATGAAGGCCATCTGGCCGTTCAGCTTGCCGGTCGTCATGTCGAGGTAGTCGCTGCCGGCCATCGTCATGGTCATGCTGGGCGAAGCGTGGACGCCCTTGGCGACCTCGAGCTGCCCGTCCTTGATGATGGCGTGGTACTGGCCGCCCATGTCGCCGTCGCCCGAGAGGTTGAACTGGATCACCGAGTTCATGCCCTTGGCGGCGTCCGCGTTGAACTGCGCGGGCATCATCTCGAAGATTTCCTTCACGTTCTTCGGCATCTCGGCCATGTGTCGCCTCTCCTTCGTTCTCTGACGGTTTCGCCTCCCCGCTCTCGGCGGGCAGGGACCCTCGCGGGTCTTCACTTGTGGATGACGTCGGCGAATGGACCCGCTGGTACGGAAGGTCCGGCCGACGATCCCGAGAGGTAGGCGAGGCTCCCACGCTTGTCAAATCGGCGCGACAGTCCTGCCGGGCGGGCCGGTCCGGGAGGTCGGACGGTTGTGGTCCTCCCGCGAGCGGTGCAAGGAATTTCGGCATCCGAACTCGAGGGGGGGCCGGGGCGAAGCGCCGCGAGCCGGTCCCACGAGCCTCGGCGACGGACTCGGTCATGGCGCGAGAACGGGGGACCCTCCTGCTCGGAGACGACTCGCGGCGGCCGCTCGCCTTCGTGCGGCTCGACACGCAGTTCGACAATGCCGGGGACTGCCTGATCAACCGCAAACTGGTCCGCCTCCTCGCGGAGCGCGCCGACCTCTGCCTGGACGTCGGCCGATGCCCGCCGGCCTTCGCCGATCAGGTCACGAGGGGCCTGGCGCAGCGGGGGGCGATGCGCCCGAGCCGGGAGCCGTTTCTCGCGAGGATGGCCCTCGCGCGCATGGCCGGTCGACGCTGCTTCCTCTTTCTCATGCCGGGAGCCGTCACGCGCGACCGCCCTTCGGGCGGCATCCTGCCGGACGGGATGCGCGAGTTGGCGCTGCCCGCCGCATGGGCGCTCGGGGTGCGCATCTGCCAGGTCGGCGCCTCCTTCGGCGGGCTTTCGGAGCGACACCTCGCCACCTGGCGCGGTCGGCGCCGGTGGCTGTTCCGCCTGAGCCCTCGCGACACGGCGAGCGCCGGATACCTGCGCGCCCACGGCGTGTCACCCGACCCCTGCATCCCCGACTTGGCCTTCCATCTCTTCGAGGGAGATCGCTGCGAGGGCGGGGTCCCGTCGGCAGAAGGGCGAACGGCCTGTTTCTCGTTTCGCACCGACCAGGACCCGCGGCAGGCGAGCGACGTGACGGCCGGGGTGCTCGCGCTCGCGCGGCGATCGGGAGCCCACCTTCGCTGGCGCCCCCTCGTGCAGGTCGCCCGCGACCGCCCCGGGATGGAGGCACTGCGTGCGCGATGGCTCGCCGACGGCATCGACGTCGAGCCGGTCGTCGACCTGCACGCCGACGTCGAGGCGTGTCTCGCCTTCTACCGAGGCGTGTCCTTCGTCGTGAGCAACCGGCTCCACGTCCTGTTGATGGCGGCCAGCCAGGGGGCCCGGGTCCTGCCCGTCGCCGACGGGCCCGTCGGCGCGAAGGTGGAGGGGATCCTGCGCGACCTGGGGCTCGCGTCGGCGGTGACGACCGGCGCGGGACTGTCGAGAGGCGGTACCGTCGCGGACCTCGCCGTGAAGGTCGACGGGGCTGCCATGCGCGAGCGCCTGCGTGGAGCCTTCGACGAACTCTTGCTCGGCGTCCGCGCACCGGGTAGCGAGCCGCCATGACGAAGGACGGAGACGCGGGAGAATCGGAACCGCGCCCGAAGGCCCGTCCGCAAGTCCCGGCGACCAGCTACGCGTTTGCCGTGTACATGACGAAGGAGCGTTGGTGCAGCGTCTGGCACCAGGCGAGCCTCGTCGCCGCATGCGCGCCCGGGGAGATGCTGGAAGTCGGCGTGGGCAACGGGCTGATGGGATTCCTGTGCCGCGACATGGGGATCCGATACCGGTCCATCGACCTCGACGAGGAACTGGGCCCCGACGTCGTCGCGAGCGTCCAGGAGATTCCCCTGCCGGACCGATCCGTCGACCTCGCCTGCGCCTTCCAGGTCCTCGAGCACCTTCCCTACGACGACGCACGGCAGGGATTCCGGGAACTGTGCAGGGTGTCCCGCCGCGACGTGCTGCTGAGCCTGCCCCATGCACGGTGGGGGCTCTCGATGGTCCTCTCGCTGCCGATCCTCGGCACGCTGCGCGCGATCGCCCCGTCCCCGCTTCCTCCGCTCGGCAAGATGATCCCGTCCCATCGCTGGGAGATCGGCCGACGCGGCTTCCCGCTCCGCCGCATCGTGGCCGATTTCGGATCCGAGGCGCGCCTCCTGAAGACCTTCCGGGTTCCCGAGAACCCCTACCACCAGTTCTTCCACTTCCGGCGCTCCTGAACGCGGAGCGATCCGCGGTCGACGACTTGCGCAAGCCGCGGGCTTCGTCGACGAAAGCCGCGCGCGCGTCGCCCCCCGATTCATGCGCGGCGGGACATGGTCCCGGTCGGACCGCTCGCCTAGTTCCACGGCGTGAACGAGATCCGACTCACGGCAGGCGATCGCGGCTACCCGGAGACCCTGCGCCACCTCGCGGACCCGCCGGCCGCTCTCCACCTCCGCGGCGCGCAGGCCGTCGAACTCGCGAGCGGAGGTCCGTGGCCGGCCGCGGTCGCGATCGTCGGGGCGCGCGACGCGACGGCCTACGGGCTCGCCGTCGCGCGCGACCTCGGCCGACGGCTGGCCGAGGCCGGGGTGGTCGTCGTGAGCGGACTCGCCGTGGGCATCGACGCCGCGGCTCACCGCGGGGCCCTCGAGGCCGGGGGCACGACGTTTGCCGTGATCGGCTGCGGCACCGACGTCGACTACCCGAGGACGAACGCCCGCCTGCGCGAGGAGATCCTGGAGACCGGCCTCGTGCTCGGCGAGCAGGCGCCGGGGACCCCGGCGCTGGGCCACCACTTCCCGGCGCGGAACCGGATCCTGTCGGCGCTCTCGATGGGGGTCGTGGTCGTCGAGGCGACGCTGCGCAGCGGGTCGCTCTCCTCCGCCCGCCACGCCCTCGAGCAGGGGCGCGAGGTCTTCGCCGTGCCCGGGCCGGTCACCTCGCCGCGGTCTCGCGGGCCCCATTGGCTTCTGAAGCAGGGGGCCCGTCTCGTCGAGGGGGTCGAGGACGTTCTCGGGGAGTTGCCGGGGCTGTCGCAGTTGTCCCCCCGAGGCTTGCCCGGCGGGCTGTCGCAGCCCTGCGTCGAAATTCTCGAGGCCATCTCCGGGGGAGCGACCAGCGTGGACGCGATCGCTCTCCGGCTCGGCCGGAAAGTGCCCGGAATCCTTGAGGACCTCCTGGTTTTGGAACTCCGTGGGGAGGTTCTCCGGGGGCCTGCCGGCAGCCTCGCAAGGGCCTCCTCGACAGGCCGGTCCGCCGGGGAGCAGGATTGACGGACCCCGAAACCGGAGTTAGCCCGTCGCGTCTCGGAGAGGGGGGGCCGGACGACGATGGAGAAGGGGATCACGAAAGCACGTTCCCGCCGCGCTGCCGCCCCCCGTCCATCCGGTCGGGACGGGTCGGCCCGGGTCCCGGCCGGCGGCTACGATCTCGTGATCGTCGAGAGCCCGGCCAAGGCCAAGACCATCGAGAAGTACCTGGGGCCGGGCTTCGTCGTGAAGGCGTCGGTCGGCCACATCCGCGACCTGCCGAAGTCCTCGAAAGCGCCGAAGGGTGCGAAGGAAGCGGTGCCCGGCGTCGACCTGGACAACGACTTCGCCCCCACCTACGAGATCGCCGCCGACAAGGCGAAGACCGTGGCGGAGTTGCGGAAGCTCGCCCGGGGCGCCCGCGAGATCTGGTTCGCCACCGACCTCGACCGCGAGGGAGAGGCCATTGCCTGGCACCTGACCCAGGTGCTCGGCGTCGATCCCCTCCAGGCCAAGCGGGTCACGTTCGACGCCATCACGAAGTCGGAGGTGCAGCGGGCCTTCCAGCAGCCGCGCGCCATCAACATGCCGCGGGTCGAGGCCCAGCAGGCCCGGCGGATCATCGACCGCATCGTCGGCTACCGGGTGTCGCCCGTCTTGTGGAAGAAGGTCGCCGGCGGACTCTCGGCCGGCCGCGTGCAGAGCGTGGCCGCGCGGATCGTGGTCGAGCGCGAGCAGGAGATCCGCGCGTTCACGCCCTCCGAGTCGTGGGAGGTGAAGGCCGCCCTGACCTTCGACGTGACCCGGGCGGCCGGGCTCCACGGCGAATGGTCCGCGTTCATGGCCCGCCGCGACGAGCGGAACCGTCCGCCGCTCGTCCGCGACCAGATGGCCTGGATGGCGGAACGCCGGGCCTTCTCCGGCGACCTCGTCGAACTGGGCGGCAAGGCCTTCGACATCGGGGCGAAGAACACGTCCGACGTCGACCTCGCCGAGGCTGCCCGCAGCGCGGCCGAGGCCGTGGGCCTGCTCGACCTGCGAGTGGAACGCGAGACCGCCGCCGACGGCAAGGGCCGCGGCAAGAACGTGGTGCGGATCTCCGGTCGGCCCGACCCCGAGGCCCGCTACGCCGTCGAGTCGATCGACGTCACGCGCACGAGATCCCGGCCGTCCCCCCCGTTCATCACGAGCACGCTCCAGCAGGCGGCCTCGAGCCGACTCGGCATGTCCACCGACCGTGTCATGCGGATCGCGCAGCAACTCTACGAGGGCATCGACCTGCCGGGCGAAGGCCGCGTCGGTCTCATCACCTACATGCGGACCGACTCGACGAACCTCTCGCGCGAGGCCGTCGACATGGCCCGAAGCTACCTCCGGGAGAAGCACGGCGACGCCTACGTGCCGGAGAAGCCGCGGATCTACGCGAGCTCCAACGAGAACGCGCAGGAAGCCCACGAGGCGATTCGCCCCACCGACGCGGCTCGCGAGCCCGACCACGTCGCGTCCGCTCTCACCGACGAGCAACTCAAGCTCTACAGGCTCATCTGGCAGAGTTTCCTCGGCTGCCAGGCGACCGACGCCGAGTGGGACTCGACGGCGGTGCGACTGCGGCGAAGCGACCGCGACACGGGAGCCGTCTTCAAGGCCAACGGCCGGGTTCTGAAGTTCGACGGCTTCTACCGCATCACGGGTACGCCGCGCGACGACGGCGACCAGGTGCTTCCGGAAATCGCGAAGGGAGACGTGGTCGCCCCGTTCTCCATCGACCCGCGGCAGAAGTTCCAGTCGCCTCCTCCCCGCTACACCGAGGCCACGCTCGTGAAGAAGATGGAGGAGGAGGGCATCGGCCGCCCCTCCACCTACGCGAGCATCATCAACGTGATCGAGGACCGCGGCTACGTGACCCAGCAGGACCGTCGCTTCCATGCCACCGCGCTGGGCGAGTCGGTGACGGGCTTCCTCAAGCGGGGCTTCCGCGACCAGTTCATCGAGATCGGCTACACGCGCGGGATCGAGCAGGAGTTCGACCAGGTCGCCCTGGGCACGAAGAAGTGGACCGAGGTGCTCCGCGAGTTCCACGGAGAGCTCGAACCCAAGCTCGAGTCGGCCCTGCAGGAGCCCCACGAGAAGGCGAAGTCGGAACCGTCCCCCTACGCATGCCCGGAGTGCGGCCGACGGCTCGAGTTCCGCCTCGGCGGCAAGGGAGAGTTCCTCTCCTGCAGCGGCTACAACGAGAAGGTGATCGAGGAGCCGGCGAAGCCGGCGACCGGCAAGGGTGCCAGGGCGAAGAAGTCCACGAAGAAGGCGAAGCCCAAGGAAAAGCCGGCCTGCACCTTCGCCATGCCGGTCGACCGCCAGCGGCGACCGCTGCTGCCGGAGCAGATCGACCTGCTGTCGCCGGCGGGCGTGCCGATGGTCAAGCGGACGGGACGCTTCGGCGACTTCCTCGTCGAGGACAAGCCCCGGCCCCCGAAGCCTCCGCGCGGCAAGGCTGCGGCAGGAGTCCCGACGGAGCCGCCGCCGTTCATCCTGAACCTCGATCGCAAGGGTGCGCTGCGGTTTCCGGCACCGCCCCCGCTGGTCACCGACATCGCGTGCACGAAGTGCGGCGCTCCGATGAACCTGCGCGAAGGCAAGCGGGGGCCGTGGCTCGGCTGCAGCGGCTTTCCGAGGTGCCGGGGTCGGGAGGCGTTCGGCAAGCTTCCGGAGGCGACGCAGAAGGGACTCGAGCGGCAGCTCGCCGAACTTCTCCGCGGTCACACGCGACTGGAGCTCACCCGTCGTGACGGGCGAACGCCGGTGCCGGAAGGCACGCCGCTCGCCGCGCTGCAGATGGAGGGCGGCGTGGCCGTCCTGCCGCCGTTCGCGGGCTGAGCCCCGAGCGGCGTCAGAGTCTCAAGCGCTGAGGTCCGGCGCGCCGGCCTTCCATCCGCGAGAGGATCGCGCCGAGCGCCATCCCGGCCAGCAGGATGCCCGCGCCGGTCAGCCACTCGCGATGGCGGGCTTCGCGACGGATCGCATCCTGCGCGGCGAGCAGGCGGTCGATCTCCGCCTGCTGCGCGCGCGTCTTCGCATCCGCCGAGTCGACCATGTCGCGCAGCTGCCTCGAGGCGTCGCCTTCCCTGGCGAGCTTCGTCCGCAGCACCTCGATCTCCCGTGTCATCGCCGCGGCGCGCGCGGTGGGCGGGGGATCGGTCTGAACCTTCGACGCCGCGACCCAGCCCTCGGTCCCGTCGTCCGTCTTGACGTGCGACCAGCCGCCGGAGGTCTCGAACAGCTCGACCCTCTCGGCCGGGGCTGCGAAGCCCACCACGCGTGCGGCCACGTCGGGCGCGCGCCGCACGCTCACCTGCTGTCCTCCCGCGATCCACCCGGTTTCCGCCGCCGCGAGCCCGACCGACGCGAACTCCAGGGCCACGAGCCAGGCGAGCACGATGCGGGCACACGCGCCCCGTGAGAACCTTCCCATCCGCCACCTCCCCGCCGGGGGAAGCCCCGCGTGAGGAATCTCTAGCACGACGTCGGGGCGGGGCCGAACCGACCTCGCGGGCGCCGGCGGGCGCCGATCGACCCGTTGACAGTGCTTTGCGGTCGGCGCGTCCTGATCTCGGGTCGCCGAGGCGGCACCGCGACGAGGAGCGACGAAGGATTGCGACGGTCGGAAGGGCGCGGTGCCCCTCCTGACGGCGGCCGGGAGGTGTCTCATGGGCTCTCGCGATCTTCGGCTGAGGATGGGGACGGGCTTGCAGCCAGGGCTCCGTCCGGCGAAGTGGTTGCTGGCCGCCTTTCTGTTCGCGGCGTGGTCGTTCGCCGCATGGGCCGAGGCCGCACCCGTCGGCGTCGAGGGCGGCGGAGGCGGCCCCACGGGCGGGTGGACCCCCGAACGCATGCAGGCGGCGCAGGCGCTGCCGATGTCGGCGCCGGAGGCCGGGGCCCCGGCCGACTCGTCCGCGGCGGAGCCGGTCGGCGAGCCCCAGTGGGGGGCCGGCGCCGAGGCGACGGTGGAGTTGCCCCCGGGCGTGCGGCTGTGGCCGGAGGCCCCCGGTGCGTTTCCGTCCGTCGACCCGTCGGCACCGGCCGCCGCAGGCGACGACCCGAGCAGCAGCGGGACGTCGGGGTGCCCGTTCTCGAGTTCGCGCCTCACGCCTCCCTCCGCAGACAACAAGTTCCCCTACCGCATGGCCGGCAAGCTCTTCTTCACGGTGCCCGGGGTCGGCGACTACGTCTGCTCCGCTTCGATGATCCGCCCGCGGGTCCTGCTGACCGCGGGGCATTGCGTTCACCGCGGCAGCGGCGGCCTGGCCGGCTGGCACACCAACTTCCTGTACTGCCCGGGCTGGCGCAACGGAGCGAGCCGCTACGGATGCTGGACGACCGCCTACGCGGCAGTCACGAACGACTGGTACGCGTCGGGAGGCGTCTTCCCCAACGCGTCCGACTTCGGGATGCTCGAGACCGCCGACCAGTCGATCTCCGGCGTGCCGACGAAGCTCGGTTTGCTGACCGGCTACTTCGGCTATTGGACGCTCTCGCTGGCCGCCAACCACGTCCACATGCTCGGCTACCCGGTCGGCTTCGACAGCGGGAACCGCATGCACCAGGTCACCTCGGGATGGTGCTACGCGGGCGGATCCAATACCGAGCGGTACGGCTCCGACATGCGCGGCGGTTCGAGCGGCGGGCCGTGGGTGCAGGACTTCGGGGCGGTCTCGAACGGACAGACGCTCGCGAATCCCGCCGGCCCGAACCTGGTGGTGGGCGTGACGTCGTACCTGAACGTCTCGACCGACCCGCAGTACCTGGGCTCGTCGGTGCCGGACCAGAGGTTCACGAGCCTGCTCACGTTCGTCTGCAATCACCGGGCGGGGAACTGCTGAACCGCCAGGCCGTCCGCGCGGCCCCGGCATGACCGGGGCCGCGCACGTCGGCCCGCTCCCGCCCGGGGGCTCAGGCGATCACGCTGCGGATCACCTCGCCCGACTCCATCGCGCGAAACGCGTCGTTCACCTCGTCGAGCCGGATCCGGCGCGAGACCATCGCGCCGACGTCGAGGCGCCCGGCCTCGATCAGGCCCACGAAGCGCTGGAAGTCGCGGCGCACGCGCGCCGAGCCGTACTTGCTGCCGAGGATCCGCTTCTCGTCGTAGAAGAGGCCGAAGGCGGGCAGGGTGACCTGCGCGTCGACCCGCGCCATGCCGACGACGACGACCGTGCCGCCCTTGCGCGCCATCGCCCACGCCTCGCGGATCGTCTCGGGGAGCCCCACCGCCTCGAACGCGTAATCGGCACCGCGGCCGCCGGTGAGGCGCTTCACCTGTCGCGAGGCGTCCCCGTCCGAGGGATCGATCGCGTCGGTCGCGCCGAAGGCGAGCGCCTGCTCGCGCTTCATCGCGACCCGGTCGATCGCGACGATGCGCGACGCCCCCGCGATCCGCGCGCCCTGCACGATCGCCTGGCCGACGCCGCCGCAGCCGACCACCGCGACCGACGCTCCGGGTTCGACGCGCGCGGTGTTGAGCGCGGCCCCGAGCCCGGTCGTCACGCCGCAGCCGATCAGCGCGAGCTGCTCGTCGGGCAGGTCGGTCTCGATCCGCACGACCGAGTGCTCGCTCGCGGTGAAGGTCTCGGCGAAGGTGCCGAGGCCGGTGAAGGCGAGGTAGGGGCTCCCGCCGGGCCGCGTGCCGCGGGTCGCGCCGGCGGCGCGGCCCTCGAAGTCGCAGAGGTTGGAGCGGTCCTGCTCGCAGTACCAGCAGGTGCCGCAGGCGGGGACGAAGGACGCGATGACGCGGTCGCCCTTGCGGACCCGGGTGACCGCGCTGCCGACCTCGACCACCCTTCCCGCGGCCTCGTGCCCGAGCACGACGCCGTCGGGCATGCGGAGGTAGCCGTTCACGACGGAGAGATCGGAGTGGCAGACGCCGCTCGCCCCGATCTCGACGACCACGTCGCCCGGGCCCGGCGGCGCAGGGGTCACGTCCTCGATCGAGAGTGGCTGGCCTTGTCCGACGTAGACGGCTGCTCGCACGTGGTTCTCCTCCGGGGTTCGGGGCGTGCGGGTTCCGTGTGCCGACGGCCGGGTGGCTCGCGGCGAACGGGAGTCGCACCGACCGCAGGTATCACCTCGCCTCGGTCGAGGTCCACGGTGCACTGCGCTCGACGACATCGGGCGACGTGCCGGCGTCCGACACCGTCCCCGGGAGCCTGTCCCGCGATGCGCGGCTGCCGGGTTCGCGGAGTCGAGCGCGACGTGCTCCCGGCGGAAAGCGGATGCGGCGCGCGCGGGCTTCCCCTGCGCCAGCGACGTCGATGCGTCCACCGGCGCCGAAAACGGGAAAACACGCCTTCCGCGCCGGTCCTTCCCCGCGGGGAGGCCGAAGGCTACGAGTGACTCCATGGCATCGAGCGCGCAGGTGAAGGTGATCGGCGGCGGGCTCGCCGGCTGCGAGGCGGCCTGGCAACTCGCGAGACGGGGGGTCCGGGTCGAGCTCCACGAGATGCGCCCGCGTCGCGGGACCGAGGCGCACCAGACCGACCGGCTCGCCGAGCTCGTCTGCTCGAACAGCTTCCGCAGCGCGGAGCTCACGACCGCGATCGGGCTGCTCAAGGAGGAGATGCGCCGACTCGGCTCGCTCGTCCTCGAGGTCGCGGAGCGCCACCGCGTGCCGGCGGGCGGGTCGCTCGCCGTCGACCGCGAGGGCTTCGCCGCCGACATGACGGCCGCGATCGAGGGCGAGCCGCTCGTCGAGATCGTGCGGGAGGAGGTCGAGCGGCTTCCCGAGGGCCTCTCGATCGTCGCGTCGGGCCCCCTCACGTCGCCCGCGCTCTCCGAGAGCCTGCGCGCGCTCTTCGGCAAGGAATACCTCTACTTCTACGACGCGATCGCGCCGATCGTCACCGCGGAGTCGATCGACACGTCGGTCGCCTTCCGCGCCTCGCGCTGGGGCAAGGGCGGCGACGACTACCTGAACTGCCCGATGGACCGCGAGCAGTACCTGCGATTCGTCGCCGACGTGCTCGCGGCCGACAAGGTGCCGACCCGCGAATTCGAGCGCTGCGTCCATTTCGAGGGCTGCCTGCCGATCGAGGAGATGGCGCGGCGTGGGCCCGACACGCTCGCCTTCGGGCCGCTCAAGCCCGTCGGCCTCTCCGATCCGCGCACCGGTCGCCGCCCGCATGCCGTCGTCCAGCTCCGGCAGGACGACCGGGACGCGCGGCTGTTCAACCTGGTCGGCTTCCAGACCAAGATGACCTACCCGGAGCAGCGGCGCGTCTTCCGCACGATCCCCGGCCTCGAGCGGGCCGAGTTCGTGAGACTCGGAAGCCTGCACCGGAACACCTTCCTCGAGTCGCCCGAGATCCTGCACGCGACCCTGCAGACGCGCGCTCGGCCGGACCTCCTGCTCGCCGGCCAGCTGATCGGCGTCGAGGGATACCTCGAGTCGACGGCGATGGGGTGGCTCGCCGGCGTCAACGCGGCGCGGATCGTCGAGGGCCGCGCCCCCCTCGTGCCGCCCGCGACGACCGCGATCGGCTCGCTGGTCGCCTACGTGACGGCGCCCGGACGTCGCGACTTCCAGCCGGTGAACGCGAACTACGGCCTGTTTCCCGACCTCGCGGAGCGGGTGCGGCGCGGCGCCGAGAAGAAGCGCGCGCACGCCGAGCGAGCGCTCGGAGACCTCGGGCCCTTCCGCGACGAGGCCGTCGGTCCGGGCCGGAGCGCGGCCTGATGACGGCGGCCGTCGCCGCGGTCGCCGACGAGACGCTGCGCGAGGAGGCGGCCCGGGCCTGGGAGCGGATCGGGCGGCCCTCCGACGTGGATCCGGCTGCGCTCGCCGAACTCGCGCTCTTCTCCGCCGAGCCCGACCTCGCGCTCGCCCGGCTCGACGACCTGCCCGATGCGGGCCGTGGCGTCGCCTCCCTCGACCGCGACCGGCGCATCGCGCTGCTCGTCCTGCTCGGCGGAAGCGCCCACCTCTCGCGCGTGCTCGCGTCCGACCCGGGCTGGGCCGGCTGGATCGCTGCCGCGGTACGCGGGGAGGACCCGGTGCCGCGGATCGATCCCGCGGCGCTCGCCTCCGACGAGGCGCTGGACCACGCGTTCGCGGCGAGGCTCCTGCGGCGCTGGCGCCAGCGGGCCTACCTCCGGATCGGCGCGCGCGACCTCTGGGGGCTCGCCCCGATCGAGGAAACCCTCGAGGCGCTGAGCGCGACGGCCGACGCCGCGATCTCGGCCGCGACCGCGCTCGCGCGCCGGCAACTCGAGTCCGAGGTCGGCGTGCTCGAGATCGAGCCCGGCAGCCCCAACGGCTTCGGCGTCCTCGGGATGGGCAAGCTCGGTGCGCGGGAGCTCAACTACAGCTCCGACGTCGACCTCGTGTTCGTCCACGAGGCGGAGGTCGGACCGAGCGCGGGCGGGCCGCGGGGCTCGCTCGCGCCGCTGGAGTTCTTCACCCGGCTCGCCGAGCGGCTCTCGCGCCTGCTGTCCGAGGTGACCGACGACGGCTTCGTCTTCCGGGTCGACCTGCGGCTGCGCCCCGACGGCATGAACGGCCCGCTCACGAGCACCCTGCAGGCGACGCTCGGCTACTACGAGGCCTTCGGCGCGACCTGGGAGCGCGCGGCGATGTTCAAGGCACGCCCGGTGGGCGGCGACCTCGCACTCGCAGGGCGACTGCTCTCGGAGCTCGCCCCGTTCATCCATCGACGCACGCTCGACTACACGATGATCGCCGACCTCGAGGCGATGAAGGCGCGCGTCGACGAGCAGGTGCGCAGTGCGGGCAAGGGCGACCGGCACGTGAAACTCGGCCCCGGCGGCATCCGCGAGGTCGAGTTCCTCGTGCAGTCCTTCTCGATGGTGCACGGCGGCCGCGACCGGCGTCTCCGCGAGCGGAGCACGCTGCGCTCGCTGGCGATCCTCTCGGAGGTGGGACTCCTCGATCCCGCGGACGGCGCGGCGCTCGCCGACGCCTACCGGTGGCTGCGACGGGTGGAGCACGCCCTGCAGATCGACGAGGACCGCCAATTGCACGTGCTCCCGCCGTCGGAAGCCGGGCGCGAGGTCGTCGCGCGCCGGCTCGGGCTTCACCTCGGAGGCGAGGGCCCGACGTGGCGGCGGACGCCGGTCGAGGGGGCCCTCGAACGCTTCGAGCGGATCCACGCGTCGCACACGACACGGGTGCAGCGCGACTTCGACGACCTCTTCCGCTCGCGACAGGCACGCGCCGACGCGATGGACGGGTCGAGCGCCCGCGATCTCATGGCCTCCCTCGACGCGCCGGAGGTCGAGGCGCGGGTCGCGACACTGGGCTTCCGCGACCCGGCCGCGGCCGTCGCGGCCCTGCGCTCGATCCGCGATGGCGTGCCCGAGTCGCGGGCCGCCACCCGCCGGTCCGTGCAGGAACTCGCGCCGGCGCTGCTCGACGCGGTGAGCGAGTCGCCGAATCCCGACCGTGCGCTCTCGACCTTCGCCGAGTTCCTCGGGCGCGTCGGCGCGCGGCGGACCTTCACCGCGCTGCTCGCGGAGAAGCCGGCGACGATGCGGCTGCTCGTCTCGCTCTTCGCGAGCAGCGAGTACCTCTCCCGCGTGCTGCTCCAGCACCCGGAGCTGATCGACACGCTCGTGCGCTCGGACCTCGCGGTCACGATGAAGACGGGCGAGGAGATGGGGGCGGAGCTCGACGCGCAACTGGCGGACTGCTCGGATTTCGAGGAGCGACTCGACGTGCTGCGCCGCTTCCGCAGCGAGGAGATGCTGCGGATCGGCGTGCACGACATCCTGGGCGAGATGCACTACAACGTCGTCGCCGACCAGCTGAGCGCGCTCGCCGACGCCTGCCTCTCGCGGGCCTACCGGATCGCCCTCGAGGAGAGGATCGGCCGCTACGGCGCCCCGCCCGGGCTCGGCCTCGCGGTGATCGCGATGGGCAAGCTCGGCTCGCTCGAGCTCAACTACCACTCGGACCTCGATCTCATCTACGTCTACGGCCCGACGACCGAGCCGCCGCCCGAGGTGCCGGGAGCGCCTGCGGCCGGGGCGGGCGGGCTCTCGCCGCACGAGTTCTTCAGCAAGGTCGCGCAGCTCCTGATGATGGTGCTCCAGCTCGCGACGCGGGAGGGCTGGGTCTACAAGATCGACACGAGGCTCCGGCCCTCGGGCCGCGGCGGTCCGCTGGTCACCTCGCTCGAGGCCTTCGACGCCTACCATGCGGAGTCGGCGGCGCTCTGGGAGCGCCAGGCGCTCGTGCGCGCGCGCGTCGTGTGCGGACCGACCGACCTCGCTCGCTCGATCGACGCCGTCGTCGAGCGGTTCGTCTACGGGCGCGGGCTCGAGCCCGGGGAACTCGCGGAGATCGCGCGCGTCCGCGGCCGGATGGAGCGCGAGCTCGCCCGCGAGGACGCCGAGAGCTTCAACCTGAAGATGGGGCGGGGCGGTCTCGTCGACGTGGAGTTCCTCGCGCAGGCGGCCGCGCTCGCCCACGGCCACGAGCATCCCGAGTTGCGCAACCGCGCGACCCGCCGACTGGTCGACGCGATGGGGCGGCTCGGGATCATCTCCGAGGAGGAGCGCGCGGGCCTCTCGGCGTCGTACTCCTTCCTGCGCGGGCTCGAGAACCGCCTGCGCATCGAGGGCGAGCACCCCATCGAGAGGATCCGGCGCGACCCGGCGGCGCTCTGCTCGACCGCGCTGCGAATGGGCATCGACGGCGAGGGCACGGAGCCGGGCGAGGTTCTGCTAGAGGAGTACGACCGGCACCGGGAGCGGGTGCGGGCGATCTACGACCGGCTGGTCGGCCGGCACGCATCCGACGAAGCAACGGCCTGAGGGGAGCGACTCGTGGACAAGAGCGACTGGATCTGGATGGACGGGAAGTTCGTGCCGTGGGCCGAGGCCAACGTGCACGTGCTCACCCACACGCTGCACTACGGGCTCGGCACCTTCGAGGGCATCCGCTGCTACAAGCTGGTCGACGGGCGCTCGGCGATCTTCCGGCTTCCCGAGCACGTCCGGCGCCTGCGCGACTCCGCCCACATCCTCGGCATCGAGATCCCCTTCTCGCAGGAGGAACTGGTCGAGGCCTGCCTCGAGACGCTGCGTCGCAACCGGCTCGACGAATGCTACGTCCGGCCGCTCGTCTACCTCGGCGACGGGGAGATGGGGCTCGCCGCGACCAACGCGGTGCGGGTCGCGATCGCGGCCTGGCGCTGGGGCGCCTACCTCGGCGACGAGGGCAAGCAGAAGGGCATCACCGCGAAGATCTCGTCGTTCCACCGCCTCCACAGCAACACGCTCATGTCGAAGGCGAAGACGGTCGGGAACTACGTGAACTCGATCCTCGCCTCGCAGGAGGCCCGCTCCGGCGGCTTCGGCGAGGCGCTCATGCTCGACACCGAGGGCTTCGTCGCCGAGGGCAGCGGCGAGAACCTGTTCGTCGTGCGCGACGGCGTCGTGCGCACCCCGGGGGCCCACTCGATCCTGCCCGGGATCACGCGCGACACGGCGATGCGCCTGCTGCGCGAGTCCGGACTCGACGTCCGCGAGGAGCGCGTCACCCGCGACGACCTCTACATCGCGGACGAGATCTTCCTGACCGGCACGGCCGTCGAGGTGACGCCGGTGCGCGAGGTCGACCGTCGTCGCGTGGGCGACGGATCGCCCGGACCGGTCACCACCCGGATGCAGAAGCGCTACGACGAGGTCGTCCGCGGAGGCGATCCGAAACACGCGTCCTGGCTGTCGCACCTCTGAGCCGGCGACGCTCCTGCGCCAGCCGGCGCGCGCGCGGTCGCGCGCGCGCCGGGCGGCCCGCCCGGAGGAGGCGACGATGAACCGCACGATCGACCTGGCCACTTCGTTCGCGGCCTCCGTCGCCCGGCTCGGCGCCGGGCTCGCGGTGGGGCCGCTCGGCCCCCGACCGGAGCGAACGCTCGAGCTCTGGGAGTTCGAGGCCTGCCCGTTCTGCCGCAAGGTCCGCGACGCGCTCTCGATGCTCGACCTCGACGCGGTCGTCCACCCCTGTCCCAAGGGCGGCGAACGCTTCCGTCCCGAGGTCGTCCGCCGCGGCGGCAAGGCGCAGTTCCCCTGGCTCGTCGACCCGAACACCGGGCGGTCGATGTACGAGTCCGACGAGATCGTCCGCTACCTGTTCGCGACCTACGGCCGCGGCGGCGCGCCGTGGCAGCTCTCGATCGCCCCGCTCTCGACCGCGACGGCGGCGATCGCGTCGGCCTGGCGCCCGGGCGCGGGGGGCTTCGCGCGCCCGTCGCGCGTGCCGCGCGAGCCGCTCGAGCTCTGGAGCTTCGAGGCCTCGCCCTACTGTCGGCTCGTGCGCGAGGCGCTGTGCTCGCTCGAGATCCCCTACCTGCTGCACAACGTCGCGAAGGGAAGCCCCTCGCGCGAGGCCTTCGTCTCGCGCTCGGGCAAGATGCAGGTGCCGTGGCTGCACGACCCGAACACCGGCGTCTCGATGTTCGAGTCGGCCGACATCGTCGACTACCTCGATCGGACCTACGCGCTCGACGGGCGCGAGCGTGCAGCGGCGCGCGCGGGGACGGCGGCGTGAGTGCGCCGGCGAGGCTCTCGCGCCTGCTGGGCGACGACGGTCGCTGCCTCGACGTCGCGATCGACCATGGCGTGTTCGCCGAGCCGGGCTTCCTGCCGGGCATCGAGAACATGGCGAAGGCGGTCGAGACGGTCGTCCGGGCAGCCCCCGACGCCGTCCAGCTCGGGCCCGGCCACGCGGACCTGTTGCAGTCCCGCCCGGGACGCTCGAAGCCGGCGCTCGTCCTGCGGGTGGACGTGACCAACGTCTACGGCGCCGTGCTGTCGCCGCCGCCGTGGTGCGAGCTGGTCGGCGATCCGCTGGAGGAGGCGCTGCGCCTCGACGCGGCGGCGGTCGTGGTCTTCCTGGTCGAGGTGCCTGGGCACGCGGACCTCCACCGCGCCTGCGTCGCGAACCTCGTCCGGCTCGCGCCCGAGTGCCGCCGTTTCGGCATGCCGCTCATGGTCGAGCCGCTCGCGATGAAGCTGGCGGGAGGCGCGCTCGCCGGGGACTTCGACCCCGCGCGGATCGGCGCGCTGGTGCGCCAGGCCGTCGAGCTCGGCGCCGACGTGATCAAGGCCGATCCGCCCGCCGACCCCGCGGACCTGCCGCGGATCGTCGAGCTCTGCGGCGGGCGCCCGCTGCTCGTGCGCGGTGGGGGGAAGGCGGCGGAGGACGAGATCCTGCGCCGGACCCACGCGGTCATGGCGGCAGGCGCGAGCGGGATCGTCTACGGCCGCAACGTCATCCAGCACCGCGACCCCGCCGGGATCACGCGCGCCTTCATGGCGATCGTCCACGACGGCGCCACGCCGGAGGCGGCGGCGCGCCTGCTCGCGGGGGGGTGAGCGTTCCGCGACCCGCGGCGTCGGGCGGGCGGGGCGAACCGCCGCGACCAGCCGCCGTCGTCGGTCGGAGCGTCCGCGCGCCGATGCGGCAGGCGACTCCCGGCGCGACGGGGCCTCAGCGCCGGAAGCGCGCGAAGTCGGGCCTTCGCTTCTCGGCGAAGGCCCGGCGGCCTTCCTCGCCCTCGGGGCCCGCGTAGTACATCTCGAGGGCCGCGAAGCCGAGCTCGCTCGTGCCGTGGATCTGGTCGGTGTCGGCGTTGAACGAGAGCTTCGCGAGCTGGATCGCGGTCGGGCTCATCGCGGCGATCTCGCGGCACCAGGCCTCGACCTCGCCGCGGAGCTCGGCGGCCGGCACCACCTTGTTCACGAGACCCATCGCGAGGGCCTCGGCGGCCGAGTAGCGGCGGCAGAGGTACCACATCTCGCGCGCCTTCTTCTCGCCGACGACGCGTGCGAGGTAGGCGGTGCCGAAGCCCGGGTCGACGCTCCCCATGCGCGGACCGACCTGGCCGAACACGGCACGGTCGGACGCGATCGTCAGGTCGCAGATCGTCGCGAGCACGTTCCCGCCGCCGATCGCGTAGCCGTCGACCATCGCGATCACGGGTTTCGGGATGCCGCGGATCACGCCGTGGAGCCCGGCCATGTCGAGGCCGATGCCGGGGCGGTCGCCGTAGCCGCCGGCGTCGCGGCCGGACTGGTCGCCGCCGGAACAGAACGTGCCGTTGGCGCCCGAGAGCACGCACGCGGCGACCGAGCGATCGGCCCAGGCGGCGCGAAACGCCGCGACGAGCTCGTCGACGGTCTCGGGTCGAAAGGCGTTCTTCACCTCGGGGCGCTCGATCGTGATCCAGGCGACCGCGTCCGCGACGGCGTAGGAGATGTCGGTGGTGTCCATGGCGGAATCTGGCACGCGGGAGCGGACCTCTGCTAGGGCCGTGCCATGCCGACGGACGGGGACGAAGCGCTCGCGGCGGACCTCGCGGCCCTGCGCTCGGGGATCGCCGTCGCGGCGGACCCGGCACGAACGCTGCTCGTCGCGACCGGGTCGGACCGGGCGTCGTTCCTCCAGGGCATGCTGAGCAACGAGGTCGCGAAACTCGTCCCGGGAGAGGGGCGCCGCGCGCTTCTCCTCGACGAGCAGGGCCGCGTGGTCGCCGAGATGGGCGTGATCGTGCGCGCGGACGCGATCCTCCTCGACGTCGCGCGCGACTCCGCGGGGAGGGTCCGCTCCGCGCTCGAGCGCTTCGTCGTCGCCGACGACGTCGAGTTCGGGGTCGGCTCCCGGGAGGCAGTCGTCCTGCGCGGACCGGGGGCCGCCGGCGCACTCGCGCGTGCGGCCGCGGCACCGGGCGCTTCGCCGGACGAGGCCGCGCTCGCCGGGCTCGCGCCGGGGAGCCACGTCGAGGTCGCGGCCGGTGCTGCCTCCGCGATCTCGGTGAGCGACGGGGCCGGTGGCTTCGTCGCCTGGGCCCCGGACGCGCCGGGTGCGGAGGCCCTGCGGGCGGCGCTCGTCGCCGCGGGTGCGCGCGCGGTTTCGCCGCTCGCGCTCGAGGCCGACCGGGTTGCCCGGGGGATTCCGCGCGAGGACGTCGACCTCGACGAGCGGACCCTCGCCCCGGAGGTGCCGGCCTTCGCGGACGCGATCTCCTACCGGAAGGGCTGCTACCTCGGGCAGGAGGTGGTCGAGAGGGTCGCGGCGCGCGGCAAGGTGAACTGGCTCGTGACCGGCCTGCGGGCGGGTCCCGGCGCGGATCTCCCGCCGGCGGGGGCGATCGTGCATCTCGAGGACCGCGACGTCGGTCGGGTGTCGAGCGCCGTCCGCTTGCCCGGGAACGAGGGGATCGCCATGCTCGCGCGCATCCGGCGAGAGGCGGTCGAGTCGGGCGCGACGCTGCGGGTCGAGGCCGGGGGCGGGCGGATCGATGCCGCGCCGATCGGGCGCGGGTGAAGGAAGTCGCGGGCAGCGGCCCGCGGGAGCAGGAGCGGAGGGACGATGAGCAACACCCTGGGCAAGCGTTACGTGTGCGAGGGCTGCGGCACCGAGGCGCTCTGCAACAAGGCCGGGGCGGGCAGCATCCAGTGCTGCGGCGCCGAGATGAAGCTGAAGGAAGCGAAGCCGCTCCCGTCGTCCGACTGACGAGGGCCGCGCGCGGTCGTCGCGATCCGCGAGCGTCGGCGGGGTCGCCGCCCGCGACGACTCGCTCGGCGCGCCCGGGAGAGGTCGGCACGCGCGGCGTTCGGCGCCGCGCGGGATCGCGATGACGCGGATCGGCCCCGCCACCGTCGACCGCGACCTGGTCGGGCGGCCTCTCGAAACCGGGCCGGTCGGAATCCTCGCGTGGTCGGAGCCCGTCCGGGTGGCGATCCGGACGGGGCGCGTCGTCTCGGTCCAGCCGCTCGGCGGCCCGGTCGACGAGCGACCGCGGGAGGTCCCGGTCCTGGGCGACGCCGACGCGCTCCTTCTCCCGGGGCTCGCCGACAGCCACCTCCACCTGGTCGCGACCGCGGCCGTGCTCTCCGGCCGAGATCTCGCCGCGGACCACCCGCGCACGATCGAGGAACTCTTGGCGCGGCTCGCCGCCCTCGCCGCGCGACTCCCGCCCGGCGCCTGGCTGCGCGTCTCGGGCTTCGAGGAGTCGCGCCTGCGCGAGGGGCGCTTTCCGACGACCGCCGAACTCGACCGCTCCGTGGGCGACGTCCCGCTGCGGCTTCGCCACGCCACGCGGCACGCGTCGCTGCTCGGGTCGGCGGGCCGGCGGCGGCTCGCGGCGCTCCTCGGCGAGTCGCCCGCGCACGGAGATCGGGCGCGGGGAGCGGGGCCGGGGGAAGACGCCGTCGTCCTCGGGCGCGAGGCCGAGATCACGGTCGCGCTCGGCCCGCACGACGAGTCGGCGCTGCGCGAGGGGATGCGCTCGGCGAGCGCGCTGCTCGCCTCGCGCGGCGTGACGACGATCGACGAGGTGACGGGAAGCAACGAGCCCGCGCGCGTCGCGCTGCTCGCGTCGGCCGTCGCGCGCGGCGACGTCGGCCAGCGCGTGCGGGTGTTCGTGCCCGACGCCGACCTCGCGCCCGCGGCGGCTGAAGCCGCCGGCGGGTGGGTCGAGATCGCGGGCGTGAAGCTCTTCGCGCACCACGAGGACGAGGCGGCCGCGCCCGGGTTCGCCGCGGCGGTCGCGCGTGCGAGGCACGCGGGCTGGCCGGTCGCGGTGCACGCGGTCGAGCCGGACGTGGTCGCGCGCGTGCTCGCGGTGCTTCGAGCGGCGCCGGTGCGCGCGGATGCGGGCGACCCGATGCGTCGGGCCGCTCCCGACCGGGTCGAGCACGCGTCCTTGTGCCCGCCCGAACTCGCGCGCGAGATTGCCGCGGCCGGGGTCGCGGTGGTCACGCAGCCCGGATTCCTCCGCGCGCGAGGCGAGAAGTACCTGCGGGAGGTGGAGGCCCCCCTGCGCGACTGGCTCTATCCGCTGCGGACGCTCGCATCCGCGGGCGTGACCGTCGCCGGGGGGAGCGACTCGCCGATCGGCCCGCTCGATCCGGCAGTGGCGATCGCGGCGGCGTTCGACCGACGGTCGGCCTCCGGCGAGCCCATCGCCCCCGGGGAGTCGATCCCCCCCGGTCGTGCCCTCGAAATGCACGGAATCCGAGCCCGGGGAGTCCGTGGCGAGGGCGCGGCGGGGAGGCCGTGGCTCGCCTCGGGGGACGACGGCGATCTCGTCGTCCTGTCCGGGCCGTCGTCCGCGTGGCTTCGGCCGTCGGGCGGGGGCAGCGAGCCTCGCGGGGGCCTTGGAAACCCTGATTGACAGGTGGGTCAGTGCCGCGCCAGAACGGTCGTCGATCCGGGCTCGAGGGATGCCTGACCGGCGCGGACCGCCCTGCGGACCGTGCTCGATCGCGAGGAGACAGCGATGACTCGATCGAATCTTGCAGGGGCGGCGGAGCCCCCTCGGCACGGAGGCTGGGCGGCCATCCTGGTGGCGCTCGCCGTGATGGTCTCGGCGCAGCCTGCGGTCGCGCAGCGATGCACCTCGAACGGGGCCGTCTGCGACGACGGCGACGGCAACGTCTGCACGACGGGCAAGTGCACGGGGACCCTCGTGGAGCAGGGCTGCTTCTTCACGGGCACCGACGTCGGGTGCCTGCTTCCGGGTTGTCCGACCGGGGTCTGCGAGAACCGCTTCGTCACCGTCCTGAGCTGCAGGCCCGGGAGCTTCGCCCCCACCTCGACGCGCTGCCGCACCGCCTCGGGCGCCTGCGACGTCGAGGACTTCTGCGACGGGAGCGGCTCGTGCCCCGACAGGAAGAAGGCGGCCGGCACCCTGTGCCGCGCCGCCTCCGACGTCTGCGACGCGGCCGAGTCCTGCAACGGCACGAGCAAGAGCTGCCCCGCCGACGCAGTGAAGCCGGCGGGCACGGTCTGTCGTAACGCGAACCCGAACAACTCCTGCGACGTCGCCGAGAGCTGCAACGGCAGCTCGAAGTCCTGCCCCGGAAACGGCTTCAAGCCGACCGGTTCGACCTGCACCGACGACGGCAACGCCTGCACGCGCGACGTGTGTGCGTCGGAGACGGTGCCGCCCGACAACATCGTGATCGTGACCTGCAGCCACCCGGCAGGCAATGCCGGGACGATCTGCCGGCCCAGGCGCGGCGACTGCGACGTGGCCGAGTCCTGCAACGGCTCGTCGACCTCCTGCCCGGCCGACGGCTTCGCCTCCGCCGCCACGGTCTGCCGCGCGGTGGCCGGGGTCTGCGACGTCGCGGAGTCGTGCCCCGGGAACTCGCCGTCGTGTCCGGCCGACAGGTTCGCCACGGCCGGCACGACCTGTCGCGCCGTGAACGGCCTCTGCGACGTCGCGGAGACCTGCAGCGGGATCGCGGCGGCGTGTCCCGTCGACGGCTTCAAGGCCTCGGGAACGAAATGCCGCGCCTCGGCCGGCGAGTGCGACAAGGTCGATGCCTGCAGCGGCACCTCCGCCTCGTGCAACGACCGCAAGAAGCCGGCCGGCACGGTCTGCCGCGCGGTGACCTCGGGCGACGCCTGCGACGTGGCCGAGGTCTGCGACGGCGTGAACAACGCGTGCCCCGCCCCGGCCGCTGCCCCCGATCGCGACGTCGACGGCGTGTGCGACCGGAGCGACAACTGCATCGACGTGCGCAACACGGACCAGGCCGACGCGGACGGCGACGGCGTGGGCGACGCCTGCGACACCGAGTGCGCCGGCGTAATCTGCAACCCGGGCGACATTTGCCACCAGGCGCCCCGCTGCAACCCGCTCTCGGGCGCCTGCGAGCAGGGGCCGTTCACCGGTTGCACCTTCGTCGCCGCGCGCGACTCGATGCTGCTCACCTCGGACCGCAACCAGAACGAGGGCGCGAACGACCTGCTCGCGATCCACGAGAACGGCCCGCGTCGCATCGTGACGAGCTTCAACACGAACAACGTGAGCCTGGTCGGCCTCGCCGAGGCGCGGCTCGCGCTCAACGTGCGCTTCGTCGACACGAACTGGCCCGCCGCGGGTGGCCCGATCGACGCCTACCGGCTGAACCAGGGCTTCGCGGAGGGCAACGGAAGGAACTTCAACCTGCCGGTCGGCCAGTCCCCGACGCGGGGCAGCGGTGCCGGCGTCACCTTCAACTGCTCGAGCGACTCCGAGGTCTCCAACAACGCGCGCGACTGCGCGACCCCTTGGGAGGGCGGCAACGTCGCGATCCCGGCGACGGCGAGCTCGAGCGTGATCGTCACCGGCGCGAGCTCCGGGCAGCTCGAGTGGAACGTGACCGCCGACGTGCTGGCGGGTGCCACGCGCTTCCTGCTGCGCAAGCCGGTCGCGAACGACCCCGGCAAGATCGAGTTCTTCTCGCGCGAGGGGGCCGCGACCGCCGGCAACCCGAACCTGGGTCCGAAGTTGATCCTGCGGGGCCCCGGGCAGGCGCCCGGCGGCGGCGCAGGCGTCTCGCGCGGCGACTTCGACGGCGACGGCATCGCGGACCTCGCGGCCGGCGTTCCGCTCGAGGACCTCGACGGCGCGGTCGACGCCGGTGCGGTGAACGTCTTCTACGGCGGCGCCGCGGGCCTCGCGTCGCGTGCGCGGCCGGCGAGCCTGCTGCTCACGGCGCCGGCTCCGGCCGCGGGCGAACTCTTCGGCGCCTCGGTCGCCTCGGGCGACTTCGACGCCGACGGCTTCTCGGACCTCGCCGTGCTCGCGCCCGGATCCGGACGCCTGTTCGTCGTGCCGGGATCGGCCTCGGGTCTCGACACGTCGAGGACGCAGGCGATCGCGGCGGGCGAGATCTTCTCGGCGCTCTCCGACGAAAGCGTCCCCGGCCTCGGCAACTCGCTCGTCTGGGGAGACTTCGACGGCGACGCCGTGGGCGACCTAGCGGTCGAGGGCGACGCGGGTCCTGCGTCGGAGCTCGTGCCGGTCGCGATCCTCTACGGTTCGCGCCTCGGCCTGAACCGCGGCGAGACCCGGCCGACGCAGGTCGAGATCACCGGGGCGCGGCTCGAGGGCGAGGGCGAATGGGAGGGCGACGTCGTGCTCTCGGCCGGCCGACTGAACGGCGACGCGCTCGACGACCTGGTCGTCGGCATGCCGCGCGCGACCATCGGTCGCGCGACCGGCGCGGGCATCGTGCGCATCCTCTACGGATCGTACGACGGGCTCACCGAGGCGCGCTCGACCACGCTTCACCAGAACGTTTCGAGAACGACCGGGGAGGCCGAGGCCGACGACTTCTTCGGCGCGGCACTCGCCGTCGGCGACTTCGACGGCGACGGCCGCAAGGACCTCGCGGTGGGATCGCCCGGCGAGGACGACGACACGGTGCTCGTGCCCGACGGCACGGTCGTCGAGTCGAACGCCGTGGCCGACGGCGGCGCCGTGACCGTGTTCTGGCAGGGTGTCGACGGAATCTCGGGGGAGGGCAGCCAGGTGCTGCTCGGCGCCCTCGAAACGACGATCGACGGCCCGGTCGGCGGCGACGTGAACCCCGAGTCCGGGGACCGCGCGGGCAGCGCGCTCGGCGCGGGCGACTTCGACGCGGACGGGGTCGCCGACCTCGCGATCGGCGTGCCCGGCGAGACGATCGGCGGCGCGACCGGCGCCGGGGCGGTGATCGTGTTCCGCGGCTCGAAGGCGCGCTTCGACACCTCGGCCTCGGCCGGGACGTTCTGGAGCGAGAAGGCGCTGGGCGCCGCCTCGCGCGCGGACGACGCCTTCGGCGCGACGCTCATCGCCTGGAACTTCGGCCGCAACTGGAGCGACGCGGGAACCCTGCGACGTGCCGCCGACCTCGCGATCGGCATCCCGGGGCGCGCCTGCGGTTCGCAGGGCTTGATCGGCATCGGCGGCGGCCCGGGACTCGGAGCGTTCCCGGGCGGGCCCGCGGCCTCGGGCGGCGCGGTGCGCGTCGTCTACGGCTCGCCGTCGGGGCTTGCCGCCTCCTCGGCCGCGTGGAGCGAGGGCGGCAGGTCGCCCGGCCCGTCGCAGCTCCTCGTGCAGGGCGAGGGCGGGACGCCCGACGCTTGCGAGGCCGGCGACCGCTTCGGCTCGATCCTCTACTGATCCGGGCGACCGGGGCCCGGGCCGATGCGCCCGGGCCTCGCGGAGAGGAGGGGGCTTCCGGCGCGTTGCCGGGAGCCCCCTTCGCATTCGGGATGCGTTCCGTCCCGCCGCGACGCGCGACTCGCGCACTTGCGCCGGGGTTCCCTGCGGCGTCTAGTTCGCGCGTGTCGTCCCCGGTCCTGCTCGAAAGGCGTGGCGCGGTGCTCACCGCCACGCTCGACCGCCCGCGGCGGCTGAACGCCTTCGACACGGCGATGCGCGACGCGCTCTTCGAGGCGCTCGAACTCGCGACCGGAGACCCCTCGGTCGCGGTCTTCGTCGTCCGGGGAAACGGACGGGCCTTCTCGAGCGGCGGCGACCTCGCCGAGTTCGGGACGGCTCCTTCCCCGGTTCGCGCGCGCGAGGTGCGGCGCGTCCGCGACCTCTGGGGCACCTGGTCTCGCCTGCCGTGCGTCTCGATCGCGGCGGTCCATGGGATCGCCGCGGGCGGGGGCTTCGAGATGGCGCTCCTGTGCGACCTCGTCGTGTGCGCGGACGACGCGCGGTTCTGGCTTCCCGAGACGGCGCTCGGGCTCCTGCCCGGGGTCGGCGGGACCCAGACGCTGCCGCGCGCGGTGGGCCCCGGGCGCGCCGCCGGCGTGCTGCTCGCGGGCGACGAGATCGACGCGGCGGGTGCGCTCCGGCTCGGGATCGCGACCGAGGTCGTGCCGGCGCGCGGGCTGCGCCGGCGGGTCGCGCGACTCGCCGACGAGATCGCGTCGCGGCCCCGGGACGCGGTGCGCGCGGCGAAGGCCGCGGTCGCGCGCGGGCTCGACCTGCCGCTCCGCCGGGCGCTCGGGCTTGAGCGGCGGCTGGCCCTCGGGCTAGGACGCAGGCAGCCATGAATACCGCGAATTTCCTCTCCATCCCGGCGTCGATGTTCCCCGACCAGGAGATCCTGGTCTCGGGCCCCGCGCGCTTCACCTACGGCCAGATGCAGGAGCGCGTGCGCCGGCTCGCGAACGCGCTGCGCGCTCGCGGCGTCGGGCGCGGGTCGAGCGTCGCCGTGCTCGCGACCAACTCGAACCACTACCTCGAGTGCTATTATGCGACCGCTTCGGCCGGGGCGACGTTCGTCCCGCTCAACTATCGCGCGAAGACGAACGAGCTCGCCTACATGATCGGACGCGCGGAGCCGCGGGTGCTGTTCTTCGCGGAGCGCTACCGGGAGCTCCTCGACCGGCTCTCGCCGGAGCTGCCGAAGGACATGGAGCGGATCGGCTTCGAGGCCGGGTCGCCCTCGATCGAGGACCTGGTCGCCGCGGGCAGCCCCGAGGGCGAGGACGCCGAGGTCGAGGAGGGCGACACCTCGGTCCTCATGTACACGAGCGGCACGACCTCCCTGCCGAAGGGCGTCATGCTCACCTTCGGGCACTTCACGACCTACGTCGTCGGGACCGTGGAGATGGCCGACGGCGAGCCGCGCGGCGTTCAACTCCTGTGCGTGCCGCTCTACCACATCGCCGGTGCGACCAACATCATGACGTCGGTGTGGGCGGGCCGGAAACTCGTGCTCCTGCCGCAGTTCGAGGCGGGCGAGTGGATCGACGCGGTCGCGCGCGAGGGCGTGACGCACGCCTTCGTCGTGCCGACGATGCTGAAGCAGATCCTCGACCACCCCTCGTTCTCGCGCGAGAAGATGGCGAGCCTCCAGAACGTGTCCTACGGCGGCGCGCCGATGCCCTTCCCGGTGATCCGGCGGGCGCTCGAAGCGTTCCCCGCGAGTTGCGGCTTCGTGAACGCCTTCGGCCAGACCGAGACGACCTCGACGCTCACCGTGCTGGGGCCCGAGGACCACCGCCTCTCGGGCGATCCCGCGGCCGACGAGGCCGTCCTGCGCCGCCTCCACTCGATCGGGCGTCCGCTGCCCGACGTCGAGGTCGAGGTCCGCGACGACGCCGGCCGGTCGCTTCCGCCCGGCGAAGTCGGCGAGATCATGGTCCGGACGGCGCGTATCATGAAGGGCTACGCCGGCTCGGTCGAGGGCGGGGCGCAGCTCGAGCCCGACGGCTTCCTGCACACCCGCGACCTGGGCTACCTCGACGAGGACGGCTACGTCTTCCTGGTCGGCCGCAAGGACGACATGATCATCCGCGGAGGCGAGAACATCGCGCCGGCCGAGGTCGAGGCGACGATCCAGTCGCATCCCGCGGTCGACGAGGTCGCGGTCTTCGGCCTGCCGAGCGTCGAGTGGGGGCAGGTGGTCGCCGCCGCGGTCGTGCTGCGCCCGGGTGTCGGCGCGACCGCCGACGAGATCGTCGAGCACTGCCGGACCCGGCTGTCGTCGTTCAAGAAGCCCGAGGTCGTCCGCATCGTGCCGGAGCTGCCGCGCAACCCGCTCGGCAAGATCCTGCGCAAGGACCTTCGCGACTCCTTCGCGGGCGGCTGAAGCGTGAAGCCCGGCGGGACCCAGCGCCGAGCCTCGAGCGCCCGCGTCGCGACCGCGCGGGTCGGGGCGGCCGTCGGCGGAGGCCGGCGCGTCGCGGGGAAGGGCGGCCGGGCCACCTCGAAGACCCGGGGGGCGCGCGAGGATGCGGGCGACGCTCCGATCACGCGCGCGCGGGAAGGCGACGTCGTGCGCCTCGTGCTGGGGCCGGCGGGCGGGACGCCGAGGCTCGGTCCGCGCGCCCACGCCTCGCTGCGCGAAGCGGCATGGGAGATCGACCACGACGACTCGGTGCGTGCGGTCCTGGTCGAGTCGGCGGGACGCGACTTCTGCGCCGGTGACGGCGCGGGGG
>JAFMJW010000101.1 GCA_017853315.1 Alphaproteobacteria bacterium
GGCGGCCGCGTCGGCGGCCCCCGCGGCGGCGTCGGCGGCCCCCGCGGCGGCGTCCTTCGCGGCCTGGTGCGCATCGGCGGCGGCATCCTTCACCGCGCTGCCCGCGCTCGCCGCCGCGGCACGCGCCTTCGCGGCCGCGTCCGCCGCTGCGCGCGCGGTCGCGTCGGCGGCCTGCTTCGCCTTGGCCGCCGCGTCGTCGGTCGCACTCCTGGCCTTGTCCGCGGCCGCGTCGACCTTCTTCCCGGCCTCCTGGCCGCAACCCTGCGGACCGCAGCCCGAAAGCGCGATCGCCAGCGGAACCGCCACGCACGTGCCTACGAGGACTCGCTTCATCGCTCGCTCCCTCCTTCTCGCCCGACCGCCGGGCATTCCCGGAGGTCTCACGCTCGCGGGCCCGCGCGCAACCGCCGAATCGGCCGGGACCCCGGCACGGGTCCGGGGCGAGGCGAGAGCCCGCCTGTCGGACCGGTTGGCCCGGGCTCGGCGTCCCGGCTAGAGAAACGAGGCTTCCCCGCGACCGAACCCGAGACCTCGAAGGACATCGACCCATGCCGATCGACCTGCGCGCGCTCCTCGACCCCGCGACGACCGCCGTCGCGACGATCGAGTGCCAGCGCGGCGTCGTCGGCGCGTCGGGTGCGCTGTCGGCGCTCGCCGAGGCGGTTCGCGAGGTCGGGCTCCTGCCCCGCATCGGGCGCGTCCTCGAGGTCGCGAGGAAGGCGAGCGTGCCCGTGCTCCACGGCACCGTGGTGCGACGCCCCGACGGCGGCGGAAGCAGCGTGAACTGCCGTCTGCTCGCGGCGGCGCGGAAGTCGAAGGGACCGGGGCTGCTGGCGGGCAGCGAGCAGGCGATGCTCGCACCGGAGCTCGGCCCGGCCGAGGGGGACTACCTGGTTCCGCGGCACCACGGCGTGTCGCTCTTCCACGACAGCGAGCTCGATTCGATCCTGCGCAGCCTCGGCGTGAAGACGATCGTGCTGCTCGGCGTGAGCGTGAACGTCGCGGTGACGGGCACCGTGATCGAGGCGGTCAACCGCGGCTACCAGGTCGTCGTGCCCGGCGACGGCGTGACGGGCGTGCCGCTCGAGTACGCGCACGCGGTGATCGAGAACACCCTGAAGATGCTGGCGACCGTGCCGAGCTGCGACGAGGTGGTCGCGGCCTTCGCGGGTCGCACCCGGTGAGAAGGCGCCCCGACGAGGGGCGACGGAAGGAGCCCACGTGAGCGATCTGGTTCTGACCGAGGAGCAGGAGCTCCTGCGGACGACGGCCGCGGACTTCGTCAAGGCCAACCTCCCGGTCGGCCGACTGCGGCGCATGCGCGACGCGGGCGACCCGCTGGGATTCTCGCCCGAGGCCTGGAAGCGCATGGGGGAGCTCGGCTGGCCAGGGATCGTGATGCCCGAGGAGTTCGGCGGTCTCGGTCTCGGCTACGCCGACCTCGCGGTGGTGCTCGAGCAGGTCGGCGCGGCGCTCGCGCCCGAGCCCTTCCTCTCGACGGTCCTGCTCGCCGGCAACGCGATCCTGCTCGGCGGCGACGACGAGCAGAAGAAGGCGTGGCTGCCGCGGGTCGCCGCCGCGGACGTCGTGCTCGCCTTCGCCCACCACGAGCCCGGCGCCCGTCACCGGCCGATGCGCGTGCGGACCCGGGCCGAGAAGTCGTCGCGCGGCTTCCGTCTCACCGGGCAGAAGGACATGGTCTTCGACGGCGACGGCGCCGAGGCCCTCGTGGTCTCCGCCCGCGTCTCGGGCGGGGCCGACGACCGCGACGGGCTCGCGCTCTTCCTCGTCGACCGCCGTGCTCCGGGCGTCGCCGTCCGCGCGCAGCAGCTCGTCGACCACCGACGCTCGGCGCTGGTCTCGCTCGACGGCGTGGAGGTCCCGGAATCGGCGGCGCTCGGCAAGCCCGGCGAGGCGGGTCCGCTCGTCGAGCAGGTCCTCGACCGCGCGGTGGTCGGGCTGTGCGCCGAGATGCTGGGCGGCATGGCCTGCGCGTTCGAGTCGACGGTCGCCTACCTGCGCGAGCGAAAGCAGTTCGGCGTCGTGATCGGGACCTTCCAGGCGCTGAAGCACCGCGCGGCGCGCATGCTGGTCGAGGTCGAGCTCGGCCGCTCCGCGGTCATGGCCGCGGCGCGGGCGATCGACGCCGGCTCGCCCGACGCGGGCCTGCTCGCCTCGGTCGCCAAGGCCCGGCTCTCCGAGGGCTACGTCGCGGTCGCGAACGAGGCGGTGCAGATGCACGGGGGCATCGGCATGACCGACGAGTACGACATCGGCTTCTACCTGAAGCGGGCGCGCGCGGCCGAGCAGACGCTCGGCGACGCCGCCTTCCACCGCGACCGTTTCGCGGCGCTCCAGGGCTTCTGAGGCCGGAAGGGGGGAACCCGTGGCACGAGCGTTCATGGAGAGGTTCGACCCGTTCCTCGAGCCGGCCGAGGCCGACGCGATGGTCCGGCTCTTCGAGACCTTCCCGGGCGGTTACGGCATGTACGTGCAGGAGTCGCCCAAGGTGGGGATCGGACAGGGCTTCCTGCAGCGCCACGACGCGGCGCTGCACTTCTTCGAGACCGGCGGGCGCTCGGGCAAGGCGGTCTCGCTCGAGACGTTCGCCGCGCGCGCGAACACGCTGCGCGAGACCTACGCGTACGACCGTCCGGTCGTCGCGGGGATCGAGCCGCTGCTCTCGAACGAGAAGTTCTCCGAGGCCGCGCGACGGCTGTTCGGCAAGCCGATCGTCGTGCCCAACATCGTCTACGCGAATGTCGTGCTGCCGGGACAGGAGCTCTCGGTGCACACCGACGTGCCCGAGTTCCGCGGCGCGAGCCGCAAGCACGAGCCCGAGTGGCTGCTCGTCGTGATGCACCTCTCCGGTCTCTTCGAGCGCTGGCGCATGCCGATCGCGACCGGCGTGTCGTGGTACGGGAACTGCGCGGGCGGCGGCTTCTATGCCTACCCCGAGGGGATCGAGGGCGCGGAGGAGCAGCTTCCGCCGAAGCACAACACGGCCACGCTCCTCGACACCGACAGCGTCTTCCACGGCGTCGACCTGGTCGGCGAGCCCGACGTCGACCTGCCCGACCTCCAGCCCGGCATCCGCCTCCGCCACGACGGCGGCACCCGCTGGCACGTCGAGCGCGACGGCCGCGAGATCGCGCACTACGACTGGGACGACATCCGGCTGTCGATCTCGTGGAAGGCCTACTGCTTCGCGGACGAGGCGGAGCGTCGGATGGTGGACGAGCACACCGATGACCTGACGCACGAACGGATCCTGGCGACGCTCGTCGAGGACCTGCGCCGGCGCGGCTGCTTCCGCGGCGACGTGCCGCCCGACCGCGAGCTCGGCGAGATGCTGATCCGGGAGTACGTCCGCTTCCCGCTGCAGCCGCACGTGCGGCGCCCGCAGGGCGGCGCTGCCGGCGAGGCGAAGGCGTCGTGACGTCGCCCGCTTCCGGACCGTCCTCGTCCAGGATCGGGGCACGGGTTCGCGCCGGGCGCCCGGTCGGCTTCGCGCGCCTCGGTCTCGCCGCCGTGGTCGTCGCGGCCCTGGCCGGCGACGGCTCCCTCCGGGCCGCCCGGGCCCAGGCCGGAGCGGAGGTCGTGGCCGGCGGCCCCGGCGTCGCCGTCTCGAAGCCGGGGGCGACCGGGGGCGAGGTGCTCTACCTGCGCTACTGCGCTTCCTGTCACGGTGCGACGGGGCACGGCGACGGCCCGGTCGCGGCCGATCTCCGCAAGCGGCCACCGGACCTGACACGCCTCGCCGCTCGCAACGGCGGGAAGTTCGACGAGCGCGATCTCGTCGCGGTGATCGACGGGCGTCGGGCCGTCGCTGCTCACGGCGATCGGATCATGCCCGTGTGGGGCGAGGTTTTCGACGCCGAACTCCAGGGCGCTCCCCACGCGCAGCGCCAGAACCTGCTTCGATCGACCGTACTGGTCGACTGGCTGCGCTCGATCCAGGAACGCTGAGAGCCGTCCGCGGCGCCGGGGTCAGCGGGTGACGCCGCGAGCCGCGAACTCGCGCAGGAGCGTTTCCTCGAGCCAGCGCAACTCGGCCTCGAGCGGTCCGAGAGTCGCCCGGTCGAGCGCCTGCAGTCCCGCGAGGCCCGTCAGCACGGCGATCGCGTAGAGCATGAGCGATCGCGTCCGATCCGCCGGAAGCCTGCTCTCCGGGAACGAGCGCTTCCAGACGTCGGTCCACGCGGCGAGCAGGCGCTCGCGCCACGGTGCGCTGGGATCCGACGGCAGGTTCGCGAGGATCGCGAAGGTCGTCCGGTAGTGCGGGCTGCCGAAGTGCCGCCATGCACATCGCACGAAGCCGGCGACCCGCTGCTCGAGGGTGCCGCCGGTCGGAACCTCGTCGAGCGTTTCGGTGAAGCGGGCGAAGCTGTCCTCGAGCACCGCCGAGAGGATTCCGTCCTTGTCGCCGAAGTGGTGCTGGACGGCTCCCCAGGTGAGCCCCGAGCGCCGGGAGATCTCCGAGGCGGTGGCGGCGTGGTAGCCCGCCTCCGCGATGCACTCGACCACCGCGTCCATCGCGCGGCGCCGGGTGGCGGCCGCACGGTCCGCCCGGGGACGACGCTGGACGAGCCTGCGGTCGGCGAGCTCGGCCGAACGGGTTCGGGCTCCCGTCGGCCGGCCCGTGGCCGAGGGGGGGAGTCTTCGCTGGGTCATGGTCCGCGTCTTCGGGGCGCCGTCGATTGTCCGTTGCGCTTGGAATGTACTTGGGAGTATGGACTGCTCCGCTCCCTGGGGGCGAGTCGCCCCCGAGGAAGGAGGGTCATCCGCCATGTGGACGCCCAAGCGCAAGTCCGACCACGACCTCGACCCGCGACTGCCGATCCCGACGCAGATCGTCTCCAACGGCGAGTACCTGCCCGAGCCGCAGACTCCGCGTCAGAAACAGGTCGAGGCGCTCGTCGCCGACCTCGCCGACCGCCGCGCCCGGGCCCTCGGCGTGTCCCGTCGCGACTTCCTGCGCACGGCCGCGGGCACCGCGACCGTCATGTTCGCGATGAACCAGGTCTACGGCTGCTCGGACGGCGGGTCGGGCGACGGCGGCGCCTTCTCGATCTGCGAGGCCGATACGAGGGATCCGGCGCGCGCGCGCGAGGTCTTCTCGGCCGACTACTTCGTCATGGACGTGCAGACCCACCACGTCGACCTCGACGGCGCCTGGTACCAGGTCGCGAAGGACGCGGTCGCGAACCTTCGCTTCACCGACTTCGAGGACTGCTCGCCGTCCGACACCGACTGCAAGCTCTCGCTGGTGACCCAGGACCACTTCATCCGCGAGATGTTCCTCGAGAGCCAGACCGCGGTCGGCGTCATGAGCGGCATCCCGCCGGGTGTAGGCGGCCTCCTGCCCAACGCGACGATGGCCGCGACCCGCGATCGGGTGAACGCGCTCGCCAATTCGCAGCGCATGGTCGCGCAGATGCTGATCGAGCCCACGGTCTCCGAGGCGGTCGGCGCGATCTCGCGCACGTCGGTGTACGACATCGAGCGCAACGTGAAGGACCTCGGGTCGGCCGCGATCAAGTGCTACCCGGGCGGGGACGTCTGGTGGCTCGACGACGAGAAGGTCGCCTACCCGATGTACGAGGCGGCGGTGAAGGCGGGGATCAAGGTGATCGCCGTCCACAAGGGCTTCCCGCAGCTCTTCGGGCCGCAGGCCGCGGAGCGCGTGCAGTCGATCGACATCCCGAAGGCCGCGCGCGACTGGCCGCAGCTGAACTTCGTGATCTACCACTCGGGCTACTTCCCGAGCGAGACGACGCTCGCGAGCGGCACGGTCGTGCCCGCGGGCATCGAGCAGTTCGCGCGGGTGATGGAGCAGAACCCCGACCTCGACAACGTCTACGCCGAGATCGGCAGCACCTTCGCGGTCGCGATCGCCGGCGGTGCGGTGGCGGGACAGGAGATCCTCGGGCGGCTCATCCAGGTGCTCGGCTCCGATCGCATCTGCTGGGGCACCGACTCGGTGTGGTGGGGCTCCCCGCAGTGGCAGATCGACGCGATGAAGGTCTTCCAGATCTCCGAGCGGGTGCAGAACGAAAAGGGCTACGCCGCGATCACCGACGAGGACCGCGCCCGCATCCTCGGGCTCAACTCGGCGCGCCTCTACGGCGTGGACGCGGACGCGGTGCGTTGCTCGGTCGCGAACGACTCGTTCACGCTCGCGCGCGCCGAACTCCAGTCGGGGGCGCCGCGGCCGGTCACCCAGCCTCTCGGGCCGCGCACCCGTCGCGACTTTCTGCGCCTGCAGGCCTTCGAGGACGCGATCGACCACCTGCGGAAGTCGGTGGGCTGAGGAGCCCGTTTCCCCTCGCGTACCCTTGGCACGGCCGCTCCGGCGGCCGCGGAGTGTTCCCCGTGAAGTCGATGACCCAGACGTCCCGAGTCGCCCTGCTGGCGATGATGGCAGCCCTCGCCCAGGCTTGCGGCGGCTCCTCCGGCGGCGGCCCCGTGCAGGGCGGCTCGTCGCCGACGCCGGTGCCGACCTCGACGCCGGCCGACACGGCCTGCGAGCCCGGGCAGGAGAGCTTCGCGAGCACCCGGGACGCCGTGCAACAGCGCGTCTTCGAGCGCGGCGGCTGCACGCAGGACGCGTGTCATGGCAGCAACGGCTCGGGCGGACTCCGCCTCTCCGCCGACGTCTCCTACGCGAACCTGGTCGGCGTTCGCTCGAACGCGAGTGCGCTCTCGCGCGTCGAGATCGGCGACGAGGAGCGCAGCTTCCTCTGGCTCAAGCTCGCCGCGGCGACGCGCCCCGGCTCCTACCCGGTCGCGGGCTCTCCGATGCCGATCGGTCGTCCGGCGATCTCCGAGCAGGATCTCGAGCTCCTGCGGCTCTGGATCTACGCGGGCGCACCCGAAGACGGCGTCGTGAACGGTACGCAGGCGCTCATCGATGCGTGCCTGCCCGACCCGGAGCCGATCGAGATCGCGCCGCTGCCCTCGCCCGCGCCCGCGCAGGGCTTCCAGCTCGTCATGCCCGAGTGGAAGCTCGACCCGAGCAGCGAGTTCGAGGGCTGTTTCGCCACCTGGTACGACGTGAGCGACCGGGTCCCCGGCGAGTTCCTCGACGCGAACGGGACGCAATTCGCCTTCGGGGCGAGCGAGGTCCGGCAGGACCCGCAGAGCCACCACGTGTTCCTCTACTACCCGACGGGCAACTTCTCGCCGGGAGGCGTCGACGTCTACGACCCCGCCTTCGGCCAGTGGACCTGCCGCGGCGGCAGCGAGGACGGCGCGTCCTGCGATCCGAAGGACGCATCCGACTGCAGCGGCGGCGGTCTCTGCGCGAGCGAGCTGAAGCGCAGCTTCGGCTGCATCGGCTACGGGCCGTCGAGCGCCGGTTTCACCGTGCTGATCGGCGGCGCGGGCCAGCCCGTGAGCCGGTCGGACTACCCGGCGGGCGTCTACGGCCAGCTGCCGACGACGGGCGTCATCTACTGGAACTCGCACGCCTTCAACCTGACGGCGAAGCCCGGCACGATGCACGTGGCGCTCAACTACGAGTACACGGACGACCGCCGCTACGCGGTCTCGGGCGTCTCGGACTTCAGCGCGATCTTCCGCCCGAACGCGGCCCCTTACACGCGCGAGACCTACTGCAACGACCACGTGCTGCAGCGGGGCACGCGGCTCTTCAGCCTGTCGACCCACACCCACAAGCGCGGCAAGCACACCTGGATCACGCTCGGCGACGGCACGCAGATCTACGACAACCACTCGTACACGGACCCGGTGCAGGCGCGCTGGGAGCCGCCGCTCGCATTCGACTCGCCCGACCCCGGGCAGCGCATCCTGCGCTACTGCGGGACCTACGAGAACGGGATCGGGCCCGACGGCTCGCCCGATCCGGAAACCGTCACCCGGCTCTCGAAGCTGCGCAAGGCGAACCCGAGTTCCTTCGGGAACACCTGCAAGCCCGTCGCCTGCACGGCGGGCCGCGTCGGTGCGGCCTGCGACGGCGAGGACGACGACGCGGCCTGCGACTCGTCGCCCGGCGCGGGCGACGGCGAGTGCGACGCCTGCCCGATCACCGGCGGCGAGAGCACCGAGAACGAGATGTTCAACCTGTTCGGGCTGTTCTGGATCGACCCCGCGGGGGCCGCGGGGGGCTGAGGAAGAGCACGCGCAGCGGCGCGGACGAGCCCCGGTTCGTCCGCGCCGACGCCGCCCCGCGGCTCAGGCCGCGGCGGCGGTCGGCCGGTACTTGGACGCGTCGGTCGTGAACTTGGCGTGGCCGTAGGCCGAGATCAACTGCTCCACGCGCCAGGTGAGGAAGGCGGTCGCGACGTCGCGCACGACCGGGATCGTCTCCGCGATCTGGAAGGCCTTCACCTGCAGCGCGAGGCCCGCGCCGATCATCGAGCCGACGACGTAGTCGTCGGGCCGGATGTCGACCCCGATCTTCGCCGCGATCTCGCGGTCGCCGCGCAGGAAGTGCTGCACGAACACGAGCTTCGAGAAGCGACGCTCGAGCTGGTCGTGGATCAGGTTCGGCCAGCTCTGGTCCTGCGGCAGGTAGGCGGCCAGCGTCGCGCGCACGAGCGAGCCGCAGATCTCGTCGTCGAAGGAGTCGCGCAGCGTCGTGTTGCGCGCGGTCATCATGCGCACGATGCCCTCGGGGGTGTCGGAGAGCAGGTCCTCGGGCAGGCCCAGCAGGAAGCAGCGGTAGCGCGCGAGCTCGACCTGGGCGCGCTCGCCGGGCGTGAATTCGCGCCGACCCTCGTCGAGCATGCGGAAGGCGAGCAGGAAGACCGGGATCAGGCCCGCCGGCATCTGGTCGACCTGCGGGATCGGCACGCCGTAGACCTTCGAGTCCCACTTGCCCGAGGTGAGGACGTTCACCCGCACCATCGAGTGCATGAGCCGCACCATCGCCGCGGCCTTGAAGCCGGCGCCGTGGCGGTCGAGCGCGCCGGGCAGCACCGTGCAGGCGAAGAAGTGCGCGGTCTCGCGCACGCGGTGCGCGGCGGTCTCGTTGCTGAGCGTGCCGGTGAGCGCCATCGGCAGCGCCGAGTACTTGTTCAGGAAGGTCGCGATGAAGGCGCCTCGGATCGCGAAGGGCGAGACGTTCGCGGTCGCGTTCAGGTCGAGCCGCGCGCCCTCGCGCACGAGGTCCATGTCGACCCAGTCGGGGATGCGCTCCATGTCGCGGAGGAAGGCGACCAGCTCGGGGGGCGCGCCGGGCACCTTGTCGACGCCCTGGTCGCAGGCCATCTGCAGCATGCCGATCAGCCGCCCGGCGCCGAACTTCGGGATCAGCGCCGCGTAGGCGTCGGCCACGATGTCGCCGAGCATCGTGTAGGCGCGGACGAGATCCATGTCGTGCCGGGTGGGCGAGAGGCCCATCGGCGAGCGGTCCTTCACCAGCGCGACCGAGGCGTCGTCGGTCCAGCGCTCCGGCATTCGGTCGAAGTCGATTTGCCCGTAGAGCGCGGGAAGGAGATCCTTCTGCGAGGCGACGCGGGCGCGGACCTGTTCGATCGAAGTCGGCATGGAGCCTCCGGGGGGGGCGGACGTCCGTTGCCGGGGTCGCCGCCGTCCCTCCGGCGAAAATACTCGATGGGCGAGCCCTTGCCCAATCGGGCGGGATTCCGGTCGCGGGAGCCTGCCGGGAGGGTCGGGGTGCCTCACCCGCCGCCAGCGAGCGTGTCGAGGCGATCCGCCGACGGCCCCCGGAAGCCGGCCGCTCCGATCACGACCCGGGGCTGCGCCCGCTTCGCCAGTCGTAGTCCCCCGGGTCCACCGTTCGCGTCCACGCCCAGGTGTCGACGAGCCGCCACGGGCTCAGCCCGTTCACCTCGCCGTCGGCGTTCTTGTAGAAGCTGTGTTCGATGTGGGGCGAGGCCCAGACCATCGTCTTCATCTCGGCCTGCGTGCGCGCGTACCAGTCGTCGTAGCGCTCGACGCGCGGCTCCATCGCGGCCGCACCGCGCGCGACGAGCGTCTGCAGGCACTGCACGACGTAGCGGACCTGGCACTCGGAGTGGAAGATCAGGCTGCCGCCGCTCGCGAGGTTCGTCGACGGTCCGTAGAGCAGGAAGAAGTTCGGGAAGCGCGGCACGGTCATGCCGAGGTAGGCGCGCGGACGAGTGCCCCAGTGTTCGCGCAGGTCGACGCCGTCGCGGCCGACGATCTTCATCGGCAGAAGGAGGTCGTTCGCGCGGAAGCCGGTCGCCCACACGAGTACGTCCGCGGGATGCTCGCCGCCGTTCGAGTCGATCACCCGGTCGCCCTCGAGGCGCGACACGCCCGCCCGCACGAGCTCCACGTTCGGGCGCTTCAGCGTGGAGAGCCAGCTTCCGTCGTCCTGCAGCGTCCGCTTGCCGGTCGCCGGGTAGTCCGGGACGACCTTCTCGACGAGGTCGGGACGGTCTGCGAGCTGGCTCGTGATCCACTCGGTGAACATCGCGCGCGCGAAGTCGTTCACCTCGCTCACCGAGCGCTCCTGGCCCGGCCACGACGGGTCGACCTTCGCCGCGGCGAGACCCTTGTCGCAGCTCGGCCAGAACAGCAGGAAGCGGTACCAGCGGCCGTAGAAGGGCAGGTGGCGCAGCGCCCAGCGCACCCCGGGCCCGACCGGGGCGCGGTAGTTCGGGTTCGGGAACATCCACTGCGCGCTGCGCTGGAGGATCGCGAGGTGCGCGACCCGGTCGGCGATCGCGGGCGCCACCTGGAAGCCGGTCGCACCGGCGCCGACCATGACGACGCGACGCCCCGCCAAGTCGACCGAGTCGTCCCAGCGGGCGGTGTGGAAGGACGGGCCTTCGAAGCGCCCCGGCGCCTCGGGCACGAACGGGCGGTTCAGCTGCCCGACCGCGCAGATCACGGCGCGCGCCGCGAGCGTCCCGCCGTCGGCGAGGGCCACGTTCCAGGTCGCCGTCGCCTCGTCCCAGGTCGCGCCGACGACCTCGGTGTTCCAGCGGACGTGCGGCGCGACTCCGTGGCGCTCCATGACCCGCTGGAAGTAGGCCTGCAGCTCCGGTTGTCGCGCGAAGAACTCGGTCCAGTCGTCGTTCGGCTCGAAGCTGTAGCAGTAGAAGTGGTTGCCGACGTCGACCCGCGCGCCGGGATAGCGGTTCTCCCACCAGGTGCCGCCGACGCCCGCGTTCTTCTCGAGGACGACGTAGGGGAAGCCGGACTGCTGCAGCCGGATCGCCGCGAGGAGTCCCGACATGCCGCAGCCGATCACGACCACCGGCAGGTCGGCCGCGGCGGCCCGGTCGGCGACGGGAGCCGCCGCGCGCGCATCGCCGCCGTCGAGCTCCATCTCCTCCTGGAGCATCTGCACGTACTCGTCGGGCACGCTCTCGCAGACGAGCCAGTCCATCATGCGCTTCAGCAGCTCCGGCCCGACCGGCTCCGGCTCCGGGCAGCCGCGATCGCGCCAGGCGCGAATGACGTCGAGAGCGAGTGTGCGCGCCCGCGCCTTGTCGTCCTCCGAGAGGTAGCCCTGCACCTCGTTCAGGAAGAGTCCCTGCGGCCGGATCGGCCCGTCGAGGATGCCCGCGTCGCCGCTCATGTGGACGCACGAGAGCAGCAGGGTCGGGATGGAGACGTCCTCGAGCGCACGCGCGACGTCGGCGTCGCTCGCGTCCGCGGCGGTGAACGGGCGGCCGGCGTGGGGATTGCGCATCCCTCGACGCTCCACGGCGCCCCGCCGCGTGTCAATCGGCGGCCGCGCGGCGACCGCTCGCCGTTTGACAGGATCGCGACGCCTCGGGCTTTCTGTCGCGGCCGGCCCGGCTCCCGGGCCCCGATCCGCCGGAGGAGACCCGAGATGGCCGAGGCGAGAGAGCGCGAGGCGCGCGAAACCTACGAGCGCTACGTCGCGCTGCGCGACGAGATCGACGCGGGGAGGAAGCCCTGGTCGGACCTCGCCGACTTCTTCACCGAGGACGCGGTCTACGTCGATCCCGCGTGGGGACGCGTCGAGGGGCGCGAGAAGATCCGCGAGTTCTTCGTGAAGTCGATGGCCGGGCTCACCGGCCACGGCTGGTATACGCCCGAGAACTGGATCATGGTCGAGGGGCCGCGCGTCGTGAGCCAGTGGGACCAGGTGCTCGGCCGCGACGCCGACGGCCGGCCGCGCTTCGTCGCCGGGCTGTCGATCCTCTACTACGCCGGCGACGGGCTCTTCTGCTACTCGCACGACATGCTGAACATGGCCCACGTGTTCGAGGTCATGAAGGCGATCGGCTGGAAGCCCGCTGCGGAGATGAACATGCCGCCGCGAGAGCCCGACCGCGACGTGTCGCTGCCCGCGGCATGGCGGCACCTCGAGGCGCGGCGGCCCTGA
>JAFMJW010000374.1 GCA_017853315.1 Alphaproteobacteria bacterium
CGCGAACGTCGATCCCCGGACCGCGCACGCGATCGAGGAGCGCCTCGCCGACGTCCTGCCCCGATGGGGACACCCGAGGCTCGCGGACGTCGCGGGAGGCGCGTCGTGACCTCCGTCGTGCTGGTCTCGAGCCGAACCCCGAGCGCCGTCGGGCCGGGCGGGCGTCACCGCGCCTACCAGCTGCACCACGAGCTCGCGGCCGCGTTCGGGGAGGAGAACTGCCACCTGCTCGACCTCGCCGCGTGGCGCGAGAGTCGTCCCGGGGAGCGGCCGCGCTCGCGCCCCGCACACCCGCTCGCGCTCGCCTACCCGACGGGCTTCTCGACCGCGGGCTTCGCCCCGCGCGCCTTCGTCGCGGACTACGAGTCGCTGGTCGCACGGCTGCCCCGCCCGGCCGTCACCGTGGTCGACGACGCGAGGCTCCGACCGGTCCTCGATGCTGCTCGTCGAAGCGGCTCGCCGACGGTCGCCTGCCTGCACAACCTCGAGTCGCTCGATCTCGCCACCATGGGGACCGGCGGCTGGGTGCGACCCGGCTCCCACCTCCTCGACCTCGCGACCGAGCTCGACGCGCTCCGCGAGTGCGACGCCCGGCTCTTCATCTCGAAGGTCGAGGCAGGGCTCGTCGGCGGCTTCGGCCTCGACGCGGACGTCCATCCCTACCTGCCGGTCGGAGAGATCCGGGACGGCCTGCTGGGCATCCGCCGCGCGCGCGCACACGGCGACCTCGACTCCGATCTCGTGGTCGCGATCGGCAGCGCGATGCACGCCACCACCCGGCGCGCCCTGGAGCGCCTGCTCGAGGAGGTACGCGCGCAGGGACTCCCGGCCGGCACCCGGCTGGTCGTCGCGGGCGCCCGCACGGAGGATCTCGCCGGCCCGCGACCGGCGGGCGTCGAGACGCTAGGATGGGTCGAGCAGCCGGCGCTCGATCGACTGCTCGCCGCCGCGCGGTGCGCGGTCGTGCCCCAGTTCTCGGGCTTCGGCGCGGTCACCCGCATCGTCGAGCTCGCCTGCGCCGGCGTGCCCGTGGTGACGGCGGTCCACCCGAGCTTCGCGATCGACCCGCCGCCCGGCGTGCGCGTCGCCGGCCGCGGAGGCGGCGGGCTGCTCGACGCGGTCGCGGGGTTCGGCGAGGCCGACGCGGCGACGCCCGCCGCGTTCGAGGCCTGGGAGTCGTCGCAGCCTCGCACGCTCGCGGCCGCCGTGGCACGCTGCGCCGGAGAGGGCGGCCCTCCGGCCGGCCGGGAATCCCGACGATGATGCCCGCGCCGGACCGACCGCTCGTCTCCGTGCTGCTGATCGACGGCGGCTTTCGCGAGAGCTTCCATGGCCCCGAGTCCTTCGAGCGGCAGGGCTTCCCGCGGGAACTCTTCGAGCTCGTGTGGGTCGAGCACGGGGCGCGGATCGACCCGCGCCTCGAGGCGATCGTCGCGCGCAACCCGAACTTCCACGCGATCGCGCTCGACCGGCGTGCGCCCTACCACGCGGGCTACTGCCGCAACGAGGGCCTGCGCCGCTGCCGCGGCGAGCTGATCGTCTACGCCGACGGCGACGTCGCCGTGGAGGAGGACTTCCTGCAGGCGGTCTGGGACGAGCACCGCCGCGCCGACGACCTCGCGATGTTCCTCTACCGCTGGGACGAGCCGCGCCACCTGCACCGCGCCGGCTTCGACCTGCAGCACCTTCGCGAGGTCGGCCGGATCGACAACCCGACGAACTACGGCGCCTGCATCAGCGTCCGCCGGAAGTGGCTCGTCGAGATCAACGGCTGGGAGCAGCACCCGGTCTTCGGCTCCGAGATCAACGCGCACGGGACCGACGTCCACGCCCGACTGAGGAACCTGGGCCTGTCGGTGAAGTGGCACCCCGGCATCCGGCTCTACCACCCGTGGCACCCGCAGAGCCGGACTTCCGACGACCCCTACCGCCTCCAGGCGGCCTTCACCGCGTGGCGACTGCGACATCGCTCGACGACGGCCTTCGACGGGCTCGACCCGGCGAGGAACACGCCGGTCCCCCTGGATCTCGCGGCCGCGATCGAGTCGCTGCGTCGCACGATCGAGATCGAGCATTCGACCCGCTTCCGTCGGGCCGCGTGGTGGGCGCACCTCGCGCGCCGCGGACGCGACCACGCCCGGGTCGCGATCGCCCGCGCGCGAGCTTCCCTTCGATCCTGAGCGATCGGGCCCGGACTCCTCCTCTCAGCCGGCCCGGCGACCCAGGAGTCGCCGGACCCGGTCGCGGAGCCCACCGGCTGCGGGACCGAGCCCGAGCAGACCCCGGGCGAGCCGCCCGTGCTCCAGCAGCCGCAGTCGGGCGACGATCGCACCGCCGGCCACCTCGGGTCCGTGCTCGCGCGCGATGTCGGCCGCCGCCGTCTCCGCGCGTCGGCGCGCCTCGTCGGGGCGATCGACCACGTGACGCATCCAGCGGGCGGCATCCTGCACGTCGGGATCCGCCCAGCGCTCCCCGGCGGCATAGGGCCCGAAATCGCGCTCGAGCGTCACCAGCCGGAAGCCGACCGGGTACGAGTTCGACGGCGTCATGAACTCCATGTTGCCGGACCAGCCGGTCGCGATGCAGGGCTTGCCGAGCGCCATCGCCTCGGCGATCGAGAGCCCGAAGCCCTCGCTGCGGTGGAGCGACACGAAGGCGTCGCAGCACGCGACGAGCGCGCTGGTCGTCGCCCGGTCGAAGCGCTGGTCCAGGAGCACGCCGCCGGCCTCCGCGACGGCCGCGGCGAGCGCCGGGATCGTG
>JAFMJW010000102.1 GCA_017853315.1 Alphaproteobacteria bacterium
CGGGGCCACAGGCCGGCCGCAGCACGACTTCGAGCTCGGGCCAGGACCCGATCGCCGCGGCGAGCCGCGACAGGCGATCGCGCTCCGCGGGCGGCGGCGACGTGGTCCCGCCGGGAAAGCGGACCGGGGTCGCGATGATCGACAGGTCGACGCGTCGGTCGCCGGCCCGGGCTTCGAGCAGGCCCTCGCCGCGGAGGCCCGCGTCGCCGAGGCCTCCCTCGGCGAAGCCCGTGAAGACGGCCGCTCCGGGAGCGGAATCGGGTACCTGCCGCGCCACGAGCCGGTCGACGTCGAGGCGAGGCCCATCTCCCGGTCCCGGGAGGCCGATGCGTGCATCGCGCAGGACGAGTTCGCGGACGTCGAGTCCCGCCGGCGGCGTCGACTCGGAGGCCGCCGCGAGCCCGCGCACCGCGACGCCGCCGTAGGCACCGACCTCGATCGACGCCCGCAGGCCGCGCGCCGCGACGCGGTTCAGGACCATCTCGCCGCGCAGCACGCGGCGGAGGTCGGGGTCGACGTCCACCTCCTCGATCGTCGGTCCGGACGCGGTGTCGCCGAGTCTCACGGCGCGCAGGAACAGGTCGGCCCGCGGTCCGACCGAGAGCGATCCCACCGACGCGGGAGCGCCGATCGCGGCAGCGAGCGAGGACTCGACCCGGGGCCGCAGCGCCAGCGGCAGGGCGACGAACCACCCCGCGACCGCGACGGCCGCGAGCAGCACCGAGACGAAGGCGAGGCGGAGCGCGCGTCGCGGCGGGCGCCGCCCTGGCATCGATCGACCTCGGCCCGGCCGCTCGACTCAGCCGCGGGGCAGGCCGAGCACCTGCATCGCGATGATGCCCCGCATGATCTCGCTCGTCCCCGAGGCGATGCTCGCCGCGCGAGCCTGCAGGAAACCGCGCTGCATCGCCTCCTCGGCCCGCGCCCGGCCGGTGTCGGGGCCCGGCGTGTCGTAGAGCAGGCCCTCGCAGCCGAGCAGCGACATGCCGAACTCGGGCATGCCCTGCGTCACGTCGGTCCAGTGCAGCTTGATGATCGAGGCCTCGGGGCCGGGCATCCCCATGCGGAGCAGCTTGTCGAGGGTGCGCCGGCAGGTGAGGCCGAACACCTCGGCCTCGATCCAGAGACGCGCCGCCTGCTGGCGTCGCAGCGGGTCGGTCGAGGCGCCGCGCTCGCGGGCGAGCTCGATCAGCCGGTCGCGGGCCTGCTTCAACTGGATCTGCATCTCGACGACGTAGAGGATCCCTCGCTCGTTCTGGAGCGCCGAGGTGGCGATCGCCCAGCCGCCGTCGAGGTCGCCGAGCAGGTTCTCGCGCGGGACGCGGACGTTCTCGAAGAAGACCTCGTTGAAGTCGGCCTCGCCGGTCATCTGCCGCAGCGGCCGGACCGAGACGCCCGGGCTGCGCATGTCGACGAGCAGGCAGGAGACGCCCTTCGCACGCGGTTTCGACGGGTCGGTGCGGGCGAGGAGCATGCACCAGTCGGCGTGGTGGGCGAGCGTCGTCCAGACCTTCTGGCCGTTCACGACGAAGTCGTCGCCCTCGCGCACGGCGCTCGTGCGCAGCGAAGCCAGGTCGGAGCCCGCGCCGGGCTCGGAGAAGCCGAAGCACCACAGGTCCTCGCCGGTCAGCACGCGGCGGGCGAAGCGCCGCTTCTGCTCGTCGTTGCCGTAGGCGATGAGCGGCGGGCCGAGGATCCCGATGCCGAGGCTGCCGACGGCCGTGGGCGCTCCCGCGGCGCTCATCTCCTCGAGGTACGCGATCTGCTGGGGGATCGTCGCCCCGCGGCCGCCCCACTGCTCGGGCCAGGTGATCCCGACCCAGCGCCCCGCGGCCATCTCCGCCTGCCAGCGGCGCAGCCGCTCGACGCGCGAGGCGTCGTCGAGCGACGCGAGCCTCTCCGGCGCGAGGTCGGGCGAGAGGTGGCGGCCGAGCCACTCGCGAAGCTCGGCGCGGAATTCCTCGGTCGAGGTCTCGGGCATGGCGCTCCTCCCTTCCGGATCAGGCGGTCACGTCGAAATCGGACAACTCGTCGCCGGGATTCTCCTCGCGGCGCTCGATCGAGTCGACGCGCGCGCCCGATGGACCGCGCCGGCACCAGGCCGCGAGCTCCTCGACCGCCCATGCGGGCCCCTGCGCGAGCGCCTCGACCGAGCCGTCGGGCAGGTTGCGCACCCAGCCCGAGAGGCCGAGCGAGAGCGCCTTCTCGCGGGTCGCCCCGCGGAACCACACGCCCTGGACCCGGCCGCGGACGCGCAGTCGCACGCGGAGCGGCCGGAGGTCCACCGGCGTGGCCCGGGTTTTCTTCAGTCGACCTTCACGACGTTGGCCGCCTGCGGCCCCTTGTCGCTCTGGGTGACCTCGAACTGCACGGCCTGGCCCTCCACGAGGGTCTTGTAGCCGTCGCCCTGGATCGCGGAGTAGTGCACGAACAGCTCGGGGCCGTCCTCCTGCACGATGAAACCGTATCCCTTCGAGTTGTTGAACCACTTCACGCGTCCGGTCGGCATACGAAGACTCCTGTGCGAAGCGAGGCCCCGGGTGGGTGGTGGGGGGGCCTTTCCGAATTCCGGCGACCCCTATCAGCGAAGGGCGCCGGGGGGCAATCACAGGGGAGCCAAAATCGGGGCGCCCGACCGGGCGGCTCCTCACTCCTCGAAGGGGATCGCGAGCCCGTACTGGCGGGGGCCTCGCTGGATCACGACGTCCACGGCCTGGCCCGGCCCGAGGCCGCGGACGGCCTCCTGGAACTCGGCGAGGGACTCGATGCCCCGGCCGCTCAGGGCCACGAGCGCGTCGCCGGGACGGACGCCGGAGCGGGCCACGCGGCTCCCCGGCCGGACCTCGACGATCTCGAGACCGCCCCCGCGGCGGGCCCGGACCCGGATCCCGAGCGCCCGCCAGGCCCGGTCCTCGATCGTGCCCTCGGTGAGCGGGCGCGCCCGCAGGACGATCTCGCGCGGGGCCCCGTCGCGCTGCACCTCGAGGCGAAGCACGTCCTCCGGCACGAGGTTGCGCAGTCGTCCCTCGAACTCGGCGGCGTCGCGGACGTCGCGGCCGTCGACGGAAGCGATGACGTCGCCCCGGTGCAGGCCGGCCTGCTCGGCGGGCCCGCCGGGGTCGATCTCGCGGACGACCACGCCCTTCGCCTGCGTCGAGCCGAGCGCCGCGGCGAGCTCGGGCGTCAGGTCCTGGACCCGCAGCCCCGCGTCTCCGCGCCGCACGCTCCCGTAGCGGATCAGGTCGTCCACGACCCGGCGCGCCCGGTTCGACGGGATCGCGAAGCCGATGTTCTGCCCGCCGCCGTAGATCGCCGTGTTGATTCCGACGAGCGCGCCGTCGACGTTCAGAAGCGCGCCGCCGGAGTTGCCGGGATTGATCGAGGCGTCGGTCTGGATGAAGTCGAGGAAGGTCTGGCCCTCGGTCCGCAGCGAGCGACCGACCGCGCTCACCACCCCGGTCGTCACGCTGTGCGTGAAGCCGAAGGGGTTGCCGATCGCGATGACGGTCTCGCCGATCATGACGTCGGAGGAGTCGCCGAACTCGACCGCCGGGAGCCCCGCGCCGTCGATCTTCAGCACCGCGAGGTCCGCCGAGGAGTCGGTCCCGACGACCTTGGCGTCGAACTCCCGCTCGTCGGCGAGCGTCACGCGGATCTTCGAGCCCCGGGCGACCACGTGGGCGTTGGTCACCACGTACCCGTCCGGGCGCACCATCACGCCCGACCCGAGGCTCGTCTGGGTGACGCGGCGGCTGCGCGGCCGGGCGTCGAAGAAGTCGCGGTAGAACTGGTCGAAGAACGGGTCCGAGCGCAGTTCGACGACGTGCTCGGTCGAGACGTTCACGACCGCGGGGCCGGTCCGCTCGACCGCGCGCACGACCGGGGTGCGACGCTCGGCGAGGTCGGCGGCCGCGGGGGCGGCGAGCGTCGCGACGGCGACGAGCGCGAGCCCCGCTCGAACGGCGAAGAACCCGACCCTCGCGAGCGGTCCGGCGAGACGGTGCGAGGCGAGGGGTGCGGCGTGCGGGGGGACCGGCTCAGCCGTTCGCGGCGCGCACGGCACCGGTCGCGGCGCCGATCTCGGGGCTCGCATCCCTCACCTCCAGGTACGTGTAGCCGCTCAGCCCCTGGTCGTAGCGCCTGCGGAGCCGGGCCGACTCGTCGACCGTGATCCGGTTCTCGCGCAGTGCGATCTCGATCGCCCGGCGCGCCCGCTCGACGAGCTCGGACCTCGAGTACTGGACGTAGCCGAGCACCTCTTCGACCGAGTCGCCCTCGACCAGGTGCTCGATCTCGACCCGGTCGCCCTCGCCGAGGCGGACGTGCACCGCGTCGGTGTCGCCGAACAGGTTGTGCAGGTCGCCCAGGATCTCCTGGTAGGCGCCGACCAGGAACATCCCGACGTAGTAGGGCTCCCCCGGGACGAGCGGGTGCAGCTCGAGCACGTGCTTCACGTCGCGGCGGTCGATGAACTGGTCCATCTTGCCGTCGGAGTCGCAGGTCAGGTCGGCGAACACGCCGAGCCGGGTCGGGCGCTCCGCGAGCCGGTGGATCGGCATCGTCGGGAAGAGCTGCTTCACCGCCCAGTGGTCGGGGGCGGACTGGAAGACCGAGAAGTTCCCGTAATAGGTGTCGGCCATCGAGCGGGCGAGGCCCTCGAGCTCCTCGGGCATCTCGTCGAGCTCGCGCGCGAGCCGCAGGATCCGCTCGCAGCAGGACCAGTAGAGGCGCTCGCAGCGGCCCCGGGTCCGCAGGTCGAGGAAGCCCAGGTTGAACAGCGTGATCGCCTCCTCCTTCGCCGCCTGGGCGTCGTGGAGGCTCTCGATCAGGTTCTTGCGCGTGATCGACTGGTGGACCTCGAAGAGCGCGTGGAGGGCCTTGTGGTCCTCCGCCGTCGGCGCGTCCGGGGTGCCGTTGCGCAGCACCTGGTTCACGCCGAGCACGTTGAAGACCAGCACGGAGTGGTGGGCGACCATCGCGCGCCCGGTCTCGGTCACGATGTCGGGATGCGGGAGGCCCTTCGCGTCGCACGCATCGAGGATCGTCGCGACGACGTCGCGGGCGTACTCCTGGTTCGTGTAGTTCATCGACGACGGGAAGTTCGTCTGGGAGCCGTCGTAGTCGACGCCGAGTCCGCCGCCGATGTCCATGTAGCGGAGGTTCGCGCCCATCTCGACGAGGCCGACGTAGATGCGGGTCGCCTCGCCGACGGCGTCCTTGATCGCGCGGATCGAGGTGATCTGCGAGCCGACGTGGAAGTGCAGGAGCTCGAGGCAGTCGAGCATGCCCGCGTCTCGGAGCTTCTCGACTCCCGCGACGATCTCGTCCGCGGTGAGCCCGAACTTGCTGCGCTCGCCCCCGGACTCGACCCAGCGGCCCGCGCCCTTGGCGGCGAGCTTCGCGCGGATCCCGATGTGGGGCCGGATGCCGAGCTCCTGCGAGACGCGGATCACGAGGTCGAGCTCGTGGAAGCGGTCCATCACGATGATCGGGGTGCGACCGAGCTTCTGGGCGAGCAGCGCGATCTCGATGTAGGCGCGGTCCTTGTACCCGTTGCACACGATCAGCGCGTCGGGATTGTCCATCGTCGGCAGGATCGCGAGGAGCTCGGGCTTGCTGCCGGCCTCGAGGCCGACGCCGAAGGGCCGACCGAAGTCGACGACCTCCTCCACGACGTGCCGCTGCTGGTTCACCTTGATCGGGTAGACGGCCCGGTGGCGGCCCTTGTACTGGTGCTCCTGGATCGCCGCCGCGAAGCACTCGCAGAGCGAGCGGATGCGCGCCGCGAGGATGTCCGAGAAGCGGACGAGCAGCGGCACGTGGAGGCCGCGGCCCTGCAGGTCGTCCACGAGATCCTTCAGGTCGATCGCCGGCCCGCCCTCGCCGCGCGGCCGGATCTCGACGTTGCCGGCCCGGTTCACCGAGAAGAACCCGGAGCCCCAGCCGTGGACCTCGTACAGATCGATCGCGTCCTGGATCTTCCAACCCGACATCGGCGCCCCTATACCCTACGCGGCGCGTCGATCGCCACCCGGCGGTCCCCGGCCCGCGGGGCCCCGGGCGTCAGAGCATCACCTCGGGGCGGTACTCGCCGAACACGCGTCGCATGGCGTCGGAGATCTCGCCGAGCGTGCAGTAGGCGCGAACGGCGTCGACGATCGTCGGCATCAGGTTGCCGTCGCCGCGCGCGGTGGCCTCGACGTGCGCCAGCGCCTTCGCGGCCGCGTCGGCCGAGCGCTCCGCGCGGACCTTCGCGACCTTGGCCTTCTGGCGCTCCTCCAACTCGGGCTTGATGCGGAGGATGTCGGGCATCGGCTCCTTGTCGAGGGTGAACTGGTTCACGCCGACGATGACCCGGTCCTTCGTCTCGATCTCCTGCTGGTAGCGGAAGGCCGAGTTCTGGATCTCGCGCTGCATGAAGCCCTGCTCGATCGAGGAGACGGCACCGCCCTGGTCCTCGATCTGCGCCAGGTAGTCCTCGATGCGCTTCTGGAGCTCGTCGGTGAGCGACTCGACGAAGTAGCTGCCCGCGAGCGGGTCGACCGTGTCGGCGGCGCCGCTCTCGTAGGCGATCACCTGCTGGGTGCGCAGCGCGAGGCGCGCGGTCTCCTCGGTCGGCAGCGCGAGTGCCTCGTCCTTGCCGTTGGTGTGGAGCGACTGGGTGCCGCCGAGCACGGCCGCCATCGCCTGGAGGGAGACGCGGACGACGTTGTTGTCGACCTGCTGCGCGGTGAGCGAGCTGCCGGCCGTCTGGGCATGGCAGCGAAGCGTCATCGAGCGCGGGTCCTTGGCCTTCCAGCGGTCGCGGACGATCCGCGCCCAGATGCGGCGCGCCACGCGGAACTTCGCGATCTCCTCGAAGAAGTCGTTGTGGACGTTCCAGAAGAAGGAGAGGCGGGGGGCGAAGTCGTCGATCGCGAGGCCGGCGGCGAGCGCGGCCTCGACGTAGGCGATCCCGTTCGCGATCGTGAAGGCGACCTCCTGCGCGGCCGTCGAGCCGGCCTCGCGGATGTGGTACCCGCTGATCGAGATCGTGTTCCAGTTCGGGACGTCCTTCGAGCAGAACGCGAAGATGTCCGTGATGATCCGCAGCGACGGGCGCGGGGGGAACACGTAGGTGCCGCGGGCGACGTACTCCTTCAGGATGTCGTTCTGGATCGTGCCGCCGACCTTCGTCCACGGCACGTTCTGCTTCTCGGCGACGCCGAGGTAGAGGGCGAGCAGGATCGACGCGGTCGCGTTGATCGTCATCGACGTCGTGACCTTGTCGAGCGGGATCCCCGCGAGCATCGTCTCCATGTCGGCGAGCGAGTCGATCGCGACGCCCACGCGGCCGACCTCGCCGCGCGCGAGCATGTGGTCGGAGTCGCGACCCATCTGCGTCGGCAGGTCGAAGGCGACGGACAGCCCGGTCTGGCCCTGGTCGAGGAGGTAGCGGTAGCGGGTGTTGGACTCCTCGGCCGTGCCGAAGCCCGCGTACTGCCGCATGGTCCAGAAGCGGCCGCGGTACATGTTCGGCTGGACGCCCCGGGTGAAGGGGTACTCGCCCGGCATGCCGAGCTCCTCGAGGTAGTTCGCCTCGGAGCGGTCGGCCGGCGTGTAGAGCCTGCGGATCGGGACGCTCGAGGTGGTCTTGAACTCCGCGCGGCGCTCGGGGTTCTTCCCGACGAGCTTCGCGACCGGCCCCGATTCCCAGGCCGCCTGTCGGCGGCGGATCTCTTCGATGTCGTCCATGGCCGCGGAGAATAGCCTCGAGGCGGGGGGTGCGCGAGCGACGCGCCGGGTCGGGCCCCCTTCGCGCGCACGCCTGCTCCGAGCCCGCCCCGGTCGGGCCGAACGGGGACCCGCCCGATCAGCCGGTCCGGACGACCTTGTGCGCGACGAGGTCGACGCGAGCCGGCAGGGGCACGTCGAGCACGTGCTCCCAGCCCGTTGCGTCGAGCAGGCGGCGGGCGACGGCCCGTTCGGCCGGCGCGAGGGATTCGTGCACGTCGCGCACGCGCTGCAGCATCCAGAGCGTGTAGGGGGTCGTCGCACGGTTGGTCTCGACCCCGCCGACCCGGGTGCGGTGGACGCCGACCGCCCGCGGCAACCGCTTGCCGCACTCGATCGAGGACATCGGCTCCGCGAGCGCGCGTGCGACGTCCGCGAGATACTCGCCGGCCATGCCGCCGGTCGTGCCGAGGAGCGCGCGGAGGCCCTCGGGAGGCGCGGCCGGATCGATCCACTCGCCTTCCTCGAAGGGGTCGGCGTTCACGACCCGCATCATCCAGTGCGTGACGCGCGGGGCGCGCTCCCACATGACCCGGTGCGGCTCGTGGTCGAGGTAGAGGTGGGCGTGTCCCGCGCCGCAGAGGGAGAAGTCCGCGATCGAGGGGACGTCGCCCAGGAGATAGGGCGTGGTCTCGAGGTGTCGTTCGAGCGCGTCGAGAAGCTCGCGATGGAGCCGCTCGATCGCGGGGATCGTGTTCTCGTCGATGCCGAAGAAGGGCGCGTAGCCGCCGATCGTCGCGAGCCCGCGCTCGCCGTAGCGCGGGTCGCCCGACATCGCGACCGCACGGGCCTTTCCCTCGGCGACCGCCTCCGGCTTGATCCAGCGGAAGTAGATCGCGAGCATCGGCATCCACTCGTCGTGGAAGATCTCGAAGATCCGCCCGAGCAGCCGCACCACCGGGTCGGGCGCCTCGATCGGGATCTCCGGGTGGCGCGCCTCGAGGAGGTCGAGGATCACGCTCGAATCCTGCACGCACTCGCCCTCGGGCGTGAACACGATCGGGATCATCCGGTTGCCGGTGCGCGCCTCGGCTTCGTCCCAGCGGGCGTCGGTCGCGAGCTGCTCGACCATGCGCAGCCCCTTGCGGCCGAAGGCGGGGCGCACTTTCGCCGTGAACATCGACATCTCGGAGCCGTAGAGGCGCCAGAGCCCGAGCTCGCGGGCCCTCTCCGGGCTCATCCCGGTCGACCTTCTCCTCATCGCCGCATCCTCGGGTGTTCGTCGCCCGGCGGGGCGGGCCGGGCGCTCGCGGCCGGCCCGGCCGGGTGTGCCCGCCCGGTTCGGGTCCTCGCCACCGCGCGGGTCACTGCAGGTAGCCGAACGAGTTCACGATCGGTGCGGTGGCCATCGCGTACGTCCGCTCGACGCCCGCGACCCGGTGTTCGTACCCCGCCTCGTCGAGCGCCTCGCGCGAGATCAGCACGTCGAGCGTGGCGCGGCTCGGGAAGTCGTTGATGCGGACTTCCTCCCACGCCTGCCCGTCGCCGTAGAGCTCGCCCTCGACCGCGAAGACCGCACCGGGCCGCGCGCCCAGGGGGAAGGCCTGCGGCGCGCGCGACTGCTCGTAGAGCGCCATCGCCTCGCGGCCGGTGAGGTCGGTCTCGCGACCGTCGGCGTAGGCCGCGTGGTCGCGGTAGTCGAGCACGTTCACGACCGCGATCGGCGGATCCGCGGCCGTGGGCGGGTAGGGCAGGGCGGAGAGGTCGAGCCGGCGGATCTCGTCCGGCCACGGCAGCGGCGTCTCCTCCGCGACCAACACGGTGGAGCGCTCGATGCCCGCGACCTTGTGCACCGCGGCCGCGCGGAAGTCCGGGCGCTGGACCATCGTCGTGAACGCCGCGCGGCTCGGGTACCGCGCGATCGCCACCTGGTCCCAGCCGGCGCCGTCCGCGTCGATCAGGTTGCGGTCGACCTGCGCGACGAAGACAGGCCTCGCGCCGATCTCGGCGAGGATCGGCAGCACGAGTCGCCCGTAGAGCGCGTCGGCTTCCGCACCGGTCAGGTCCGTCGGCCGTCCGTCGCGGTAGGCCGCGTGCTCGCGGTGACGGATCAGGCTGACCAGGACGAAGGGCCGGTCGTCGGCGGCGGGCGTCGTGAAGAGGCGCCGCGCCTCCTCCATGTTCAGGCTTCCCCAGGTCGCGCGTCCCAGGAGGTCGTGGATCTTCGCATCGAGGCCCGATGCGGCGTCCCCGCAGCCGAGCGCGCAGGCGAGGAGGACCGGGAGGAGGAAGATGGCCCGGGAACGGGAGTTCATGGCATTCGGTGTGACAGTTTCCGCGCGGGACGGTCAAGCCGGAAAAGCCGCGGGGCTCGGCGCCGGGCCTGGCCGGGCGCACCCGGGGGCCGTGGCCGCGAGCCGAGGCCGGGCCTAGCCGAGCAGCCCCCGTGCGCGCGCCCAGGCTTCCGAGTCCCGCATCCCGTCGGCGAGCGCGATCTCGGGTCGCCAGCCGAGGACCTCTCGCGCCCTGCGAATCGAGAACCAGGCCCGGCTCGTGAGCTGCAGGATCGAGGCGCCCGAGCCCTCGGAGCGGATGCCCACCGCGCGCTTGGCGCGGAACGTGGACTCGGCGAGCGCCCATGCGACGGGCGTCGGCAGGCAGACGGGCCCCGACCGGCCGAGCCAGCGGTGGTGGAAGGCGAAGAACTCGCGGGTGGTGACGAAGCCCTCGCACGAGAGGTTGAAGATCCGGTTCGCCGCGGCGGGGGACACCGCCGCGGCCTCGAGTCCGCGCACCAGGTCGTCGACGTGGACCGGGCGGAAGCAGGCCTCGCCGTTCGCGGGCAGCACGAGCTGGCGGCTGCGCACCAGCGCGATCGGCTCGACCACCCAGGGGCGGCTGCCGGGCCCGTAGACGTCGCCGGGCCGCGCGATCACGACCTCGATCCCATGCTCGGCGTGCGCGGCCAGCACGACGTGCTCGGCCGCGAGCTTGGTCGTCACGTAGCTGCCGCCGTGGGCGTGGACGGGGTGGTCCTCGTCGAGCTCGCCCGCCGCCGCGTTGCCGTAGACGACGATCGAGGAGACGTGGACGAAGCGGTGCACGCCGTGGCGGGCGGCCGCCGCGACCAGGTCCCGGGTCGCGAGCACGTTGGTCCGCCACATGACGTCGTCGTCGAGCGCGTTGGTGACGAGCGCGGCCGCGTGCACCACCGTCCCGGCCCGCGCGAGAAGCGGCGCGATCGAGTCGGGCCGGCCCACGTCGCCCTCGTGCACGAGGTGTCCGTCGCCGCGCAGGTCGACCCCGATCGCCTCGTGACCTCGGGCGACGAGCCGGCGCAGCAGCGTGCCGCCGATGAAGCCGCCCGCGCCCGTGACGAGGATCACCCCGCGTCCGCCGTCGCCGGTCACGCCTGGCCCCGGCGATAGAGCGTGCCCGCGAGCCGCGTGACCCAGGTGCGGGGAAGCGCCTGGAGAAGCGACATCGCGAAGCGGTTCGAGACTCCCGGCATGACCAGCGGACGCCCGCGCAGGGCACCCTCGATCCCCTCGCGGGCGACCTGGGCCGGGTCGAGCACGAGCGCGTCGGGCACCGACAGCTTTCTCCCCTGCGCCGGGTTGTCGAGCATCTTCGTCCGCGTGTAGCTCGGGCAGAGCGCGGTCACCGAGACCCCCCGAGCCTTCGACCGGACTTCGTCCTCGAGCGCCAGGGTGAAGGACACGACGTAGGCCTTCGAGGCGGCGTAGACGTTCTGCTGCGGGATGCCGAGCCAGGCCGCGGTCGAGGCGACGTTCAGGATTCGCCCCCGCCCCCGTGCGAGCATGTCGCGCAGGAACAGATGGGTGAGTGCGGTCAGCGCGACCACGTTCACGGCGAGCAGGTCCTCCTGCTTGCCGAGCTCGATCTCGTCGAAGAAGCCGTTGAAGAGGAGCCCCGCGTTGTTCACGAGGAAGTCGACCTCGATTCCCTCGCCGACGACGCGCCGGTGGAGGTCTTCCGCCGCCCGCGGCCTCGCGAGGTCGCAGGGCACGACCCGCGTCGCGATCCCGTGCTCGCGGGCCATGCGCCCGGCGACCTCGTGCAGGAGCTCCTCGCGGCGCGCGACCAGGACGAGGTCGTGGCCGCGGGCGGCGAGTTCGCGGCAGAACTCGACGCCGATGCCGTCGGATGCGCCGGTGACCAGCGCCCAGGGTCGCTTCATGTCTTCCTCCCCGGCTCCCCGCCCGCACCCTCGGGGTAGCCCGTGATCTGCTGGATCTCCTGGAACAGCGGCAGGAGGCGCGAGTACATGCGGCGGTAGACCCGCTCGTAGAGATGGCGGTAGACGTCGACGTTCTCGCGGATCGGCTCGAACGCGCGGCCCGCGCGCGTCATCGCGGCGGCCGCGGACCCGAAGTCGCGGTGCAGGCCGACCCCGACGGCCGCGTCGATCGCGGCGCCGACGACCGAGGTCTCGTGGGTGTGCGGCCGCTCGACCGGCAGGTCGAAGACGTCGGCCGTCACCTGCACGATCCCGTCGCTCTG
>JAFMJW010000375.1 GCA_017853315.1 Alphaproteobacteria bacterium
GGAAAGCGGACGTCCTCGGTCGGAGCCCCTGGCATGGCCGCAGCTCTCAGGACGCGACCTCGGCGAGCGTCCGCAGCGTCGCGAGATCGCCCGTGCCGGCGAGGATCGTCGTCACGGCGCTCTCCTTCCACGCGGCGAGCCGGTCGCGGATGCGCTCCTTGGGGCCGACGAGCGAGATCTCGTCGGCGAAGCGGTCGGGCACGGCCGCGGCCGCCTGGTCGCGCTTCCCCTCGGCGAAGAGCTCCTGGATCGTGTCGGCTTCCTTCTCGTAGCCCATGCGGCGCACCAGGTTCGCGTGGAAGTTCTGCGTCTTGGCGCCCATGCCGCCGATGTAGAACGCGAGCATGTACTTCACCGGCAGGAGCGCCTGCTCGAGGTCGTCGTGGATGTTCACCGTGACCGGGCAGACGATCTCGAAGCCGGGCTTCCGGTTCTTGATCGAGTCGCCGTACACCTCGGGCTGGTAGGGCGAGTAGTAGAGCGGAAGCCAGCCGTCGAAGAGCTCGCACGCCATCGCGATGTTCTTCGGCCCCTCCGCGCCGAGGAAGACCGGGATGTGGTCGCGCAGCGGCTTGTTGATGAGCTTGAGCGGCTTGCCGAGCCCGCTGCCGCCGGGGTGAGGCAACTGGTACTGGCGGCCCTGGAACTCGACCGGCTTCTCGCGCCGGATCATCTCGCGGAAGAGCGTGATCCACTCGCGGGTGCGCTCGAGTGGCCGAGGGAAGGGCTGTCCGTACCAGCCCTCGACGACCTGCGGTCCCGACACGCCGACGCCGAGCACGAGGCGGCCGTTCGAGAGGTGGTCGATCGTCATCGCGGTCATCGCGGCGCAGGCCGGGGTGCGGGCGGAGATCTGCATGATGCCCGTGCCGAGCCGGATGCGCGAGGTGTGCGCGCCGATCCAGCAGAGCGGCGAGAACACGTCGGAGCCGTAGGCCTCCGCGGTGAACACGGAGTCGTAGCCGAGCTTCTCGCACTCGACCGCCGTCGGGACCGGGTTCACCGGGCCGAACATCCAGTAGCCAGCCATCCAACCGAGCTTCATGCGGCGTCCCTATCGCCCCGGGGCGGGAGACGCCACGGCGCGGGTGCGGCGCTCCCTTGACGCGCCGCGCCCCGGTCGCCAACCATCGGGGTCCCCGTGGAGCCCGCCGAAGAGACAACGCAGGCCGCGTCCGGCGGCATGACGCCGCTCGTCCGCGAGATCGTCCGCCCCTACCACGGCTGGATCGCGGTCATCCTGGTCGCGATGCTCCTCGAGACCGCGGCGAGCATCGCCGCCCCGTGGCCGCTCAAGGTCGTGATCGACAGCGTCGTCGGACACCACCCGCTGCCGGGCTGGGCGGCGCGTCTCCTCGGCGACGGCATCGCGGGCGACAAGGCGTCGCTCGCGCTCGCGGCCGGGATCGCGGTCGTGCTCATCGCGCTCGTCGGCGCGATCGCGACCTACGTCGACAACTACTACACCGAGAGCGTCGGCCAGTGGGTCGCGAACGACCTGCGCCTCAAGGTCTACCGCCACCTCGATCGGCTCTCGCTCGCCTGGTACGATCAGCACCGCACCGGGTCGCTGCTCTCCACGATCACGACCGACATCGGGACGATCCAGGACTTCGCGTCCTCGGCGACGCTCGGGATCGCGGTCGACGTCCTGACCATCCTCGGCATGGTCGGCGTGATGTTCTGGCTCGACTGGGACTTCGCGATGATCGCGGTCGGCGTGACGCCGTTCCTGCTCCTCTTCGTCACGCGCTTCAAGGCGGCGGTGAAGAAGGCGACTCACGAGGTCCGCAAGCGACAGAGCGTGATCGTCTCGCGCCTCCAGCAGAGCCTGGAATCGATGCGGGTCGTGAACGCCTTCGGTCGCCAGGAACTCGAGGAGCAGATGCTCGAGCAGGTGAGTCGCGAGGCGGTCGACGCGGCCCTGCGCGCGCGCCGGGTGAAGTCGATGCTCTCGCCGACGGTGAACGTCGTCGTGGCCCTCTGCACCGGCTTCGTGCTGTGGCGGGGGGCCGGACTCGTGCTCTCGAACGCGATGACGGTCGGCGAGTTGACCGTGTTCCTCGCGTACCTCGGCAAGTTCTTCAAGCCGGTGCAGGATCTCGCGAAGATGACGAACGCGATCGCGCAGGCGGCGGTCGGCGTGGAGCGCGTGAGCGCCATCCTCGACGCCGACGCGCGCATCCCCGAGAAGCCCGACGCCCGGCCGGCACCGCCGGGCGGCGGTCGGATCGCCTTCGAGCACGTCGCGTTCGCCTACGCCGCCGACTCGCCGGTCCTGCGCGACGTCGTCGCCGTGATCGAGTCCGGGCAGCGGGTCGGCGTCGTCGGGCCGACCGGCGGCGGCAAGTCGACCTTCGTCAGCATGATCCCGCGCTTCTACGATCCGACGGGAGGCCGCATCACGCTCGACGGCATCGACACGCGCGACCTCCAACTCGACTCGCTCCGCGCGAGCGTGGGCTTCGTGCTCCAGGACACCGTGCTCTTCCAGGGAAGCGTTCGCGACAACATCGCCTACGGCCGCGAGGGCGCGACCGACGAGGAGGTCCGGGAGGCGGCGCGGCTCGCCAACGCCGAGGAGTTCATCGAGCGGATGCCCCACGGCTACGACACGGAGGTCGGCGAGCGCGGCTCGACCCTCTCCGGCGGCCAGCGCCAGCGGATCGGCATCGCGCGCGCGCTGGTGCGCAATTCGCCGATCCTGATCCTCGACGAGCCGACCGCGGCTCTCA
>JAFMJW010000376.1 GCA_017853315.1 Alphaproteobacteria bacterium
ATCCCGGGGCCTCGTTCGATCGGAGCATGCGCTCCATGCGGCCAGAAGGCCCGCGTCGGTTCAAGCGCCCCGGGTGCCGACGGGCGACCTGGCCCGGTGCACGGTCGCCGCCCGGAGGATTGACAAGGTGGGGCCCGTCGGCGGATTCCTGCCCCGCTTGCCGCCCGCTGGACCTCATCTCGCCGAGCGAGCCGCGGTCTTCCTGGTCTCCCTCGCCGCGATCCTGCTCGAAATCGCCTGGACGCGAGTCTTCTCGTTCAAGCTCTTCTACTATTTCTCCTACTTCGTCGTCGGTGTCGCGATGCTCGGGCTCGGCGCGGGCGGGGTCGCCGTCGCGATCGATCGCAGGTCTTCGGGTCGCCAGCCGGGCACGCTCGCGGGATGGTGCGCAGCCGGCGCGCTGGCCGTGGTCGCGGGCTACCTGTTCATCGCGCTCTGCCCGCTGAACCTGTTCTCGATGGTGGGCGCGCTGCGCTCCCGAGACACCTCGACCGCCGCACGCGAATTCGCGCGACTGCTCGCCGTGTGCGGAGTGCTCGTCGCGCCCTTCCTCGCTGCGGGCGTGGTGCTCGCGACCGTCTTCTCGCGCAGGACCGCCGAGATCGGCACCCTCTACTTCGCCGACCTGGCCGGCGCGGGCCTCGGATGCGCGCTCGCGGTGCCCGCCATGACCTGGCTCTCCCCGCCGGGGACTCTCATGTTCGCAGGCGCGCTCCTCGCCGCGGCCGGCCTCGCTCTCGCAAGACGCAACCCGGGCGACGAGGTGGCGGGTGCGTCCGCGGGCCTGCACGCGAGCGTCCCTCGCGCGGGCGCCTCCGCCCGCGGTCTTCGGGCGGCCCTCGGGATCCTCGCCGTCCTCGCGCTCCTCGGCACCGCGGCACCGAGCGCTCTTCCCGACCCGGTGCCCGACGCGATGAAGGTCCGTCCGTCGCCCGGGGCGCGTTCGTTCTGGCACCCCGTGTTCCGGGTCGACGTGCTCGCATCGCCCGATCCCGACCGATTGCTGCTGGTCCACGACGGTACGGTGGGGTCGAGCGTACGCCGCGTCGACGGCCGCCTCGAGGACGTCCACGCGTTCGACGCGGACGATCGCTCGCTGCCCTTCGCCCTGCTCGGACCCGAGCCGAACGTCGCGATCGTCGGTGCCGCCGGCGGCAACGAGATCCTCGCCTCGCTGCGCTTCGGTGCCCGCCGGGTGACGGCGGTCGAGTTGAATCCGGTCACGGTGGGACTGCTGCGCGGCGAACTCGCCGATTGGAGCGGGCGGCTCGCCGAGCACCCGAAGGTCGACCTGGTGAACGCGGAAGGCCGGTCGTTCCTCGAGGCTTCGTCCGGCGGGTGGGACCTCGTCTGGCTGGTCGCGCCCGACAGCTACGCCGCGATGAACGCGGCGACCGCGGGCGGCTTCGTCCTCTCCGAGAGTTACCTCTACACGCGCGAGATGATCGCGACCGCGCTCTCGCGGCTCGCGCCGGGCGGTCTCCTCTGCGTCCAGTTCGGCGAGGCGGACTTCGACCGCAAGCCGAACCGCACGCTCCGGTTCGTCGCCAGCGCGCGGGCCGCCTTCGAGCAGATCGGTGCCGAAGGCGACGCCGACTTCGCGGGCCGGGTGCTCGTCGCGACCGCGCCCTACACGAAGCGCTTTTCCTCCTCGACGATCCTGCTGCGACGGACGCCCTTCTCTCCCGCGGAGGTGAGACGGTTCGAGGACGCGCTCGGAGCGATTCCCGGAGCGGTCGTGCGCCTCGAACCGTCCGCATCGGGGAGTGCGCCCCCGTCGTCCGGCGGCGAGTCCCTCCTGCGCGTGGTCACCCTGCCGGGGAGCGCCCTCGCGAGATGGTTCGCCGAGCAGCCCTTCGACGTCCGCCCGGTCTCGGACGACTCGCCCTTCTTCTGGCATTTCGTGCGTTTCGGCGACCTGCTCTCGGGCCGCGAGTGGCCGGGGACGCCCTTTCTCGAGGAAGGTCTCGGAGAGCGCGTCCTGCTCGTGCTCCTCGGCGTCGTCGGCCTGCTCGCGGGGATCCTGCTCCTCGCCCCCTTCGCCTTCGTGCGCGACGCCTGGCCGGGGACGACGCGGGAGACCGTCGCGGCCGGAGTCTACTTCGCCGCGATCGGGCTCGGGTTCATGTTCCTCGAGATCAGCCTGATCCAGAGGCTCACGCTGCTGCTCGGCTACCCGACCCGGTCGCTCTCCGTGACCCTTTTCGCGCTGCTCCTCGCGGGCGGGATCGGCAGCCTCCTGAGCGCCCGCCTCTCGCCGAGCGGAGCCGGCTTCCTCCGGCTGTCGGGCGTCCTTCTCCTCCTCGGCACCGCGCTCCAGCACCTGGTCCTGCCACGGCTGCCCGGCCTGCTCGCCTGGCCCATCTCCGCGAGGATCGCGGTCGCGGTCGCGATCCTCGCGCCGCTCGGCCTCTGCCTCGGCGTCTTCCTGCCCCTCGGCCTTCGGGCGGTTGCGAGGGACGGGGCGGACCGCGCGCCGCTCGTCGCGTGGTCATGGGCCGTGAATGGCTTCTCCTCGGTCGTGAGCTCCGTGCTCGCGACGATGCTCTCGATGTCGCTCGGCTTCGACGTCGTGATGAGCGCCGGGCTCGTGCTGTACGCGTTGGCCGCGGTCGCGATCGCGCCGGTCGCGTCGGGGCCGGCCACCGGGACCGTTTCCGGCTTGTCGTCGCCCGCGACCGTCGTGTAGGCGCAGCCCATGGACCTCGTCGGGCTGCTGGGCGGG
>JAFMJW010000103.1 GCA_017853315.1 Alphaproteobacteria bacterium
CGGCGCGTCTGCCATTCCGCCACTCCGGCGAGTGAGCGACCGAGTGCTCCCCGTGGCGTAGCAGGCCCGCCCCCCGCGCTCACGGATCGAGAGTCCCCACCTCGCCGCGCCCTCCGCCCGCGGCCTCGGAACCCCGCCCCCCTTGCCGCACCCCCGAATCTGCGTCAGCGTCCGCGCTTCCCCGCACCCCGCACCTCGCCTCGAAAGGACCCACCCATGCCCAAGGACAAACCCGCGGCCGGCGCGACTCCGGACACCACCTCCTCGGCCAAGCCCCCGAAACTCCCCAAGCCCAAGCCCTCCCTCCCCACCCACCCCTCCCTCGGCAAGATCACCGTCTTCCCCGCGCGCCGCATCCTCACGATGTGCGACGCGAATCCCGTCGCCGACGCCGTCGCGGTCGCCGACGGCCGCGTCGTCGCCGTCGGCTCCATGAAGGACATCCAGCCCTGGCTCGACCGCTGGGACCACGAGGTCGATCGCCGCTTCCGCAAGAAGTTCATCCTGCCGGGATTCGTCGACGCGCACGTCCACCCGTCGCTGCCGGCCGTGCTCTCGAACTTCCCCTTCCTCGCACCCGAGGACTGGGACCTGCCGACCGGGCACTTCCCCGGCGCGCGCACGCCGAAGGCCTACGTCGCGCGCCTGCGCGAGCTCGCGGCAAAGCACGACGACCCGTCGATGCCGTTCGTCTGCTGGGGCTTCCACCCGCTCTGGCACGGCGAGCAGTACCGCCCGCGACTGGACGAGCTCTTCCCCGACAAGCCGGTCGTCCTCTGGCACCGCTCGTTCCACGAGGTCGTGCTGAACGGCGCCGCGCTGAAGCACTTCGGGCTCGAGGAGTCGGCCGTCCGGGGCCGACCCGAGACCGACTGGGACAAGGGACACTTCTGGGAGAACGGTGCGACGCTCGTGCTCTCGAAGCTCGCGGGCTGGCTCTTCCAGCCCGAGCGCTACGCGAACGGCATCGCGACCTTCTTCGAGATGGCGCACCGCGCAGGCGTCACGACCTGCCTCGACATGGGCATCGGCATCTTCGGCGACGCACCCGGCGAGGCGCGCCTGATCCTCGAGACCGCCGAAGCGCGACGCGTGCCCGTGCGCGCGATCCTCACGCCCACCCAGTTCGACTTCCTGACCCGCGGGCAGGGCCCGCAGCAGGCCTTCGAGCAGGCCGAGCGCTGGGCGAGCGAGATCAAGAGCCGCCGCGTCTTCCTCGACCGCCACTTCAAGCTCCAGATCGACGGCGCGATCTACGGCGGGCTCTCGCAGGTCGGCTTCCCCGGCTACCTCGACGGTCACTCCGGCATGTGGATGGCGCCACCCGAGGTCTTCTACGAGTACGCGCTGCCCTTCTGGAACGCGGGCTACCAGATCCACGCGCACGTGAACGGCGATCTCAGCGCGGACCTCTTCATCGACATCGTGCGCCGACTGCAGCAGGCGAAGCCGCGCCTCGGCCATCGCGCGACCCTCGAGCACTTCGCCTACGCGACCGAAGACCAGGTGCGGCAGATGAAGGAGCTCGGGATCCTCGTCTCCGGGAATCCCTACTACCACCGCATCCTCGGAGACCCGATGAGCAGCGACTGGCTCGGGCCCGACCGCGCGCGCGGACTCGTACCCTTCGGCTCGCTCGAGCGGGCGGGCGTGCCGTTCGCGCTCCACTCCGACTGCCCGATGGCGCCGCTCTCGCCGCTCGAGCTCGCCTCGTGCGCGGCCTCGCGCACGACGATCGACGGGCGCTCGCTCGGACCCGAGGATCGCACGACCGTGCTGGCCGCGCTGCGCGCGATCACGATCGACGCGGCCTGGATCCTGCGACGCGAGAACGAGATCGGCTCGATCCGTCCCGGCAAGAAGGCCGACTTCGCGATCCTCGAGGACGACCCGACCCGGGTCGGTGCCAAGCGCCTGCGCGACGTCGAGGTGTGGGGCACCGTCTTCGAGGGCGAGATCCACCCGGTGTCGAGGTAGCGGGAGCCGACGTGGGCGCGGACGACGCGCGCCGCCTGCCGTTCACCGTGATCGGCGGCTACCTGGGCGCCGGCAAGACGACGCTCCTGAACGCGCTGCTCGCCGACGCGGGCGGGCGCCGGCTCGCCGTGCTGGTGAACGACTTCGGCAGCCTCGCGATCGACGCCTCGCTGGTGCGCCGCCACGACGGCGAGACGATCGAGCTCGCGAGCGGCTGCATGTGCTGCAGCCTCGCCGGAGGCTTCGGGGAGGCGATCACGCGGGTGCTCGATCGCGCGGCCGACTTCGACCACGTCGTGATCGAGGCGAGCGGCGTCGCCGAGCCCGACCGCGTCGTCGGCTGGGGGCTCACCCACGGGCTCGTGCGCGACGCGACGCTCGTCGTCGCCGATGCCGAGTGCGTCCGCGAGCGGGCCGACGACCGCTTCGTCGGCGACGTCGTCCGTCGCCAGCTCCGCTCGGCCGACCTCGTCGTGCTGAACAAGACGGACCTCGTGTCCGATGCGGCGATCGCCGACGTGCGCGCCTGGATCGAGCGCACCGCCCCGGGCGCGCGCGTCCTCGAAACGCAGCGTGCGCGCGTGCCAACCGATGTCGTCCTCGGGCCCCTGCGCCCGGGCCGGCGCGACGGCGACCCGGGCGCAGCGGTCGGAGGACGGTCGTCGCGACTCCCCGGCGAGGCCCCGGCCCCCGATGGCCACGCGCACGACGAGCATCACGGCGACCACCCCGACGAGCACCCCCGCGACCACGCGGCCATCTTCGAGACCTGGACTCTCGTGCGCCCGGGGCCCGTGCCGCGAAGCTCGATCGAGCGGCTCGCTTCGCACCTGGGCGAGTCGAGCCACCGGGCGAAGGGCTTCGTGCATCTCGCGGAGGCGCCGACCGAGAGACTCCTCTTCCAGCAGGTCGGCCGGCGCTGGACGCTGGAGCCGCCGGGGGAGCCGCTCGCCGGGACGCCCAACCCGTCCGATCGCCGCCACCCCGCGGTCGTCGACTCCGCCCGCGCTCCCGGCGCCCCCGGCGCCCCGGCCTTGGCGATCGTCGTGATCGGCCCCCGCGGCTCGACCGATGCGGCCTCGCTTGCGTTGCTGCTCGACGAGGTGCGTCCCTCGTCCACCTGAACTCCCCGCCGCCGCGCCCCTTGCACTCGCCGACGCGGCGCGTCGCGCCCCGGCGCAGCCCGCTCGGGCGCCTGGCGGCCCGGGATCGCAGGGTGCGAAACCCGTGCGAAAAACCGTTGACTCCCCGCCCGGATTGCCGCAGCATCGCGGCCGTCGGCTCTCCGAAGCCGCTCCACGCATACCGAAAACCCGAGGAGCCCTAGACCATGTCGAGATCGATTCCGGCGCTGCGCCCCTGGAAGTCCCTCCTGCTGCTCACGTTCGCCGTGGGGATCGGGCTCGTGGCGGTTCCGTCCGCCCAGGCCTGCCTGCTCGACACCGACGGCACGCTGGACTGCTCCTTCAGCCTCCGCAAGGCCGAGGCCAAGACGAAGGTCAGCGTGGTCGGCATGCCGGCCCCCGCGGCCAGCGTGGCGGCGCCGAGCGACCGCTGGAACGCGGAAGGCGAGCTCAACACGCTGCCCAACGAGCAGATGCCCGACGACATCGACGCGGACGGCGCGGGCGTGTCCTTCGGCTACATGGACAGCGCCGGCAGCTCGTTCATCGAGATCGATCGCGTCGACTTCACGGGCGACGAGTGCGTCGCGCGCGGCGCGAACTATCGCCGCGTCCGCTGCAAGACCGACGGCGGCCTGCTCGTCCTCGCTCCCCGTTCCGCACTGAGCTTCTTCAAGGTCATCGCCCGCATGAACAAGCGGACGATCATCCCGTTCCCGAACCTCGACACCCTGCCGCTCGCGGTGGTCGTGCACTCGCCGGAAGGCAAGGGCCGCGGCGACACGATCGGCGACCCGGCGAGCGAGTGCAGGTACACGGCGTCGAGGGAGACGAAGCTGACCTGCAGGCGACTTCCCTGACCGGAAGTCCGAACCGGGGACGCCCGAGCGGGCTGTCCCCCGACCCACGAGACCCGAAGGGGGCGGAGCGATCCGCCCCCTTCGTCGTTCGGGACCGGACGCGGGATGGGGGTACGGGGCGACCTCGCCCGACGTTCGTCAGCCCGGCCGCGCGGTGATAGGACCACCGGGCCAACGATCGCGTCGAGCATGGGCGCGCCAGACGTCGGGCGAGGTGAACGAGAGATGATCGCGAAGACGCTTCTGCTCGGCGTGTGGGCCTGGGCCCTGGGCTGCGTGATCGGGGGCCGGACGATGCCCGGCTCCCAGATCGGCCGGGCGGTCTTCTGGCTGCTGCTCGTCGCCCACGTGGTGGAGACGCTGATCTACCTGCCGCAGCTCCGCGCCGCGGGCGGCTCGCTGGGCTGGCAGGTCGTGCAGACGCTCCTCTTCGGCGTCCTGCACCTGGGCGACCTCCCCGCCCCGGTCGCCGGCTGAAGCGCCGCGACTCGAAGGAGTCCGCGCCGGCTCCTCGTTCGCTCGTCCGCGCGGCCGGAGAGGGAGGCGCGCGACGAGCCGCGCGCCGCGCGCGCGCCGGCGCTCAGGCCCCGAGGTCCGACAGCAGCGCCCCGACGTGCTCGAGCCCGCGGCCGACCGCCGAGGCGTAACCTTCCGCCTCGATCCGCGGCCCGACGATCTCGAGCTCGAAGAGCCCGCCGTACCCCGCCTCGAGCAGGAGCCCGAGCACGCGACGCAGCGGGATGTCGCCGTCGCCCGGCACCGCGCGGTCGGGCGTCTGCAGCGTGCCGACGACGAAGTCGTTCACCTGCACGATGCGCAGCAGGTCGACGTGGCGCCGGATCGTCTCGTCGAGCCCGCGCTCGCACCAGGCGTTGTTGACCTCCATGCAGACGCCGATCCCGAGCCGTCGCGCGAGGTCGCAGGTGTCGCGCAGCGTGTTCGCGAAGCTGATGTCGAGTCGGAGCGAGTTCGTGTTCTCGACCGCGAGCGAGCACCCCTGCGCGCGCGCCTCGTCGACGACCGGCGCGATCGCCTCCGACAAGGCGTCGGCCGCGCCCTCCCAGGAGAGCCCCCGCGGTCCGCCGGTCGTGACGACGACGCAGCGGCTCCCGAGCGCCGCTGCCGTCTCGAGGCAGCCGCGCAGTCGATCGCGGCCGCGCTCCCACTGCGCGGGGTTCGCGAGCTCGAACGAGTCGCCGACCGCGAGGTTGTCGACGACAAGCCCCGGTGCCGCGCGCACGACCGCGATCGCCTGCGCGAGGTCGCCCGTCGCTTCGAGCTTGCGCTGCAGCAGGCCCACCTCCCGGACTCCGAGCGACGACCAGAGCTCGAGGTCGCGATCGAGCGGCCAGCCGATCGTCGAGGCCTGGCTCACCGAGAGCCGCGGGTGCACCTTCACGGGACCGACGCTATCAGGGCCGGGGTCGGCGATGCGACGGCCGCGTGCCGTCCCGCCGCGGGCGCGGCCGCGCGGCCGCCCGGCGGCACGCCCGGACCCGAACCCCCGCCCGAGCCGCCATGTCGAGCCCCCGCGAACGCGCCGACGCACCGACGATCCCGCTCGACGCGCCGTTCCTGCGCGTGATCGGCATCGACGCGGCCGAGCCGATCCCGTCCGGCGTCCGCTTGCGCCTCGCGCACCGTCCCGACAACGCCAACCGCAACGGCACGCTCCACGGCGGCGTGATCGCCTCGCTGGTCGAGACCGCCGGATCCCTCGCCCTCGAGCGCGAGGCCTCCGCCGAGGGGCGCGCGCCGGCCGGCCCGGCCTCGCGAGCCGCGGAGGAAGTCGCCACGACCGGTGCGAGGGCCGCCGACCCCACGCGGTCGCCGTGGCTGCGGCCGGCCGCCGTCGATCTCTCGATCCACTTCGTCGCCCCCGCCGTCGAGCGCGACGTGGTCGCCGAGGCTCGCACGGTGCGCCGCGGTCGCGCCGTCGGCTTCGCCGAGGTCTCGGTGTCGGACCCTTCGGGCGCGCCGATCGCCCGCGGACTGCTCGCCGCGCGCGCCGTCGGCGACTCCGATCGCGCCGAGCCCTCGCCGTCGGCCGACGGCGAGGGGCTGCCGGCGAGTCATCGCGAGGCGCTCTCGCGGCTCTCGTTCTCCCGCTTCAGCGGCAGCGCCTTCTCGGCACGCCTGCAGGTGCGGTCCGCCCGCATCCCGGGCGCAGGCGTGGTGGCGCTGCTGCCGTGGCAGGACCTGCTCGCCGACGAGGCGGGGCAGGTGCACGCGGGTGCGATCGCGACGCTCGTCGATGCGGCGGGCGGGGCCTCCGCGTGGACGGCCGGCGGCTTCGACCCGCGCGGGCGCGCCTCGACGATCGCGATGCACCTGACCGTAGCCCGCGCGCCGGCCGTCGCCGACCTGGTCGCGATCGCGCAGCCGCCGTGGCGCACCGGCGACCTCTTCTCGATCGCGGTCGAGGTCGCGACCCGCGAGCACGCCCTGCCCGTCGCGTGGGGCTCGGTCGTCTACCGGGTGGTGCGCCCGGCGTGATCGGGGCGACGCACCGCGCGCCCCGCGCACGCGTCGCCGGTTCGACCCGTGCGCCGGCTGCCTTGCCGGTCGCGCCCCGCGCGGTGTACCCGGAGAGGATGCGACGGCTTCCCGCGCTCCTGCTCACGATCGCGACGGTCGTCCTTCTCGCGGCCGAGGCCCGCGCCCACGCCGTGCTGAAGAAGTCCTCGCTGCCCAAGCGCGTGCCGCCCGACACGGCGCAGGCCGTCGTCCTCTCCTTCAACTCCGCGGTCGAGCCGACGCTGTCGCGTGTCGTGCTGGTCGACGCGAAGGGAGCCGAGCGCGAGATCCCGCTGCGCGCGGGCGCGGCCCGCAACGAGATCGCGCTCGACCTTCCCCCGCTGTCCGCCGGCCCCTTCGGGCTGCGGTACAAGGTACTCGCGGTCGATGGCCACGTGACCGAGAACCTGCTCCGCTTCTCGGTCGCGGCCGGGGACTGACGCCCGCGTGCTCGGGATCGCCGAGTTCACGGCCGGGATCCTCGACGGGCTGCTGCTCGTCCTGCTCTCGGTCGTGGTCGCGTCGGTTCCGTGGGGAACGATCGTGCTCCGCGCGACGCACCGCCCGGCGGGGGACCCGGTCGCCGTCCGGACGGCCCGCCTGCTTGCGCGCGGAGCCCTGGGTCTCGCGCTCTGCGAGGCCGCACTCCTCGCGATCAAGCTGCTCGTCCTGCGCAGCTACCTCGGCCCCGACGCCCTCTCGCGTTTCGCGGCGACGCCGCAGGCGCGCGCGGGTCTCGCGCGCCTCGTCGCAGCGGTGGCGCTCGCGGTCGCCGCGCGCTTCGTCGCCGCCCGCACCGACGACCGCGGCCGCTGGGCGCTCGCGGCCTCGCTCGTGGGCGCGGTGCTGATCGCGGGAGCGTGGCTCACGCATGCGACCTCGCGGCTGGAGGATCGCGGCTGGCTGATGGCGCTCACGGTCGCGCACCAGGCGGCGACCGGCGCATGGGCGGGCGGAGTCCTGCTGCTGGCCCTGCTCTGGGGTCGCGCGCGCGTGGCGGAGTCGCCGCCCGAGGCCGCGGCCTTCGAGGACGCGGTCGCGCGCTTCTGGCGGGTGGCGATCCCGGCGGTGGCGCTGTCGGTCGCGACCGGGCTGCCGCTCACCGTGGCCTACCTCGGATCGTGGCAGGCGCTGGTCGGCTCGGGGCCCGGATCGCTGCTGCTCGGGAAACTCGCGCTCGTGTCGCTCGCGGCCGGGCTCGGCGGCGCGACGTTCCTCTCCGCCCGGAGCCGACCGGCGGGGGCGTCGCGAGACCCTGCGGTCGGCGCGCAGGACGCGGCCTTCGTCTCGGTCGAGGCCCTGCTGCTCGTCGGCGCCCTGTTCACGGCCGCGGCGCTGGCCTCGCAGCCGCCGGCGGTCGACACGACCGAGACGCAGGCGACGCTCGCCGAGGTCGCGACGACCTTCGCGCCCAAGTGGCCCACCCTGCGCACGCCCTCGGTCGCGGCCAAGCTCGCGGCGACCGCCGACCCGCTCGCCGTGGTCGGCTGGGAGCGCACCGCGACCGCCTACTCCTGGTCGAACTTCAGCCACAACGTGGCAGGGCTCGTCGTCCTGCCGATGGCGATCCTGATGCTGCTCTCGCCGCGCGCGCGCTGGGCGCGGAACTGGCCGCTCGGGCTCGTCGTGCTCGCGGCCTTCGTCTTTCTCCGCTCCTGCGCGAGCGACGGCATCTGGCCCTTCGGCACGCTCTCGCCGCTCTCGAGCGACGCGGAAGGCTTCCAGCACCGGCTCGCGGCGGTGCTGGCGCTGGCGCTCGGTCTCGTCGAGTGGCGTGCGCGCACGTCGGACTCGGCCGGCCGGCTCGCCCGGGTCTTCCCGGTCCTCGCGGCGGCGGGCGGCGTGCTGCTCGTCACCCATGCCCACACGGCCTTCGAGGGGAAGGCGAGCTACCTCGTGCAGGTCACCCATGTCGCGATGGGGGCGCTCGCCCTCGTGCTCGCGGCGGCCCGCCTGCTCGAGCTGCGGACCGGCGGCACGCTGCGGCGCGTGGCCGGCACGGTGTCGGGACTCTCGATGCTGGCGATCGCGCTCGTCCTGCTGTTCTACCGCGAGGCGAACCTGGAGCTGCCCGCGGATCCCGCGGCCGCAGCCGACGTGGCGCGCGCGGCGTCGCGCGGCGAGCCGGCGCGTTAGCGCGGGTCCGCAGCCGCGTCTGCCGGTGCCGCCCCCGCGGCCGGTGCGGGCGGAGAAGCGGGTGCACTCGCAGCGGGAGCCCCGCCCGCCCCGCGGGTGCCGCCCGCCGTCGCCGGTCTCGCGTCGCCGCGCAGGAAGGCGAGGCTCCGCTCGGCGATCAGGCGATGCGCCTTCGCGTTGGGATGCGCGTCGTCGAGCGAGACCCACAGCGAGTGCGTGTCGCGCTGGTCGGCGAAGGCCGGGGCCAGGTCCAGCACCGGGACGTTCTCTTCGCGCAGCACGCGCACGACCTTCTCGTGGGCGTCCTCGAAGGGGTAGTCGACGAGTTCGTGGAACTCGGGCAGGAGGACGACCCGGAGGCCGATGCCGCGCTCGCGGCAGAGGGCCGCGAGTTCGCGCAGGGCCGTCTTCGTCGCCTCCCAGCCCGGCTCGCCGTCGCGGTAGAGGTTCGAGTAGTAGGTCCGGAAGTCCTCGTTGCCCGACCGGCCGGCGAACAGCTCGCGCATCCGCGACCAGTAGAAGGTCGTGACGCGGAAGTTCGCGAGGAACGAGAGCGCGCTCTTCTTCGGCACCGGCTCGGCGTCGTTGATGAAGTAGAAGAGGAAGACCTCGTCGGGACGATAGGCGAGGCCCTTCTCGCGGAACAGCGCGACTTCCTGGGTCGTGTCGTAGTTGCCGGTCCCGAAGTTCAGGATCTCGACCTCGCGGTCGCCTCCCAGCATCCCGCCGAGCAGGGCCGCGAAGGTGTCCTCGCGCTCGACGCCCCAGCCGAAGGTGAGCGAGTCCCCGAGCACCGCGATCCGGCGCCGTCCGTCGCGCTCGCGGGCGTGCTCGACGTCGCGCAGGCCGTCGGAGTTGATGGAGACGTCGACGCCCATCAGGTGCGCCCGTGCCCCGGGGCGGTGCACGTGGCCGATCGCGGGATTCGGCGACTCGAGCTTCACGAGCTGCGCGTAGCGCGACATCTCGACGTCGTAGATGACGTGGGTCGAGAGCCACGCGCGGAGCCCGAGCTCCGCGAGGGCGAGGAACAGCAGCGTCGCGACGAGAAACGCCCCGATCCCGCGCACGATCCGCATCCGGGGATCGATACCAGAGGCCGGCGGCCTCCCGCACGAGGCTCCGGCAGGTCGTCGCGAGCGTCGGGCGGCGAAGCCCTCCGCGCGCGTCGGACCGGTGCGACCGGATCCCGATACGAAGTCGCACCGGGGAGGTCGACCGCATTGCGGCTCGCGGGGGGTTCGGGTAGCCGCGGAGGCCGCCGATGGGATCGCACGAGGAAGGGGATCGCGCGTCGCGCGTCGCGGCCGGGGCGACGGACGGCTCGCCGCCCACTCCGCAAGCGTCGAGCGTCTCGCGGCGATCCCCCGCGAGGCGGGCCGGCGCGGCGCTCCTCGTGGTGCTCTCGTCGCTGCTCGTCGGGTGGGCCGCGCTCGAAGTCGCGCTTCGACTCGCGGGCGGACCGGGAGAGGTCGTCGCCATCTTCCCGGACTTTCATCGCGGTGACGCTCGACTCGGCTGGACGGGGCAGCCGGACGTCGCGCTCCGGTTCCGCAGAGAGGGGTTCGACGTGCTCGTCGAGCACGGTCCGGAGGGGTTCCGGCGGCCGGATCCCGAACCGCCGGCGGACGCTCCGCGGCGCGTCCTCGTGCTCGGCGACTCGCTCGCGTGGGGCTGGGGAATCGGCCGGGGCGACCTCCTCACCGACGAGTTGCAGCGCCGCGTGGGCCCGGCGGTCGCGGTCGAGAACCGCGCCCTCTGCTCCTACGGCACCGCGCAGGAGATGCTCCTCATGGAGGACCTGCTCGCGCGCAGGCACTACGACGCGGTGATCCTGGTCTACTCGCGCACCGACCCGGTGAACGACGTCGACGGCAACGCGCTGCGACCCGCGTTCCGCTTCGCTCGCGGGCGCCTCGCGCAAGTCCGACACCCGCCTCCGGGAACATCCGATCGCCCGCTCGCGGGTTGGCTCCGCCGGAACAGCCTCGCGTGGCGATTCGTCGAGGGCCGGGGTCGCGAACTCCTGCGGAAGGGGAAGGCGGGCTCGCGCGAGGTGGACGGAACGCCGGCCGCTCCGCCGCAGGCCGACTTCCGGCGCCTGCCGGGGCACGACCTGGCGCGCGAGCTCCTGCGGGAGATGAAGCGCATCGCCACGGCGCATGGCGCCGAGTTCGTCGTCGCCTACGAGCCGCACCACGTCTTTCCGGCCGGGGCACCCGAGGCGGCGACGCGGGCGGCGCGCGATCTCGTCGTCGATGCCTGCCGACGGGCGGGAATCCCCTTCGTCGACGTCGGCGAGGGATTCGTCGACCACCGCGGCGAGACGATCTTCCCCGACGGCCATTGGACCCCGGCCGGGCACCGGGCCGTCGCCGCGGCACTGCTCTCGTCGCCCGTCTCGCGGGCGGCGATTCTCGGCGAGGCGTCGGCGACGACCGAGCTCCCGGATCACGCCGCCTCCGGCCTCGTCCCGACGGTCCCGTCCGCTCCCGCGACCGTCGCGCGGTGAGCGTGCGCGGACGCTCGCCGTCCGCGACCGGCGCCTCGCGCCATCGCCGCGTGCACGCTCCACCGACCCGCAGGTTTGCGGCGCGCACGGTGTTCGGATAGCCGCGAGTCTCGCTGCATGGGACCGCGCACGCACGAGGATCGCCCGGCGGCCGGCGCGGACGGAGAGGGCAACGGGTCGTCGTCCGGGCTGCCCGGGAAGGGAGACGGGCGACGCTCGCTCTCGAGCCGGGCCGCCACCGTGCTGCGCGTCGTGCTCGTCTCGCTGCTGTTCGCGATGGCGGCGCTCGAGATCCAGCTGCGCCTGTTCGGCGTCCGCGGCAGCACGATCAACGTGTTCAAGGACTTCCACCGCGGCGACGGGCGGCTCGGCTGGACGGGGCGGCCCGGGGTCGCGCTGCGCTTTCGCGAGCGCGCCTTCGACGTGCTGGTCGAGCAGGGCCCCGACGGCTTCCGGCGCCAGGACCCGGCGCCTCCGGCGGAAGCGCCGCGGCGCGTGCTCGTGCTCGGCGACTCGCTCGCCTGGGGCTGGGGCGTCGAGCAGGGCGAGCTCTTCACCGACGAGCTGCAGCGCCGACTGGGCCCCCGGGTCGCCGTCGAGAACCGCGCCGTCAGCTCCTACGGCACCGCGCAGGAGATGCTGCTCATGGAGGATCTCCTCGCGAAGCGCCGCTACGACGCGGTGATCCTCGTCTTCTCGCGCACCGACCCGGGCGACAACGTCGACGGCATGAAACTCCGGCCCGCGTTCCGCTTCGTCGACGGCCGGCTCGAACAGGTGCGCTGGCCGCCTCCCGAACAGCTCGACCGTCCCCTCGCGGGCGCGCTGCGCGCACACAGCCTCGCCTACCGGTTCGTCGAGACGCAGCTCGAGGAGCTGCGTCACCGGATCGACGACTGGCGGGGCCGGGAGGGTCGCCCCGACCGCCGCGGTGCTGCGCCCGAGGAGACCGACTTCCACCTCCTGCCCGGGTACGACCTGACGCGCGAGCTGCT
>JAFMJW010000377.1 GCA_017853315.1 Alphaproteobacteria bacterium
CCCCTGCTCGACGACCCTGCCCCGACGCTCGCATCGATGGGTCGCGACGACCTCTGGTACCAGCGCTCGGGCTGGCACCCGGGCACGCCGCTCGACGTACTGCCGTCGGTGCGGCTCGCGCGGCTCGGCCGAAGATTCGCCCGCCGCCTGCTCGATCCTCCTGCCTTCGAGACCGGCTGGATTCCGGGCGGGCAGGCGTATCGCGTCACCGAGGCGGTCCTCGCGAGGTTCGCCGAGTCGGTGCGCGAGTCGGGCGCCGTGCCGGTCGTCGTCTTCTTTCCCAACCGCAACGACCTGCAGCGGCGTCGCGAGGGCAAGCCCGAGCTCGGGAGCCCGCTCGTCGAGGCGATCCGCCGACGCGGGATCGAGTCGGTCGACCTGCTGGAGCCGATCCACGCGGGCACGTCGGCCCTGCCGATGGAGCAGGTCTTCGGCGCGGTCCACTACTCGGCGGACACCAATGCCCTGGTCGCGCGGACTCTCGGCGACGTGGTCGACCGACACCGCGCGATCACACCCCGCGCGGCGGCCCCGCCGCGGAGGCCAGTCCCCGGCCCGTCACCGCCCCCCGACGAAGCCGCCCTGCCCGTGCCTGCCCGAAGCCGCGATCCGCGCGCGCTCGATCAGTGCTTGCAGCGCAGCGCGTGGCGCCCGCTCTTCTTGCAGTCCGAGAGCGCCCCCGGGCGATCGTTCCCGGCGCCGTCGGAGAACACGGCCGAGATCGGCCCCTTCGGCTGCGGCACGCCGGTCACGGCCGTCGAAAGCTTCTTCGCGGTCACGGTCAGCTTGTAGACGTTCGGCTGGTCGGTCGCGCGGAACGAGACCTGCACGCCGCGGTCGGGACTCTTGCAGCGGAGACTTCGGCGGAGGGTCGCGCAACCCACGAACCGGAGGTCCGCCACGAACGAGCCCCCGTCGCGCACCTGCATCGAGCTCGCGTCCGCAAGGACGCGGTCCTCGAAGGTCGCCGCCTGGTCGCGTGCGTCGAACAGCCCCGAGACCCGGAGCGTTCCGTTGTCGCGGCCGACCGCGTGCCGCATGCGGCCCTTTTCGAGCACGAGCGATCCCGACGGGCCGGGATCCGTATCGAGGAGGAGATCCGACGGCGGCGGCGGGCCCGGGGGCGACGCCTGCGCGCCGGGAGAGAGTGCCGTGACGACGCAGGCGGCCATCGCGAGAGACGCGAGAGCGCCGCGCGCGGCCTTCGTTCGACGTCGCGCGAACGCGAGAGAGTCCTCGTGTCGGGGGTGCATCGGATCCGATCTCCGAGCCCCCGGTCTCGCGGGGTTCGGTGGGGGTGGTGCCGTTCGCCTCGTCGCAACCGGTCGGGACCGTCCCGAACGCGCCCGAAGAGTCGCGGCGGATCCTGCACGAGGGACGGACGAGGGGTCAAGTCTTTTCTCGCTCCCCGACGGTGCCCCTCGCGTTGTCGCGCCCGGGTGCCCGTTGTAGCGTCCTCCCAGATGCCCGCTGGACCGGCGCTCCCCCCGTGAGGCTCGGCCTCGTCACCGGCGAGTTTCCGCCGATGGAAGGCGGCGTCGGCGACTACGCGGCGTCCCTCGGGGGCGCACTCGCGGCGCTCGGCGCCCGGGTCCACGCGCTCGTGCCGAGCGCGTGCGCCGGGACGCGGGTCGACGGGATCGAGGTCCACTCGATCGGCCACCGATGGAGCTCCGGGGCGCTGCTTCGCGCCCGCGCGCTCGCGAGGCGGCTCCGGCTGGACGCGCTTCTGCTGCAGTACCAGGCCGGGGCCTTCCATCTGCGCGGGCCGATCCACTTCCTCCCCGCGGTGGCCGGCGTGCCCGTCGTCACCACCTTTCACGACCTGCGGGTCCCGTGGCTCTTCCCGCTCGCGGGCCGCCTGCGCCGCGACGCCGTCACGCTCCTCGCCCGGTCGTCGAAGGGCGTCGTCGCGGCCGAGCCCCGGGACCTGGACGAACTCCGCCGACGGGGAGCCCGGCTCGCGGCCCGCATCCCGATCGGCAGCAACGTCCCCTGTGCGCCGCCGGCGGATTGGGAGCGCGACGCGTTCCGTACGCGCATGGGCGTCGCCCGCGACGACCTCCTCGTCGGCCACTTCGGGCTCCAGCATCCCCTGAAGGGCGCACGGGACCTGCTGCTCGCCCTCGATCGCCTCGTGCGCGGCGGGCACCGGGTCCGCCTCGTCCTGATCGGAGGCTCGGTCGGAACCCTCGGCTCCGGGCACGAGGACTTCGCGGCGGAGTTCGAACGCGACCTCGAGCGGCTCGGGCTGCGCGATCGCGTCTCCGTGACCGACCACCTGCCCGCCCGCGACGTGTCCGCTCACCTGCTCTCGTGCGACGTCGTCGCGCTGCCCTATCGCGATGGCGCCTCCCACCGCCGCGGTACGCTCACGGCGGCGCTCGCGCACGGCTGCGCGATCGTCACCACGAGGCCGGAACTCCCCGACCCCGCCTGGCGCGACGGCGAGAACATGCGACTCGTCCCGGTCGCCGACCCCGACGCGCTCGCCGCAGCCGTCGCGGAGCTCGCCCAAGACCGGGGGCTGCGGGAGCGACTCTCGAACGGGGCGCTCGCGAGCGCGGGGGACTTCGACTGGTCGACGATCGCGCGACGCACCCTCGACTTCGTCGCCGCGTGTGCGGGAACGCGCGAGGCCTCGCCCGCCGACCCTTCGGAGAAGGACTCTGCCCGGGCGGGGAGCGCCGCGTGACCTCGCTCTTCCTCACGCTCGGCTCCCCG